>CANEDP010000017.1 GCA_947426305.1 uncultured Clostridia bacterium | reverse complement strand
AAACTTTCGCTTATTCGTTCCTTTTTTTCTTGTGAACAAAATGGGGTTCACTTCACAATCGTTCCTTTTTTGTGAATAAAAAATTAAAAATTTTCCTTCAAACAATTGAAAAATTCAAAATAATGTTATATAATAAATCCACCATTTTGAAAGACTATGTTTCAAAATGATTTGGGAGGAAATAAACATGAAAAATCAATATAGAACCCACAATTGTGGCGAATTGTCCATCAAAAATGTTGGAGAAGAAGTCCGTTTGGCGGGCTTTGTGCAAACGATTCGAAATTTGGGAAAAATGCTCTTTCTTGATTTGCGTGACGAATATGGAATCACACAAATTGTCATTAATGAAAAGGCAGAACTTGCGGAAAAATGCAAAAATCTTAATAAAGAATGTACCATAACAGTCAACGGAACAGTAATGGAAAGAAGTAGTAAAAATGACAAAATTGCAACTGGTGAAATTGAAGTTGTGGCAACCGATTTGGAAATTTTGGGAAATAGTAAAGCAAGTCTTCCTTTTGAAATTAACGTAGAAGGGCAAAATGTTCGTGAAGATTTGCGCCTAGAATATCGTTTTTTGGACTTGCGTAACCAAAAAATTCATCAAAACATCAAATTGCGTTCGAAAATCTTAAGAGATTTTCGAAACGAAATGGATAAACTCGATTTTACAGAAATTCAAACGCCAATTCTAGCCAATTCTTCACCAGAAGGAGCACGCGATTTTCTTGTGCCAAGTAGACTTCATCCAGGCGAATTTTACGCGCTTCCACAAGCGCCACAACAATTCAAACAATTATTAATGGTATCTGGCTTTGATAAATATTACCAAATTGCGCCATGTTTTCGAGACGAAGATCCACGTGCGGACCGCTCTCCAGGTGAGTTTTATCAATGGGACTTTGAAATGGCTTTTGCTACCCAAGAAGATGTTTTTAAAACGATTGAAACCGTTATTCCAAACGTATTTAAAGCCAATTCCGATTGGAAAATTGACGAAGGACCGTTTGTCAGAATTCCTTACGAAGAAGCCATGGAAAAATATGGAACCGATAAGCCAGATTTAAGAAATCCGCTTGTGATTTCCGATTTAACGGATATTTTCGAAGGTACTGAATTCAAAGCATTTGCTGGAAAAAACGTCAAAGCTATTGCGGTTTCCAATTGCGAAGAAAAACCACGCAAATTTTTCGATGCCATGTCAGAATTTGCAGTTTCCGAATTAGATGCCAAAGGTTTGGCTTGGGTAAAAATTGACCAAGAAGGAACCTTAAATGGCGGAATTAGCAAATTTATTGATGATGATAGAAAAACGAAGATATTTGAAAAAATGGGAATAAAACCTGGCTCAGCCATCTTTTTCATTGCAGATGAAAAAGAAAAAGCCACAAAAATCGCAGGTGATGTAAGAATTAAATTAGGAAAAGAACTCGATTTGTTAGAAAAAAATGTCTATAAATTTTGCTTTATTGTCGATTTTCCAATGTATGAATTATCTGACGAAGGGACGATTGATTTTAATCACAATCCATTTTCGATGCCACAAGGTGGAATGGAAAGTTTACAAACCAAAAATCCATTAGATATTTATGCTTATCAATATGATTTAGTTGCAAATGGCTATGAATTGGCATCAGGAGCTGTTCGAAATCATGACCAAGATATTATGATAAAAGCTTTTGAAATAGCAGGATACAGCGTAGAAAATGTGAAAGAAAAATTCGGTGCATTGTTTCATGCATTTGAGTTTGGAACACCACCTCATGCTGGTGCAGCAGCAGGAATTGACCGAATTGTCATGTTACTTGCCAAAGAAGATTCGATCCGCGAAGTGATAGCATTTCCAAAAAACAAAAAAGCACGAGATGCTATGATGGGAGCGCCATCAACGGTATTTCCAAAACAATTACAAGAAGTCCACATTAAGTTAGATGTTCGAATGTAAGTGAGCTACAGCTAACTTATGCAACGAAAGGGAAGTTGCCAACCTTATAAAATCAGAAAGGATGTCAAAGATGAAAAAAATCATTTTACCATGTATCATTATTTTCATAACTTTAACAATAGCCAATATTTCTCTTGCCGAAACTGCAACAGTAAGTGCAACTGCTGTACGCATTCGCGAATCGGCGTCGACAAGTGCAAATATTATTACCAATGTTTACCAAGATGACGAAGTGGAAATTTTAGAAGAAAATGGAGAATGGTATAAAGTAAAAGTAGGAGAAAAAGTTGGTTTTGCAAAAGCAGAATTCTTTAAAAAGAAAAAGACAGAAACGCCATCTAATGCAACCACTCAAAACACAGTTTCCAATGAAAACAAACCGCAAAATACAAACACGCAAAATCAAACAGAAACCAATCCAAATGCGGTACCAAATGAGCCAGTAAGCCATGAAACACAGCAAGAAATTACAGTTGGTCAAACTATCACATTACCAAGCACTACGAAAATTAGATTGATTCCTAATTTATCAACAACTGCCAAAACAGAAATTGCACAAGGAACGAGTGTAACGATTGAGGCAAATTTAGGAAATTGGTATAAAATAACGAACCAAACAGTATCTGGTTGGGTAACCAAACAAAAATTAACAGTCATCTCAACTCCAACAACACCAGAACAACCAGCAGAACCAACTCAGCCAGTAGTTCCAGATCCTGAGCCAACACAAAATACAACACCTGCTCAAAATACTGTGCCAGAACAGCCAGCAGAGCCACCCAAAGAACCAGAAAAACCTGCTGAGCCAGAGAAGAAACCAGCAGAACCAACTTCTTCTAATCGAACGGCAGTTGTTATTGTAGAGACAGCAAGAGTTCGAAAGGGCGCTTCGAAAAACGCAGGAATTCTTGATGTGTTAGACGAGGACGATGTTGTAACAATCACAGGGGAAGAAGGCGATTTCTATAAAATTACATCAAGAATTGGTTCAGGCTATATTAGCAAATCTTTGGTAAAAGTAAAAGACGTAACTTCAAGAAGCAGTACAGAAGAGAGAAAAACGAATGAAACAAATGAACAGATGATTCAAGAAATTAGTTCATCTATTGCAGGAGACCAGATTATCTTGTTTGCAAAACAATATCTAGGATATCCTTATGTATTAGGCCAAAGTACGCCGGAAAAGGGTTTTGATTGCTCTGGATTTACACGTTATGTTTTTGGTCATTTTGGCTATACATTGGGGCAAGTGGCAGCGGATCAAACATCTTTGGGGGATGTAGTTGAAAGAGCGAATTTGCAAATTGGGGATTTGATTTTGTTCTATAATGACGGAAAATCAAAAATTGGGCATTGTGGAATTTATATGGGTTCAGGAGATTTTATTCATAGTGCTAATCCTCGGAAGGGGAGTGGTTACGGATAATTTGAATACGAATTCATATTATTCGGAGAGATTTGTAACAGCCAGAAGAATTGCTGGCACTGTTTGAACAAAGTGAATTACAGTCTAAGAAATGCAGTTTGTCAATAGCGAACTGTATACATAAAAAAATGCTGGGGGCTAAATTTTATAAAAAGGAGATTTAGCCATGAAACAATTGATAAAAATATTATTAATCATTTTAATTGGATGGGGGCTAATCAAAAATATAGCCCTTATTTTTTCGTTTGATAAAACATATCCAGAAATGTGTGATTTAAACGCTGTAGCCAAAGTGGTAAGCCTTAAAACTGAGAAAGCGCGTTCGAATAGTTATGTTGTCAAAATTGTGAAATCCAATATGCAAAAGACAAAAAATACTAAATTGATTTTGTACACTTCCCAAGACTGTGATTTGAAATATGGAGACATTGTGCAATTTGAAGGAGAATTTTCCAAAGGCGATGTGGCACGAAATTATAAGGGATTTAGTTATCGAAATTATTTGAAACAAAGCAAAATTTATGGAAGTTTGTATTCGAAAAATCCGCAAATTTTGGAACATCAGCCAAGTGTGATAGAAAAAATTTATGATTTAAAAATAAATTTTTACGAAGTGCTAGAAAAAATTTATACGGAAGACACCAATGCTTTTTTGCAAGGAATTTTGCTAGGCGATAGTGAGCATTTAGATGATGAAATCAAGGAAAATTTCAAAAATAGCAGTATGTCGCATGTGCTTGCAATTTCAGGAATGCATGTTTCGTATGTTATGATTGGTATGCAACTGGTTTTGGATAAATTGGTCAATGGCAGGAAACTCAAAAATTATTTGATTCTTTGTATGCTAGCGTTTTTCGGACTGATTACAGGTGGCGCGCCTTCATGTATGAGAGCGTGTATTATGAGTGGAATGCTACTAATTAGTCAGAATTTTTACCGAAAAAATAATTTTTATGTGACAATTTTGTTTACATTTTTGGTGTTGCTGTTTATTAATCCATTTAATATTTTTGCAGTTGGAATGTGGCTTTCGTTTGGTGGAACTTTGGGAATTGTGTTATTTCACAAATTCTTGAAACGATTTTTAGAATGCAAAGGGAAGATAAAGTCGAAGTTTGTTAAATCGTTTTTGGAAGTATGTTTAGTGAGTTTTGCAGCGCAAATTTTGATTGTTCCCATGATGGTATATTGCTTTAATACGATTTCGCTTACTTTTTTAATTTCTAATTTGATGATTTATTTTCTTGTAGGACCAATTTTAGCGATTGGATACATCAGCATGATAATTGGTTTGTTGTTTCCGCAAATTGGCGCGATTTTTGCAATAGTGGAAGAATTTTTGGTTGCAATTATTTTTAAAGTTGCTGAAATTTGCAGTCAATTGCCATTTTCGAAAATGTATTTGGCGACACCAGATTTTTGGATGATAATTTTGTATTATGTGGCAATCAGTGCAGTTATATTTTTATTTCATCAGAAAAAATTCCAGTTTTTGCGTTTTATTTTGAGTAATCGAACGAGCCAAATCTTAAAAAAGCATGGCAAGAAATTGATTGCGCTAGTAATGGTAGTGGTAATGCTACTAAAAATCGTATCTTTGATTCCACACGATTTGAAAATTTATTTTGTCGATGTGGGACAGCGGAGATTGCTGTGTCATCAAAAGTCCAATGGGAAAAAATATTATTATTGATGGGGGAAATAACCGAGATTATGATTATGGAGAACAGGTTGTGGTGCCTTATTTACTGGACCGAAAAATCACAAAAATTGATTTTTTGATGGTTAGCCATTTTGATGCGGATCACTGTGGTGGATTGTTTGCGGTTGTAAAAAACTTAAAAGTAGATACGATTATTCTTGGCAAACAAGATTGCGAATATGAAAATTGTGTCGAATTTTTGAAAGTGGCAAAAGCCAAAAATGTAAAAGTAATTTCTGTGCAAGCAGGAGATGTCGTCAAAATTGATAAATATAGTCAATTTCAAATTTTGTGGCCAGATAGCCAAAACATGATTTCTGAGAATGGAATTAATAATAATTCCATTTTGGCGAAATTTGTGTGTCGCGACTTTCGTATGCTGTTTACGGGAGATATCGAGGAAAAGGCGGAGAAGGAGATTTTGGAGAAATATGAGAATTCCAATATTTTGGATTGTGATGTTTTGAAAGTTGCCCATCATGGCTCAAAATCATCGTCGATTCAGGAAATTTTGGAGAAAATTACACCGAAAATTGCAGTCATTGGAGTGGGAGAGAATAATTATGGGCATCCAAACAAAGATGTTTTGGAGAGACTGCAGAATTTACGGAAGTAGAATATTTCGAACAGATTTGTGCGGAGAAATTTCGATAAGACTTGATAGCAAAGGAAAAATGAAAGTAAATCAGTATTGCAAATAAAAGTAAATTGTGCTAGAATTAAAAGGTAAACTGAATAAACATAATCTACAATGCGATACGAAAGGAGTGCTTTATGATGGCAAATGCAAATGTAGAAATGGAATTTACCGACTATTATTGGATATTCTTCTGAAGATTTTTATGAAATCTATGAAAGAATGGATGAAGGTAAAATTCCAAAAGAGTTTATCGGTCAAGGTAAAAGTGCAGAGGAAGTAGTGGGAGTTCTGAAGAATTTCCTAAATCTGTAAAAAAGAAAGAAACCTATAGAGTTTGAAGACTTTATGGGTTTCTTTTCTATAAATAATATTAACAATAAGTATCATAGTAAAGCATATCCATTAATCCTTACCAAGAATCCTATCCATTAGTTTTTGAGCAGCAAGCGTATTGATGGTGGACTTCGTTGTTACGATTCCGCAAATGCCTAGTTGGTATTTTTTCGATAATTGGTATAGGGTATAAATCATTGTTTTGTAATTCAGATTTGGTAAATTCTTTTGTGATATATGAAATTCCCATGCCGATTTTGGCAAAATCTTTCACTAAACTATAACTAACAATATCAAATTGTGGATGAAAGTCAATATGATTTTCTTCCATCAAGGAATTCAAAAAGGCTCTTGTATTAGAGGGCTCTTTTTGGGTGATAATTGGGTAATTTGTGACCAAATCTTTTAGAGAAATGGCTTCCGTAATTTGTTTTTTATATTCTAAATTTCCGAGCAAAACAATCATGAAGTTTCGCGCAAGGAATTACATTTAAACTGTCATCCGATTTCATAGGAAGATTAACCAATAAAAAGTCAAGACTGCCTTTCTTTAATAAGGATAATAGTGTATTGGTTAAATGGTTGGTAATTGAAATATCAATTTTAGGGTAAGTTTTGTGAAATTTTTCGATATAGGGAAGTAAAAAATATTTCGTGATAGTCGTGCTTGCACCAATTCTAAGGAGACCGGTTTCTAAATGATTAAGTGCAGTTAGTTTATGCTCGCCATTCATAAAACTTTCAACGCCGTTTTTGATAAATTCAAAAAATATTTTCCCATTTTCGGTTAAACAAACTCCTTTGGGGGTTCGATAAAGAAGCGTCATATCTAATTCTTGTTCTAATTTTTGAATGGATTTAGTGATGGCGGGTTGCGAGATATGTAGAAAATTAGCGGCTTTGCTAATACTTCCATAGATTGTTACATAATAAAAAGTTTTATAGTATTCAAAATTGATATTCATATGATATAACCTCCGATTATAATAAATATTACTAATATGTATTTGAATTATATCATTTTTTTAGGTATAATGCAAGTATCAAATCGAAAGGAGTAGAGAAGATGCGGATAGATAAATATTTATCAGTATGGATGTTTCAGTTGAATATGACATTAGATTGCAATAGCACAGATGAATATTTGATTGAGACGGATCGTATGGAAGAACAATTCAAAAAAGCATTCCAAATGATGCAAAACAACCAAGCAGATATTACCTTGTTTCCTGAAATGGCGTACATGACCCAATTTGAAGAAACTTATCAAGCATTTTCAAAGCCAAACAAGATTGTTGTTGCTGGAAGTTATTACAAGGATGGAATCAATCGGACAGTCGTTTTTCAAAACGGAACGAAATTTGAAATCCTAAAAGGGTATGCTTCATATCGAGAAAATTGTCACCAACAAAGGCAGAGTGCGTTTATGGCGAGTTTATCGTTCCAGAAGCCTTAAGTAGGTTTGGAAGGAGCGATAACTATATCAATAATCCAAGAAACGTAGTGGTAACCAGTTTATGAAAAGGAGGAACAGAACATGAAGAAGAAAATTATCATTACTTCAGGACCTACGAATGAAAGAATTGACTCGGTGATGAAAATCACCAATATGTCAACCGGTGCACTTGGCTGTGTTTTTGCAGAAACATTTTTGGAAGAAAAGGCAGAAGAAATTGAGAGAATCTTTTTCATTTCTACGAAGATGTCGTATAAGCCTCGTGTAGATAGTTCCAAGATAGAGTATGTCACAATTGAGTCGACGCAAGACTTAATCGAGGCTTTGCAGAAAATCTTTCGTGAAAATAAGATTGATATCGTGATTCATTCTGCTGCGGTAGGCGATTATGCAGGAAAATATTCCATAAGGGCAGAAGAACTGGTAGAAGAAATTTGGGAGACATTCCAAAATACTTTGCCAGAAGCAATGACTAAGCAAAGGCTTATGGAAATCTTTGAAAATCCACGCGTTATTTCAGATAACAGTGGAAAGATGTCGTCTTATGAGCCACATCTGATGACCATGTACAGCTTGACGCCAAAAGTAATTGGCATGATTAAGAAGTTAGAACCCAGTGTGAAACTGATTGGTTTCAAGTTACTTGATGGTGTGAGTAAAGAGGAACTGTTAACAGTAGCGACAAGATTGCGTGAAAAGAATCAGGCAGATTACATTGTTGCCAATGATTTGTCCAAAATCGGAGGCGGAAAGCATTGGGCAATGATTGTTGGTAAGAATGGTGTGGTAGGCGAATGCCAGACGAAGAAGGAAATTGCTATAGCAATTAAAGAGTTGATATTCTAAATACGGTCAATAGGAGCATGGTTTTTCTGTGCTCCTAGTTTTATACAACAAAACGGATCTAAAAATAAGAAAAACTCATTTTTAAACCCGCTTTATTAAAAATTATCTATAGTTCACTAAAACTATTTGTTTAACATTTGGTTTTCAGCTTGTTCAATCATTTTTTTAACCATTTGTCCACCGATTTTTCCAGCGTCTTTTGCAGATATATTTCCGTTGTAACCATTTTTTAAGTTAACACCAACTTCTGAAGCTACTTCATATTTAAATCTGTCTAATGAATCCATTGCTTCTGGAACTGCTTTTCTACTATTTCTTGCCATTTCTATTCACCTCCGCTATATATATTGAAAAAACATATAATGTATTTTCAATATATATGATGTGCCAATAGAAACAAAATAAACAGGTAATTTTTGGAAAATTACCTGTTTTGAAAAATTTTTAATTGGCTGGTTCGATTAAACCAAAATTTTTGGAGTCTTTTAATTTGAAGATAACATTTACTTTGCCTGTATCGACGTTTATAAAGGTATAAAAAATGCTTCCGCTTTTTTCAGATAATTTGATTTTGGCGTCTTCAATTGAAATTGGTCTTACATCATAATATGCATTTTTGATGATTTCATTTTCGATTTGTTTTTCTTCATCACCTGTGATGGTAATTTGTTTAATGGAAGAATCTTTCATCATTTTTTCTCTTTTGGCTTTGGTTTTGCGCATTTGTCCTTCTAAAATATCGATATCTTTATCAATCGAAGCATATAAATCTCTTGATTCTGTTACTGCTTTATAAGAAGTTCCGCGTGTATAGATATACATTTCAGCAGTTTGAATGTCTTTTTCGTTTTTAATGGTAACATTCACTTCAACATCATTTGAATTTTCTTCATCAAAATATTTTTCAATTCGATTTAATTTTTTTTCAGCATAATCTTTGATTGCGTCTGTTGCTTTTAGGTCTTTTCCTGTAATGGTTATTTTCATGATTTATCCCATCCTTTCTATGGAAGTGTAAAATACACTTCTTTATTATAAAAAGATTATATCGTTTAATCTGAAAATTTGCAAGTATTATTTTAAAATAAAAATAGGAAAATTTAGAATTTACATAATTTGACATTTATGTGAAAATATGATATAATAAAAGGTGAGGGATAAATAAAAAAGAAGGAGAGATTTTATGGCGAAAAGTAAAATTAGTCAAATGAGTTTAGATGAAATTTTTGGAAAAGTCGGAGGATTGATTGGAGTTGAACAACTGAAATATGTAGTAATTGAGATAAAAGGCTCTAATGTTTTTGATTGTAAACCTAAACAAGTAATCGATTATCTTAAGAATCATGAAGATAATGTTGATAAAGAAAGATTGGTATTTTGCATTGCGATTAATTTAAGAAAAGCATTGGAAGAAAAGGAATATCGATTATCCAATGAACATAGGAGACAAGCCACTCGATGCTATAATAATGCAAAAGAATTGTTAAAAGATGTCAATCCAGAATTACCTTATATTACAGAGAAAAATGGGCGCTCAGAAATTGAATATTTTTACACAGTTAATGATTTTTTGGAAAGACCAAAAAATCCTACTACTACTAAACAAAAAAATGATGCTTTAGTAAAGGATATGGAAGAACACCAAATGTTAGAAAAAGTAGTATCCAATATTAGTGCTAGTGATTTCAGAGATTGCTTATGCTATTATAATGGGAATGGGAACTTTTTAGAATATGTCGTTCAAGCAAATTTTTACCAATTAGTAGAAGATTGTAAAAGAACGCATCAAGCATCAGGAAAAAATTTTTCAGAAAAAGAACTAAAAGATTTGGAAGAATTAGCTTATACAAGAGAATTAGGAAATGTAATAAAGAAATATAGTGATAAAATTGATATTGAAAAAATAATGCTATTATCTGCCTATCGAGCAAAAGAGGTATTGAGAGATTATTTTGATTATGTCACATTTACACAAAATAACGATTGTGCTGTGGTTATGGAATATGTTAGTCGAAAAATAAATCCTAAAATGGCAATGAATGCCAAAGTTTGTGTGTTATATGAAGATAAAAAGGAATATATGCGATATTCTGTAAAAGAATTAACCGATGATTTGAAAAGAATTGTTACAAGCACGAAGGGCGTTAAATCATATTTTGGAAAACAAAAAACCAATAAGATGAGAGAAGCTCTTTTAAATGGAAAAGAAACATTAAACGAAGTTATAAAAACTGGTGTTTTTCCATTGATGAATTTTTCTGAAAAGGAAAAACAAGAATTGATTAAGCAGGAACCTTATAATTTTGAAACCTTGGTAGCATTTGGTTGCTTGACTTCTGAAGAAATTAGGAAGGCTTTGACAATTCTTGGAGAGTATAAGATTGAAAGTGTTGATTATTTGTATCAAGAAGGATTGATTGATAAAACAGACTTAGTAAAGATGTACATGAGCAATCAAATGCATTTGAATAAAGCGCTTGATTGTGATGCTTTGTATGATTTAAAATCAGAGGTAAATGTTGAAGAAATGATGGGTTATTATACAAAAACGAAAGAAGATGCGAGTAATCCTAAAGATTTTGAAAGATATGCTTTATTATTTCGAGAAGTCAAGTTAAAGGGACAGAAAACAGAAGTACAAACAAAACTTTCAGAACAAATTGTTGAGAAAATTTATGAAACAGAAAGTGATTACAAAGAAGATTTCAAAAAGTTGTATCAATCGGATTTGTTGCCGATTCGAATGTTAATGGATTGGAATGGAGAAGAAATTGTGTATGATTTAATTACCAATCAACAATTGAAACCACGTGATGCCAAAGATTTACTAATGACGAAAGAATTAGATTTGAAAAAAGTCTATAAAGTGTTGAGAAATTCGCATATGTCAGAAGAAGAAAAAATGAATTTTATCTTTAGTAGCTTTGATGGAACAGGAAAAAACGAAGAAGAAATCAAAGCGCAAAATGAGGCTAGAATGTATTTAATTCAAGCAGTTTGTATTTCAAAAGATATTACTTATGGGGAAAAATCTAGTAATGGCAAAGAAAGAAGAAATGTGACAGAAGGCATGAAAAGAAATAAATATGTGACAGATCCAGTTTATCGTTGGCAATTGTTCTCGCAGATGGATTCGAATTGCGTTTCCAAAGCCTATTTAGATGGGACAGTTGTGTTTACGTTACCCAATGTAGAGAACGGAACTGTTGTCATTGAAAAAATGTATAAAGGGACGAAAGAAGGAACAAAAATTAATCATGGTTCTGCGACTTATGTGATGTCAGAAGAGGAATTTGTAAATCATAAATCACAAATTGAACAGGATAGAAAAATCAATCGAAAGGTTTTGATTCAATTGATGGAAGAAGGAAAAGCGGATAAAATCATTCATTCTAAGAGTTGGGGAAAAGGATTGAAGAAACATTTGGGATTTTCTGTTGAAAGTGGTTATAGTGAAGAGAAAATGGCAAAAATTGATGAGTTAGTAGCGAGAATTGAACGAGCTAGAGAATTAGTAAGATAATCGAAAGAGGAGAAAATGGAGAATTTAAAATTGGTCAATTTAGTGATTGAACTGATAAAAGAAAATCACAAAGTTTTAAATCAAATATTGCAGGAGGATAAAACAGTCAATTCTTTTGAATTTGATGTACAGCGATTGATTGATTTGATTAAGAAATTTAAGAATCAAAAGGCGATTACGAAAACAAAACAAAAAATTTTAGTGGAGCATTATGGAAATCCTTATATAACAGCTTTACTCTGTATGGAAAGTTTGATTAATCAAACAGATTTGATAATTGGAATCGAGGATTGTTGTTATGGTCTGAACCGAGCCATTGTCAAGATTGTAAATGAGGTTGGTCAGGGAGAAAAAATTCTTTTGGAAAATAATTTGACTTGTGAAGAAATCGAGAAAATCAATCCCGATAAAATGGTGTGTTTGGGAAATTCCAATGCTTATATGAGATTTCGAAAAATGAAAAATAGGAAAGTTCAGAATATACCTTTATTTAATCTAACACTTTATTATGATAGTGAAATATACGAAGAATTGGCTCAAACGATTCGAAATTATGCGATTCAAAATTTTTATGAAATTGAGATTTTTGACGAAACAGAGGAATTTGAAGAAGTGATGGAAGAGATGAAGGGGATTCAAAATCAGTATTGTGCAGTAATTTTAAGTAAAAATAAAGAAAAACAGGAAAGATTTAGGCAAGAAATGGAAGCTAACCTTGTTTGTGTCAATGAAAATCCATTTGCTAAATTTGAATGGGAAATTCCAAAGGAAGTATTTTAAAAATTGTGGCAGGTATTGACCTGTCATAATTTTTATCATATAATAACAATAAATCATGTACAAATCACCAACAACTGGCATACAATAGGTTTAAGGTGATAAAGATGAAAGAACAACCCTATAACAGACAAAAATGCGTCGAATATGCTAATAGGTGGGCACTTTCGAGAAATCCTGCGTATTACGACTATGAAAAAATCGGCGGAGATTGCACGAATTTTGCTTCCCAATGCATTTATGCAGGAAGTGGAGTTATGAATACGAATTCGTGGTATTACCAAAATGCAAACAACAAATCTCCATCGTGGACTGGCGTAGAATTTTTATATGATTTTTTAACGAAAAATCAATCCATTGGTCCACACGCTGTGGAAGTTCGGTCAAAATGAAATTCAAATTGGAGATTTAATTCAACTTTCCAGCAATGGGCAACGTTTTACGCATAGTTTAATTGTGGTAGAAATTGGCAATATTCGTTATTTAAGCGATATTTTGATTGCCACCCACACCTATGACGCCTTAAGAAGACCAGTTGCAACCTATGATTTCGAAAAAATAAGATTTGTACACTTAGATAAAGTTTATAAATAGGAGAAAAAGTATGAGAATCGCAATTATATCCGATATACACGGAAATTTGGAAGCGCTAAAAACGTGTTTGGCAGATATCCAAAAACGAAACATTGATCAGATTTTTTGTTTGGGAGATATTGTGGAAAAAGGCTATCATTCAGAAGAATGTGTCAAATTAGTAAGAGAAAACTGTGAAGTGGTTGTGCAAGGAAATTGTGATGTCGATTTGGATTTATCACGTCATCAAGTTTGCAAACACAATATATCTGTGGAATTAATGCATGCTAGAGTCAATTGGCTAAACAGTTTGCTCTCAGAAGAATCGAAACAATATTTGTTAAGTTTGCCGTTCTCATATGAATTTTATATGAGTGGAAGTTTGATTCGTTTGTTTCATGCGCATCCAGAAAAGAAAACAGGCGTTATGATTAATGAAGATAGTTATGAAAGTAAATATCGAATGTTTCAGCCAAGTGAAAACACGGTTTCCCAGAAAAATGCGGATATAGTAATTTATGGGCATTTACACGCGCCTTTTATGAATAAATTTTATAATAAAACTTTGATTAATGTCGGAAGTGTGGGAAATAGTTTTAATGTGGTAAGGGATGACCAAAAAGACAGCAATGTCTTAGAAACAACCGCGATTCACTATTTGATTTTAGAAGGCGAATATGGAGCACAAGAATATGGCGCGAATTTCAGTTTTGAATTTGTGCGTGTTCCCTATGATATTGATAAAGAATTAGAAGATTTGGACAAGAATCTCGAGCCAGAAGCGTATCTGGCAGAGTTAAAAGAAGGCAGATATCGAAATATGAGTAAAATTTTGGAGAAGCAAGAAGAATTGAAAAATTCATAAAAATTCATATAATATAAAAATTGGGGCTGAAATTATCAGTTCTATTTTTTTTGGCTCAAAAAACTTGCTTATTTTTTCAATTTAAGATATGATAAAAAAAGCGAAATTAAAAAAGAGGAAAAATAAAATGTATTTAAAAAACTTAGAAATGTATGGATTTAAGTCATTTGCGGACAAAACGGTTTTGGATTTTCAAGATGGAATTACGACTGTCATTGGTCCGAATGGCTCTGGAAAAAGTAATATTTCCGATTGTATTCGTTGGATTTTAGGAGAGCAAAGCATGAAATCTTTGCGTGGAAATAAGTCGGAAGATATTATTTTTGCCGGAACCCAAAATCGAAAAGCCTTGGGATATGCGGAAGCGTCCCTTGTTTTTGATAATCAAGATGGAAAAATGCCCATCGAATTTAATGAAGTAAGGGTAACTAGAAGAATTTACCGAAGTGGCGAATCAGGCTATTTTATCAATAAAACAGCTTGTCGACTAAAAGATGTGCAAGAATTATTCATGGATACTGGAATCGGAAAAGACGGCTATTCTATTATTGGACAAGGAAAAATCGATGAAATCTTGAGCAACAAATCAGAAGACAGAAGACATATTTTTGAAGAAGCAGCAGGAATTGTGAAATATCGTGCTAGAAAGATTGAGTCTGAGAAAAAATTGGAAAATACAAAGCTCAATTTGCTTAGAGTCAATGACATCATTTCTGAGTTGGAAACAAGCATCAATCCACTAAAAATTCAGTCAGAGAAAGCCAAACAATTTTTGCATTTGCGAGATGAACTAAAAAATATCGAAATTGGTTTATTTGTACATAACATTGAGGATTTTAAGGCAAAAATTAAAGAAATCGAAGAAAATATGGACATTTTTGAGACGCAAAAAGTCAAAGAAGATGAGAAATGCAATAACTTAGCAAGTGAGAAAGAAAGTGTGAAAGATGCCATTGACCGATTAATTGAAGAAATCGAAAAAGTCCAAAATCTTGGGTTTGAAGTGGCTAAAAAGAAGGAACAAATTAGTAGTGAAATTGGAATTAGCAAGGAAAGAATTTCGAATAATACCAATAATCATGAACAATACACCCAAGAAATCCAAGAATTGCAAAAGAAAAATACTGAATTAGAGGAAGAAAAAGCCCAAAAATTAGAACGAAGAAAAGATATGCTTGCCAATAAAGAAAAATACGAGCAAGAATTAAAAGAAAAAGAAGAAGAATTAGCAAAATACAGCCAAACGCTTTCGGAAAAAGCATTAGAAATCGAAGAAAAAAAGAAAAAAGTGGAACAAAATACTGATAATCGTTATGAAATTTCAAACGAGCAAGCCTCTCAAAAAGCCAATTTTGAACATCTTGAAAAAACAGAACATAGCCTAAAAACTCAGATTCAAGACACCATTTCTGATTTAGACGGTACTCGTTCTACCAAAGAAGATTTATCCAAAGCCTTTTACGAAATCGAGAAAAAGAAAAACGATTTAAGCAAGGATTTGGAAGAAATTCAGTTAAAAAAAGAAGATAGCAATACCAAATTAAAAGAATTTGACGAAAAAATCAACCAAAATCAGTCAGAATACCGCATAAAAGAGTCAAGATGTAAATTTTTGAAGGAAATGGAAAAGGAAAAAGAGGGCTATCAAAAAAGTGTCAAATTGCTGATGAATGCGATTGAGAAAGACAATTATTTGCAAAAAGGCGTTCATGGCATTGTGGCAAATTTAATTTCTGCAGAAGAAAAATATCAGACTGCGCTTGAAATGACACTTGGCGGAAGTCTGCAAAATATTGTAACTGACACAGAAGAAGAAGCCAAAAAATTGGTGGAATATCTAAAAGAAAATAAATTGGGAAGAGCGTCCTTTTTACCAATTACTTCTGTCAAAGGGCAAAAATTGGGAACGATTCTTGCGGGACGGAATCAAAGGTTACATCGGAATTGCTTCTGATTTAATTCAGTACGATAAAAAATACGAAGGCATCGTACAAAATTTGCTAGGAAGAACGGTGATTGTAGAAGAAATGGATTCTGCCATTAGCTTAGCGAAGAAAAACAAATATTCCTTCAAAATCGTTACATTAGAAGGCGAAGTTATCAATCCATCTGGTATGATTTCTGGCGGTTCAGTGGTTCAAAAGACTGTGAGTATTTTGGGAAGAGAAAACGAAATCAAAAAATTAGAAACAGAATTAAAAGAATTAGAAAATAAAATAAAATCACTCGAACAAGAAAAAGAAACTTACGAAAACAGTATCAAAGATATGTTAAATTCCTTCGAAGAAAAGCAAAAACAAGCACAAGAAGTGCAAATTGAATATGCAACCGAAAGTCAAAAAATGGAACAAATGGAGCAAGAAATTGTCAAATTTGATAGCAAACTGGCTAAACTACGAGAAGATGCTGAAAAAATAAAACAAGAAAAACAAGAAAATTTGCAAAACCAAGAACAATTAGCCCAAAAAGTGAATACTATAGATGAGGAGAATCAGCAGTTAAATGAAGTAATTAACGAATTTACAAAGGCTAACCAAGAAAATCAAAAATACATCGATGATTTGAATTTCAATATCACGAATTTGAAAATTTCCGTATCGTCTTTTGACGAAGGAGAAACGTCGATGAATGAAATTATGGAAAGAATAGAGCAAGAAATTACGCATAATGTACAATCCATTACGAATAAAAAAGAATTAATGGAGAAAAGTATTCAAGAAAATCAAGAATTAGAACAGAAAATCGAAAACTTAAATCAGCAAATCAAGGATTTAGATACAGAAGTAGACAATAGTTCCACAAAAGTAGAAAATTTGAAGCAAGAAAGACTTAGCAAAAATGAGAAATTAAACGGTTTGGAAAAAGAAATCGAAGAACAGAATAAGAAACAAGAAGAAATTAAAAATCAAATCTCGAAATTAGAAATCAAAAAATCGAAATTCGATTTTGAGCGTAATGAAATTATTAATAAAATGTGGGAAGAATATGAATTGACACCCAATAACATTGAAGAAGTTCCTACCATTGAAAATCCGCTTGAGGTTCAAAAGCAAGTCACTTCTTTGAGGAGTCAAATTCGTGATTTAGGAAGTGTCGATATTGATTCGATAAAACGCTACCAAGAAGTAAAAGAACGCTATGATTTCCTAAGCGAGCAAAGGCTCGATTTAGAAGAAGCCATGGCAAAGCTAAAAAAAGTCATTGAAGAAATGACAGATACCATGAAAAAACAATTCACAGAGCAATTCAAAATGATTAATCGAAATTTTGGCGAAGTATTCCAAGAATTATTTGGTGGCGGAAAAGCAGAATTGATTTTGGCAGATGAAGCAAATGTTCTAGAGTGTGGCATTGAGATTGAGGTTCAGCCACCAGGAAAGAAATTGCAAAATATGATGTTATTATCTGGCGGAGAAAGAGCGTTTACAGCGATTGCATTGCTATTTGCGATTTTAAAAATCAATCCAGCACCATTTTGCGTGCTTGACGAAATCGAAGCTGCTTTAGATGATGTCAATGTGTATCGATTTGCGGAATATTTGAAGAAATTCTGTAAAGACACGCAATTTTTGGTTATTACACACAGAAAAGGTACAATGGAAGCAGCCAACACGGTTTATGGAATTACTATGGAAGAAAAAGGTGTCAGCAAATTACTATCCATGAAATTAAATTAAACATGGAGAGGTTGGTCTTGACCAACCTCTCGTAAATAATAGAATAAAATATCGCCAATACACAACAAAAATAAGAATTCAAAAAATCAACCATATCGAAAAAGTGAGAAAAAGAGAGAAAAAACGACCTACAAAAAGAAATGGTAAAAAAATCCACTCCCAATTATGCATAATTTTGCAAAAATTTTCAAAAAATAGGTTTATAGCAACAAATGTAGATTGCAAAATTTGTCAAAATATGGTATAATTATATTTATGTTACAAAAAAATCTGGGTAAAAATGCCCTTCTATATATTATACAATGATAAAAGAAAAGGAGTGAATGTTTATTTTATTAAATTGGGTAAAATATTACACAAAAGAAACAACAAAAGCCCTAAAAATAATAAGTATTGGTACAATGCTTATTTTAAGCGTTGTATTCATCAAATACAAACCTGCATATGCGGTAACGCTAGCAGGTCAAGAGTTAGGATATGTCAAAAATAAAGAAAAATTAGAAGTAAAAATCCAAAATTACATTGAAGATACTTCAGGAAATGTAGCTTTTCGAGAGCAACTGGTTGCGCCAGAATATAAATTAAAATTGGTTGACAAAAACAAAAGATTTGAAGAAAAGCAAGTGCAATTAGCGATTGAAGATTCTGCGATAACGATGTATCGAATTTTTGCTGTAACCATTGATGGAAATGTGCAAACTACTGTTTCCACAGAAGAACAAGCCAAAACTATGATTGATAACATGAGAGCAGAACTTGATTCAAACATTGAATTAAATGCAGGAATTATTGAACAATACACAATGGATTACAAAATTCAGTCAGAAGAAGAAGCAGTGCAGATTTTAAACAGTATTAAAATGGCGAAAATCTCAGAATACAATACAGCAAAAGAAGAAAAGCGTAAAGCAGAAGAAAGTAAAATTATTTCTACTAAAACGATTACAAATGTTGGAACCATTGCGGGAATTAATTTAGCAAGACCAATCAATGGAACGATTACATCAAGATATGGTGCCAGAAGTAGAATTCGTTCTTCAGCCCATACTGGATTAGACATTGCCACATCAACAGGTACACCAATTACACCGATTGCAGCAGGAACTGTAACGTATGCAGATCGCAAAGGTTCGTATGGTAATTTAGTTATTGTTAGCCATGGAAATGGAATTGAGTCGTATTATGCACATTGTAGTCAAATTTACGTAACTGTAGGGCAAAAAGTAGAAAAAAACACAGTTATATCAGCTGTTGGTTCAACAGGAAATTCAACAGGACCACATTTGCATTTAGAGATTAGACAAAATGGAACGCCCTTAAATCCGGAGAACTATTTGTATTAGTTGAATTATGAAAAGAAAAGTCATTGTATTAGAAAGTAGTCTAGTATGATGGCTTTTTTGTACTCAGCATTGAGAAAGTGCATTTTATTTTAAAAGTGAGAAATAAAAAAGTTTTTAATAAGCAAGCCTATTAAAAAAATAGAAATAGGATACCAAAAAGCAAGAACTTTTTGGTATCCTTGAAAAAGAATATTAGTCATATCAGCAGTTAATATTTCAAAACAATGTAAGGATAATATTTTGAAACACATATAATTTCATCATTGCTATCCACATTTTCAAACTGTGTTACTAAAGAACTTTTGCCAGAATTTTCATTGTATTGATATATGTAAAATGAATTAGAATTAGCTTCTAAAAAAATCTTTAGAGAGGAAAAGTTCCGTAGAGGTATAATATCATATGATGTGGCTGGTTTGTAGGTGAAAATTCTAACGGTATGATAAAAAATACCAAATAAGCAATGATTTGCCGTTACAATAATAACAGCATTTTTAAAAGGGTCCATTTCCCAGTAAGAATCAATAGAATCCTTATAAATGTCTTCTTGAATAATGTGAAGCCAATTATTAGGGTTCTTATATCGAAGTTGACATAGTTCCTTATAATTGATGCTTTTTACTTTTGATTTGCATTTTTCCCGATGAAATTTCCTGTAAATCTTAGGAAAAACTTCATCGGAAAATGTAATGCTGTGTTTTTCTAGTACGTCAATGACTGTTTTCCTTTTAAACATAAGTTATCCCTCCTTAAAGATAAAAAGTTCAAAACAATAGTTACAAAAAGTATTAAATAAAGTATATCATACTTTCTATAAGAATGCAACCTTTCAAAATTACTTATTACAAAAAGCAATTTGTTTTCTCTTGAAATCCTGCATAAAATATGATATATTAAACAAAATGATAGAGGCATGGTTTTAACCTGCCAAATTAAAGGAGAAACATGAGTAAAAAGAAAAAAATCGAAACAATCACAGGAATTTTTAGAGCCAACCAAAAAGGTTTTGGCTTTGTCGAATTTGAGGACAAGTCAAAAGAAGACATCTTCATTCCTTCCAAATTTGTAGGAAACGCCCTAAACGGCGACACAGTCGAAATTAAAATGCTAACCGAAAAGGTAGAAGATAAAAGAGCAGAAGCCAAAATCGTTAAAGTCTTGAGACGTGATAAAGAAACTGTAGTTGGTACGTTTCAAAAAAACAAAAATTTTGGATTTGTTGTGCCAGACGACAAAAAATTAGGAACCGATATTTTCATTTCCAAAAATCATTGCAAAAAAGCCAAAAATAACGACAAAGTTGTTGTCAAAATCACCAAATATCCTGAAAAAGGCAAAAACGCAGAAGGTGAAATTGAAGAAGTTTTAGGGAATAGCAATCAAGCAGGAATTGATTTATTGTCCGTTATCAAAGAATTTGACTTGCCAAACGAGTTTCCAGATGGTGTTTTGAAAGAAGCAAGATCAATTTCACAGCAAATTACGGAAGAAGACTTGAAAATCAACCATGAAAAAAAGAGAATTGATTTACGCCAAAAGGAAAATATGCATATTTTCACAATCGATGGCGAAGATGCCAAAGATTTAGACGATGCTGTTTGGGTCGGAAAAGCGGACAACGGACATTATTTATTGGACGTACACATTGCAGATGTAAGTCATTACGTAAAAAAAGGTTCGAATTTGGACCGTGAAGCGATTTTTCGAGGAACAAGCGTGTATTTATTTGATCGTGTCATTCCCATGCTTCCAGTTGAACTTTCCAATGGAATTTGCAGTTTAAATGCTGGGCAAGACCGTTTGGCACTTTCCTGTTTAATGGAAATTGACTCGAATGGAAAAGTAGTTGCCTCAGATGTTTACAAGTCAATCATTCGTGTAACAGAGCGAATGAGTTATACAGATGTCAATAAAATCATTACGAATTCAGATGAGAAAATCGTTAAAAAATATGAAGCCTATATTCCAGATTTCAAATTAATGGAAGAATTGGCACATATCTTGAAAAATAGGCGTGTGAAGGCTGGGTATTTGAATTTGGATATTCCAGAAAGCAAAATTGTTTTGGACGAAAATGGAAAATGTATTGATGTGAAAAAATATGAGACAACTTTTGCCAATGAAATTATCGAACAATTTATGCTAACTGCTAATGAAAGTGTTGCAGAAAAGTTTTATTGGTTGAATATTCCGTTTATTTATCGTGTTCATGAAGAGCCAGATTTGGACAAAGTGAAAGAACTAAATCAGTTTTTGTGGAATTTTGGGTATAAAATTCATATCAATCAAGATAAGGTTCATCCAACGGAATTTGCGAAAGTTTTGGAAGAAGTAAAACGGCAAACCAGAAGAAAAAGTCGTTTCCAATTTAATTTTAAGAACTTTGAAATTGGCGAGGTACGAGCATGAAAACAAAGGTCATTTTGGCATTGCTAGCAAATTTTATTGCCATTTTACCTCTCCGATTCGAAGATATCCCGATTTATTTATTCATAGAATGATTTCAGAATATTGGGAAGCAAACGATGAGTTGAAAACAGAGTTTGAAGCGGATAGCGAAAAATATGCAAAAAGTTCTTCCGAATGTGAACAAGTGGCAACAAAGGCTGAAAGAGAAGCTGAAAGTATCAAAAAAGCCGAATTTATGGAAGATAAAATCGGAGAAGAATATGAGGCGATGGTTTCTTCTATCACGTCATTTGGTATGTTTGCGGAATTGGAAAATACAGTGGAGGGCTTGATTCGATTTGAAAATATGGGAGAGGAATATTATATGTATGATGAAGACCGAAAACAACTAATTGGCGAACATACAAATCGTGTTTTCAAAATGGGGGATACTGTTAAAATTCGTGTAATTGAAGCAAGTAAACAGTTAAGAAGAATTAGTTTTGAGTTGCTAGAGGAATGTGAAGAAGAAATGAATAAGGAGCTGTAAAAAAGGCTATATTCTTAAAGAAGAGCGAGCGAAATTTTGGGTATTTCCCAAAATTTCTCACGCAATATTTTAGCTTTTTTACAGCTCCTTATCCGTTGCAACACCCACCATTGTTATTTCCACAACAGCAAAATAATACAAGAATAATAAGTATCAACCAGATACAATTATTATTGTTGTTGCAACCACAATTTCCATTATCAAACATAAAATTTACCTCCTTAAAAAAATTTTCTATGTAGAAATTGATCTGTATGTTGCATAATATGAGTGCAGAAAGAAGAGTGTTACAAAAAATTAAAAAAAAATTAATTTTGACAGAAGTTGTGGAAGTATTTGACAAATTAGAAAAATTATGGTATCATAAAGAAAAGGAGTCAAGTATGAATGACAAAATATTATTAAATCAATTGCATCATCATCGTAGGAGCTTGTAACTATGTATTCAAAAAAATGCGTAGGTACAGGCTAAAAGTGCTGTGCCTACGATAGAGTTTTAGATAGATTAAAAAGGCTATTTGTAGGAAATAAAATTTTTACAAAGAGTCTTTTTTTCGTATCAAAAGTAAAGGAAGGGTGATTGAAATGGAAAATTATAAGATATTGAATCCGGGCGGAAATAAAACTGCTATTGTGACGGATCAAAATTATACGAAGGAACAGAAAAAAGCCATAAATGATAGAATTTTGAAGGAAAATTTAGATGTTGAACAAGTTGGATTTATTAGTCCAAAAGAAAAGAAACTGCAAATGGCAGGCGGAGAATTTTGCGTCAATGCGACGAGGTGCGCGATTTGGGAATATTTGAAAGGAAATAGTGGAGAGATTGAGCTGAGTGTTTCGGGGTATAAAGGAAAAATAAGAGGAGGAATAAATGAGCAAAAAGATGTTTATGTGGATTTAGAAATCAATCAAAAAATTAGTGATATGATAGAAAAAAGGGACGAGTTTAATCTTGTGAAATTGGATGGAATCTTGCTTGCTGTAGTTGATGAAGAAAATTCAAAAGGGTATATTCGAGATTTAAGAAAAAATGAAAATAAGGCCAAAAATGAATGGAAGGAAATTATGAAAAGGTTTGATACTCCGGAAAATGCGGTGGGAATTATCTTATTGGAAAGAGAAAACGAAAAAACGAAAATAAATCCAATTATTTGGGTAAAAACAATTGATACTTTATATTACGAAACCGCCTGTGGCAGTGGAAGTTTGGCGACTGCGATTGATAAAAATAATGTGGAAGGAATTGAATTTTTAAAAATTTGGCAACCTTCTGGATTTTGCATGGAGATTAATCTGAAAAAAGAGCAGGAATATTTACGAAATGCTAGAATATCAGGCAAAGTAATGGAGGGATGAAAGATGAATGTAAAAGATATATTGAGAAATTTGGTGAGGTTTAATACAGTAAAGGATAGAGAAAATGCAGAAATTATGAATTATATTGAGCAAATTCTAAAGGCAAAAGGATTTCGTACCGATTATAAAGGAAAATATTTGATCATGAGCATAAAAGATCAATATAACTTGGGTTTTTTAGGTCATACTGATACCGTTGAGGCGAGTGATAATTGGAAAACGAATCCGTTTGAAATGCAAGAAAACAATGGCAACTTATATGGATTAGGCGTGTGTGATATGAAAGGTGGAATTGCTGCGATGATGGAGGCTGTGCTACAAGTGGATTTTGGAAAATTACGCAAAGGCATTAAATTATATTTTACTTATGATGAAGAAATTGGATTTTCTGGGATAAAGGATGTTATAAAACAGGAAAAAGACTTTCCAGATACTATGATTTTTGGCGAGCCGACGAATAATGAAAGTATGGTTGGGAGTAAAGGATTAATGGAATATGAGATTTCGTTCAAAGGCATGAAGGCGCACTCGAGCACACCAGATAAAGGAAAAAGTGCGATTAGAGACGCGATTGGTTTCATGAATGAATTACAGGAATTTTATGAAGTAGATATAAAAAAAGAGCAAAATCCAAATTTTGAGATTCCATATACAACTATGAATATTGGCAAAATACAAGGCGGAAGTGCAATTAATTCAGTTCCAGATTTTTGTGAATTTTTGGTTGATTTTAGAACAATTGATACAAAGTCAGAAGAGAAAATTGTGCAAGAAATAGAGGTTTTGAAGGAGAAATATAGAGCTGATGTGCAAAACTTAAACCGATTGTCTGCGTTTTTTAATCCATCAGCGATTTCGAAGAAGACTTGTAATTTTATTACAGAGGCAAGTTTTTTGAAGAAAAATTGCCTAATATTGGGCGCAGGACCAGTTACGGCACATGAAGATAATGAATATATTCAAGAAAAAAGTTTGTATCGACTTGTACAGCAGTATCGAGAATTGATTGAGAAAATGTGTGGATAAAATTTTTGTGAATTTGTCGAAAGAAAATCATTGACATTTGGCAAAAAATGGTTTATAATTAATTAATAAACAAGGAGAATCACTTTTGTGATTGCCACTTGATGAGAAAGCCCCATCTTCCGATAGCATAGCAGAGATGGGGCAATTTTTATAACTTACACAAGATTATAATTAAAATTATAATCAAGGTAAATGCAATAATGGTTGTAAATAGTAGTATGTATGAAAAATATAAGCACAATTTCAAAAGTAAAATTTCATTCATCATTGGCATCACCTCCAATCTATGTTGGGGTGGCAACCGCACTCTCTGACTTCTCCTTGTTTGGGTCAATAGTATATTACGGAATTTTTAATAAAGCAAGGAAAAACGTTCGACAAAATTCGCCAAAAAGTAGGAGATAAAAAATGTACCATTATTTTGAAAATTTAGAAAAACCAATAGAAGAATATTTTCATATTTTATCAGAAGAAATACCAGATTTTTTGAAAAATTATGTGAATACACCTGCCATGCAAAGGCTTGGTGGAATTGGTAGAAGTTGTGGGACGTTTTATTCGAAAATGTATCAACAGGATTGGTATTCGACGTTGGAACATAGTGTGGGAGTGGCACTTATTATTTGGCATTTTACGAAGGATAAAAAGCAGACTTTGGCTGGACTTTTTCATGATATTAGTACACCAGTTTTTCAACATACAGTTGATTTTATGAATGGAGATTATGAGAGTCAAGAATCGACGGAAGAGTTGACGACAAAAATGATTACGGAGTCAAAAGAAATTATGTGTTTGTTGAAGGAAGATGGAATTAAAGTCGAAGAAGTTGACAATTATCATCAGTATCCAATTGCAGATAATGAGCGTCCGAAACTTGCGAGTGACCGTTTAGAATATACGTTTTCAGATGGTTTTGATGGACGGATTTGGTATAGTAGCGAAATTGTGGAAGACAAAAGAAATTGAAGAAGTTTATCAAAATTTAGAGATTATGACAAACGAGCAAGGCATTGAAGAAATTGGTTTTAGAGATATAAAAATGGCAGAAAAATTCGTTGAGGTGGCAAGTCAGTTATCTTCTTTGTATAATTCAAATCAAACGAAATTTTCGATGCAGTTTTTGGCAGATGTGATGAGAAAATTATATGATAAAAAGTTGATTACAATGGAGGATTTGTACCAATTTTCTGAAAAAGAAATCATTGAGAAAATTGAGAATTGTGGGGAAAATCAAATCGTAGAATGTTTTAAGATTTGGAGAAATGCGAAGGAAATTAAGGAAAGTGATGAAAAAGTGGAAGGGAAATATTGTGTGAATATTGAAAAAGTGAAAGTTCGCTATATTGACCCTTTGGTGAAAGTTTCGGGGCAAGCGGTAAGAGTGAGCCAAATTTCTAAGAAGGCAAAGCAGGATATTGATAAGGCACTTGCTTTTAAAACAAGGAAATATGCGTATTTGGATTTTGATTTGGCATAAACTTTTTTGGCGTACATAAAATATTAGAAAAAAGTAAAAGGAGAGAAAAGTATGAAAATCGATTTACCAAATCAATTAGGAGTAGCTCCAAGTCCAGTGGTGCTTGTTTCTTCGGGGGATATGCAAAATAGCAATATTGCAACAATTGGGTGGAGCGGAATTATTAATTCTGAACCAATGATCGTTTATGTTTCCATTCGACCTTCTCGTTTTTCAAATGAAATTATTACGAAAACGAAAGAATTCGTGATTAATTTACCAGATGAAAAATTGGTAAAAGTGGCGGATTTTTGTGGGACGAAGTCAGGAAGAGAAGTGAATAAATTTGAGTTTTGTGGCTTGACGAAAAAAAGAAGTAGTAAGATAAATGTTCCTTATATTGAAGAATGTCCGATTAATTTGGAATGCCAGGTGGTGGACATTCAGAAATTTGCGTCTCATGAAATGTTTGTAGCAGAAGTTGTTTGTACGCATTGTGAGGAGCGAATTTTAGATGAAAGGGAGCAAGTAGATTTTGCAAAAGCTAATCTTTTGACATTTGCGGGAAAAAAATATTTTGCAGGAAACCGAGAAGTGGGAGTTAGGGGTTGTGGCATGAAGTAGGAATGGGAGAGAAAAATGGAAAAGAAAAAATTTTTTAGATTGCCAAAAATCTTAAAACAAGATAACGATGAAATCAGAAAACTAAAAGAAATCAAAAAGAAAATTCGAAAAATCAAGAAAATTGAAGATTTGGACGCGTTGGAAGATGAATTGATTGCTATTGGTGTGATTGACAAACAGGAATTAGAGAAAATTGAAAAATTGCGTAATAAAAAAAGAAGGAAGTCGCAAAAAGAGAATTTTGAAGAACGTGTCAGGTGCAATTTAGAGATTATCAACCGCACGATTCTCGTGGGAAAACAATTCAAAATGCAAGAAAAACAGCGTACAAAAGATGAAGAACGAATCCAAAATAAAGACGAAAGAACCAGAAGTGGGGGAGCAAAACAGAAAGAGCGAGAAGAAAGATAGGAATTGAAAATGAAGAAAAATGAAGAATTTATCGTAGAAATATTGGACAATGGCTTTGGTGGTGAAGGAATTGCAAAAATCGATGGACAAGTTATTTTTGTTCCAGGGGTCATCAAAGGTGAAAAAGTCAAAATTAAGATTTTAAAAGTAACTTCCCAAATTTGTTATGCCAAAATAGTAGACATTTTGGAAAAATCAGAACATCGAACTCTTTCACAATGCGATACTTATATAAAATGTGGTGGTTGTGCCCTAAGGCACATGGATTACGAATATACCATACAAATGAAAAAAGAATCCGTTCAAAATACACTAAAAAAGGCGCTGGGAAGACCAATTTTTGTCGATGAAGTGCTTTCGATGGAAAATCCCTTTTACTATCGCAATAAATTGCAATATCCAGTCGGCATAAATGGGGCAGGAGAGCCTGTTATGGGTGTTTTTGCGGAGCGAAGTCATCGCATTATTCCGACGTCGGAATGTAAAATTCAAAATGGACTCGCACAAAAAATTGCTAATAGCATTTTTCAATTTGCCAAGGAAAATGGCATATCTGCATATAATGAAGAGAAGCAAATGGGAATTTTGAGGCATATTGTCATTCGAGTAGGGCAAAAGACCAATGAAGTTATGGTGACATTAGTCGTAAATGATTGGAAAATTCCAAAAGAAAATGTATTGATTGACTTTTTGACTACACAATATACAGAAATTAAAACCATTGTCAAAAACTTAAATCACCAAAATACCAATGTTATTTTAGGCAAAAAAAATGAGATTTTATTTGGAAATGGTTATGTAACTGATATTTTGTTAGGCAAGCAATTCAAAATTTCCAATTTATCTTTTTACCAAGTCAACCCCATTCAGACAGAAAAATTATATGCCAAAGCGATTGAATATGCCAATTTAACAGGAAATGAGACGATTTTTGATTTATACTGTGGAATCGGTACCATCGGAATTTGCGCTTCGGATAAAGCCAAAAAACTAATTGGGATAGAAACGATTCCAGAAGCTATTAGCGATGCCAAAGAAAATGCTAAAATTAATCATATGGAAAATGCAGAATTTTTTGTGGGCGATGTCGAAATTGCTTTGCCAAAATTGATAAAGATGCAAAAAATCAATGCAGATGTTGTTTTTGTTGATCCACCGAGAAAAGGTTGTGACAAAACAGCTTTAGATACTTTACTAGAAGTTGAAGCCAAGAGAATTGTCTATGTCAGTTGCAATCCAGCGACTTTGGGAAGAGATTTGAAAATTTTGGAGAGGAAATATGAAATAAAAAAATTGGCGATTTGTGATATGTTTCCTTGGACGAGCCATGTGGAGTGTTGCTCGGTGCTACAACGAAAACAAGATATGTAATACCTGATTTCGATATGTTTTGTAAATATTAGTAAATATATAAGGAGAATAGTTATGGAAAAAGAAAAAATTAAGTTTTATGAAATATCAAGTAAAAGTGAGTTTGATAAAATAAAATCAAAATTAGAGGAAATACTTGAACCTACAAAATTACATATAATACATAAAAAAGAAAATAATATGTATGATGATTGGGATGAGTATGAGCATGATAAGAAAAAATATAACAATTTATTAAATAGAATAGAAGATGGAGAAGATTTAGAAATCCATGTGTTTTGTGCCGAGGTTAATGGTAAAATTGTAGGACATATATTCATGGTAAAAGGTAAACAATATATAAGAGAATTTTTAGATAAAATAAACTATAAAAAAGAAATTGAGAATATAGAACAATATGCTGTTGTAGAAGCCTTTGTAATTCAAAGGGAATATAGAGGAATAGGTTTTAAAATGATGTATAATGATGTATAATCATGTATTGCCTATGATATTAAAAAATGGAGTAAAAAAAGTATTAGTTAACTCTTCTCATGCAAAAGCCTTTTCAGTATATGATAGAGCAGGAATAGTTATATACGAAGGATTTTATTTGAGTGACCATAAAATATATTATAGATTAAGCAAAAGATGGTTGATAGATATTGAAAAACTTGAGAAGGGCTGGAAAAAATGATGGAATTTTATAAATTAATCCTAATGTGCCCATTGATATTTGTTGCAGGTATTATAGATGCAGTTGTTGGGAGTGGTTCAGTAATAAGTGTTCCTACATATTTAGTTACAGGCTTATCAGTCCATTATGCATATGGAACACATAAATTTGTCTCATTTTGGGGAATGTTGGTATCTGCCATGAGATATATATAAAATAAAAATTATGAATTAAGATTAGTAATCATATTCTCCATATTATGCATACTAGGAACATATATAGGTTCAAAATTAATACTATGTATAAATGAAATTTATTTACAATATATATTGATTTTTTTAATCATAACTTTTTTCTTTTTCTCAATTATAAAGAAATATCTAAGACTAGAAAAGCAAGATGATAAGATTTCAAAAAAAGAAGACGTAGTAAAAGAGTTGTCACCCAAAAAAAGACTTATTTTATCTTTAATAATAGGGTTAATAGTAGGTATATACAGTGGAACAATAGGTATAGGCAGTATATCTATTTTAATATTAATATTTATTAAAATATTTAAAATAGATCAAGTAAAATCAAGTGGAAATGCTAATATAATAGTTTGTTCATTAAATTTTGTTGCTATGATAACATTTATACTAAACAAAAAAGTAATATTATCTGTAGCAATTCCCGCTACCATAAGTTCTATGTTGGGGCATTATGTAGGAGCTGGACTAGCAATGAAAAAAGCTCACAAAATTATAGAGCCACTTTTAAAAATAATTTTTGTTATACTATTTATTGAACTAATTATACAAACAATACTTTAAAGTGTAAACCAATTAATTTTTGTAGCATTACAATTAAAGCCCACAAGACAAAAAATTACAAAATTTTCATTTTTTATCTTGCTTTTTCCTTTTTTTATGATACAATAACTTTAAAATAACCAACCAAAAGGAGGATAAAAAATGGTAGAAGCAAGAAAATGTGCACGTTGTGGGTGTATGTATATAGCAGGAACAGAAGTATGCGGAAAATGTCAATCAAAAGATGGGGCAGACTTACATAAGTTAAAAGGATTTATCGAAAGCCAAGGATATGGTGAATTAACACAAGGTGAATTAGCTATTGCAACAGGAATTACGGACAAGAATTTAGCAAGATTTTTAAGAAATGATGAATTTAAAGGTGTTTGCATACAAGAAAAAGCAGTTGGGGCAACTGGGGAATCAAATGAAATTGCTCAATTAGTGTAAATAAAGAAAGGTGGATGTTAAAATCCACCTTTTAAAGCACGTTCCATCTTTCTTTCTGCTTCTTTTTTAGCCATATCTTGGCGTTTGTCATACAATTTTTTTCCTTTTCCAATTCCAATTTCAAGTTTTACCTTATTTCCACGAAAATATATCGAAATTGGGACAAGAGAAATACTTTTTTCCTTAACCATTCCAGCCAACTTAAAAATTTCCTTTTTATGAAGCAACAATTTACGATTGCGAAGAGGATCTTTATTATAAATATTCCCAAATTCATATGGAGAAATATGCATTCCATAAATAAACGCCTCTCCATTTTTGACATTCACATACGTATCTTTCAAATTTATTTTTCCATTTCGGATTGACTTAATTTCTGTTCCTGTCAGAACAATTCCTGCTTCAAATGTACTATTTATCATATAATTATGCCTAGCCGTAGGATTTTTAGCAATAATTTTTCCCATATTCCAAGCCCCTTTTTATAAATTAAATGTATTTTATCATAAATTTTCAAATGAATCAACTAGTTTTGTTCACATAATTCAAAGAAAATCAATAAAATATACTAAGGAGGAAAAGAAATGTTTTTTAAAAAATGTGGGAAGATCATTGCTGGATGTATATTAGGTGTTGGAATCGGTATGTTATTCATATTAATTTTACCTCCGAGAGTATGGTTATGTATTATTTCCATTGGATTAATCGTAACAGGAATTAAAAAATTATTAGAAAGATAGGGGGAAGAAAAATGACGATTGTTGTAAAAAAAGTGCCAAAGCCTTTCAGAGGACTTGTCAAGTTTATTTTTGGTATCAAAAATACATAAAAACACAAAAAATACTTAAAAAAGTGATTCTTTTTTAAGTATTTTTTTCTATATAAAATATTTTGTTCCATCCATTAGTTAGCTCTTTTGATTCTTCCAGAACGCAAACACTTTGCACAAACTGTAACTCTTTTTACTTTTCCATCAATATTTGCTTTTACTCTTCTTAAGTTTGGTTTCACAGTTCTGCTATTTCTTTTACTAATATGTGAACGTGTAATACTAAGGTCATTTCCCCAAGTAGTTTCCTTATTACAACAAATACATTTTGCCATCTCTTAAGCCACCTCCATTACATTTTTTTAACTGACTATTAAATAGTCTAACATAACTTAAAAAAAAAAACAATACCTAAATCAAAAAAAATTAAAAATTTTACAAAAATTGTCAAGAATTTGTGAAAAAAGAATTGACATAACCAAAAAAATCTAGTATAATTAAATTATAAAATACTACCATTAGGTAGTTTTCAAAAAATAGAATAAAACAAACAACATTTGCCCTAGCAAATGCAGGGCTCACAAGAAAGGAGAGATCTTTATGAAGAAAAAGATCAGTTTTACGTTATGGCACTTATTAACAGGCGCTGCAGGACTTGTAGCAGTTATGGCAATTATTGCTGTAATAGTGGTTGGACGGCCGTCCAACCATTCGGAATCACCGGATCCTGACTTCGGAGACATCTTTGTAGAAAATGAATCTAGTGAACAGCTGGAAATAAATTCTGTAGAAGAGTCAGAAGAGTCATCAGAAGGAAGGACAGAGCTATCATCTTTAGAAGAATCGGCTCCTGCTATTACTACTATTGAAGACGAATTATCGTCAGAGATAGAAAAAGCAGAAGTTGTTACTTCTACCAAACCAGTTTATTCTGATAAGAATCGGAAACCTGTAAAGGAAGAAGAGTCTTTGCCAGAAGAAACCACTACAGAGGAAACTTCCGTTGTAGAAGAATCTGCAACAGAAGAAAGTTCCTCAACCCCATCTTCAAAGCCCAATAATAACAGCCAGGGCAAGGGTAACGGAAATGGTAGCAGTAGTGGAAACGGAAATGGTGGAAATAGCAACAGCGGTTCTGACGAAAAGCCTAAGCCTAAGCAGTATACTGTAAGGGTAGAAGAGACTGAAGGTGGCTCAGCAACTGTTGATGGCAAATCCAAGAAAACTGTTCAGAGTGGCAAGAATGTTTCTTTGGAAGCAAAACCAGATAAGAATCATTTCTTTGATGGTTGGGAAATCAAAGGAAAACTTGTAAGTAAGGACAATCCTTACAAGTACAAGGTAACAGGAAATGCTACTGTAAAACCGATTTTTAAGAAAGTAAGTTTTAAGCTTGCAGCTGAGAAGATTGGTGAAGGAACAGTAATGATGGATGGAAAAGACTTCAATTGGAAAGAATTTGAAGTTGGCACAGATGTAACTTTAAAAGCAAAACCAGCAGAGAACTATGAGTTCAAAGGCTGGAAAGTGAATGGAAAATCTATGGGTATTGATGATACTTTAGAAATTACTATTGACAAAGAAATGGTAGTAACAGCTGAGTTCGTAAGAATTCAGTATCAGCTCAGAGTTGCAGTTGAAACTCAGAATATGGGAACTCTTCGTGTAACGGATGATGAGAGTGAAGAACCTTTATTAAAGGAAATTCACAATTATCAGTATGTTAACATAAAAGCAGGTTCTAACGTTACTATTACAGCTAATCCGACAGAGAACCATGATCTCAAATTATGGAAAGTCGACGGCAAGGAAGTTTCCAAGGCTAACGACAATAGCTACACCTTTAAAGCAACATCTGATGCAGATGTTACTGCAGTTTTCGAAGTAATTTCGAAGACACCTGAGTACACAATTTCTGTTTCTGCAGGAAAAGGTGGAAAAGTTACCATGGACGGTAAACCCGTAACAAGCAAAAAAGTTCTTGAAAACGATGAAACTGTTGTAGAAGCACTTCCTGATGAAGGATATGAGTTCGAAGAGTTTATCGTTGGGAACAAGCACATTGACAAGAATCCGTATCACCATAAGGCAACGGAAGATCAAAAAATCGTAGCTCTATTCAATAGAGTTCCTGAAAAGAAAGTTACAGCAACAGTAACCGTTGAAGGAGACGGATACGTTAAGATTGACGGAATCAAGGGAACAAGCAAAACTGTTTTGGCTGGCACAGAAGTAACATTCGAAGCGGTAGCTAATAAAGGTTCTCATTTTGTAGGCTGGAAAAATCAGAAAGAGGGGATTAACCCTTGGACGAGAAAGATTGATTCAAATACAACTTTAGTAGCTGTATTTGAAAAAAATCCAGCTGATCTGGCAACAGTTACAGTTGTAACAAGGTCAGGTAAAGGATCTGTTAAGATTGACGGACAGACCGCAACCAGCAAATCTGTTGCACCTGGAACGAAAGTTTCGTTTGAGGCAGAAGCAGAAGCAGGTTACCTCTTTAATGGATTTGGAGAGGATCGGATTATGGATAATCCGTACGAAGTCACGGTAGACGGCGATATGGAAATCGAAGTTTACTTTGATGAAGCTGTAACAATTTCAGTTTCCGCGCAGGAAGGTGGAAGTGTTACCATTGACGGACAGACTGTTCCTTCAAAAAAGGTTATTAAAGGTTCTGAACATTCAATTGTTGCTAATCCTAGAAAGGATTACAGGTTTTCTGGATGGGATGGTGATACACAGTACATTAAAGGCACTAGTGCTTCATGTACAGTAAAGGCCGACTCAGATATTAGCTTATTTGCTAAGTTTGAGAAAAGAGTTGAATACACGCTTACTCTTATTAAAAAGGGTGGCGATGGAGAAGTGACTCTTGACGGAAAGCCCTTAAACTTCGTAGATGGAAAAGCTACAACGAAGGTTACTGCAAGCCAGTATACTTTAGTGGCAAATCCAAACGAAGGATTTAGATTCGGAAACTATAAAAATGCTCAGGGCGTGATTATAGCAACGAATCCAGAAACTTCAATAACAATTGCCAATGATACAGAAATAACTGTGGAGTTTGTAAATGAAGTTCAGAGATCTGTAACTTATAAAGTCAGGGGAAGCATTTTCCATACGGATTATGTAGAGCCTGGTAAAACACCGGATTCTTTCTATTCAGAAGGAATGGACAGTTTAGGCGATGATGTTTTTAAGGGTTGGACTCTTGAAAATGAAGGCAAATTGTTTGAAGGTGTTGCTGGTAGTACAGATTTTGTCTACTCCGGAGAAGGTGGTTCGACAGAAAGACTTTCTGATGCAATCAAGAGAATTACTCAGACTTCTGATGTAGTTCTTGAGGCAAGTCTTGAAGCAAAAGAAGAGTATTCTACTCTGTCACTTCAGGACTCAATGGAACTTGTTGGAGTATACGACACCAAAGAAATTAACGGTGTTGTATGCTATAGAAAAGGATCTTCGATTAATGTGAGAATAAAATCAGATTATTCGAATCCAGATGAACCTTATTTCTCTCATTGGGAAGTAACAGGAATAGGAAAAGCTGGAATGAATCCTGAAGAACTGATTTTCACGATTCATGGTAATACAGTTGTTACAGCAGTTTGGTCAGCTGTGGAAGTTGACAAAGAACCGATTGTAACGATGACAACTGGGGATATAATCCCTAACAAAGGAATTTCAGATATCAGAATAGACTATGAAGTTCCTGGAGGTTACACTGTAAACCAAGTCGGTATCCTTATGGGTACTGGCGATGATGAAATGGTGGTAAAAGCTTCAAAAAACCCGGGCAATCCAAGTGACATTACTGGATTCCAGGGGTGGGCTGGAGTGTTTATGGAAAACGAGATGAAAGAAGGAGCAGTTGTGAAACTGAAACCTTACATCATTATCGTAAATAACGGAATCGAAAGCTATGTTTACGGAACTGTACAAGAGTTTGACTTTTCAGCTTATAAAGATGAAGAGGTTCGGCTTATTGCTGAAGTAGAGGAAACTTTGGCAGAAGAGACTTCTGACACAGAAGAAACTTCGACAGAAGAGACTTCTGATACAGAGGAAACTTC
>CANEDP010000016.1 GCA_947426305.1 uncultured Clostridia bacterium | reverse complement strand
TCCTTGTTATTAAACTTTTTTGTCTAACTTTTGGGGTGCACTTCAAGTTGACAAAATTGCAAAAATGTGCTATAATATTAAAGAATAATAATGCAGATAGCACAAAAAATCAGCAACATTAATCGTTGCTGATTTTTTGTGTTATGAAATTTATCTTTCCTCTAAACTACTTTCTTTTTGACAATACAATGTATTTGCCCTCTCTAATTCTTCCTGCGCAAGCGTACTTTCGACATCGACCAATTTTTCAATAGCTTCTACTGTTGTTGTTTCATCAACATTATGACTTCCACCACTACTAGCGCAAAATAATAAAGTAGTTCGTGCGTTTGGATTTTTCGTAAGTGTTCCGATATCATGTCCTGCTCTAGAAGGTATAATTTCATAAGGAATTTGCTTTGTTTCACAAATTTTTGTTGCAACTGTGATTAAGTCAGAATGAGTTTGATACGGTTTCCCCATTGCCTTAATATTGATATCAAATTTGGTTTTAACTTGGCTAACTGCATCTTTTACGGTTTCAAAAACCATACCACTGGTAAGTTTTGGATTCATACCTAATTGCTGACGGATATCAACATAAATTCCAGATTCTTTGTCAGGTTGTTCGATACCTTCGATTCTTTCAAAATGCACATTGGCAAAATGTTCGGCATCTTTTTGGGCATTATGCAATTGAGTGACATTTTGCTCGAAGTTGTTGACAGCAAATTTCATTTCACAGCAATCGGTAATTTGATTGGCTCCCCAAATTGGTGTACAAGTTTCCAAAAATTGAATGTCTGGATTATCGGAAAGGTTTTCGATAAATTTTGCAGTACCAACAACAGCGTCTTGTCTTCTGTCCATTGGAGTTGCGCCAGAATGATTATGTTTTCCGTTGACGCGAAGTGTGATGATTTTCGAAGATTCTAAGTCCATGAATTCTTCGTTATTTTTAATGGAAAATTCTGGTATAGTTGCTCTATATTTTTGCAAGTTTTCTGGTTTTTTAGCCGATTCGTCTAAACGACAAATAAATTTTGCGGCAGTTTCGATGTTGGAAATATCGGCTTTTAAACGGTAAGGAGCAACGATGGAAGTACAAATTCCGATTGTTTTTCCACTTTCACGCAAAACGTCGGCTTGTTCGATGTGTCCTTCAATGGCAGTTACGATTTCGTCTTGCTCGATAACTCTTTCTACTTCTCTAATTGGTTTTAAACCGTTCTTTTTCGATTGCTTTCAATAATTCCGCTTTGAAATAAGCGATACATTCCCTTAAAGAAGTTCCTTCACGGGAAATAATTGCGTCAAAATCTAGATTATCGCCACGTAGGAATTTGCTTCCTAGGCAAGCTATTCCTTCGAAACGCGTGGATTCTTCACAAGCGCAGATAACCATTTTATAATTAATGGCATTTTGTTTGCCACTTTTTACAATATCTTGTGCTGTTTTGAAGGCTGCATAAACGCCAAGAGGACCATCAAATTGTCCGCCATTATCAACAGAATCTGTATGGGAAAGGCAGATGACGCTTTTATCGGTGCGAACCTTTCCAGGAAGTGTTATGCAGAAATTACACATTTCATCCATTGTAACTTCTCCTCCTAATTCTTGCCCTGCTTTTATCCATTTTAATTTGTATTTTAAATCTTCCAAAGTATAAGCATTTCGGTTAATTGGCTTTTTTACTGGAACATCATTTGTATCGATTTCAAAAAAGTCTTTTAGGTTTGTCATCTTAATTCTCCTTTTTTTTCTTTTTGCTTGATTTTTTGTCTTTGGCAGATAGGTTCATATAAAAAAGTTTGTTGGAGATATTTCTGCAATTGGCTGCCGCGATGGCGGTAAAAAGAGAAGCATCTTCTGGTGTTTTTATATTGAATTCATTGGAATCTAAGTAAGTTTGGCAAGTGTTTAGAAGGGTTTTGAAGGTAAAATCATATAAACTACTATAAGAATCCAAAAGCTCGGAAATTGTGTTGCTTTGCAATTTTTTATCAATCATGGTTTTGATATTAGAAATAGGCATGACTTGTTTCAAACTGCAAATAATAACAAGGTACGCAAGATGTTCACGCGAATATTTTTTCTTGATAGGCGCTGGCATGATTCCTAGTTTGACGTAGTTGTTAATCATAGATGGCGTGATGAGTTTGGAATCTTGTGATTGGTTGTCTGTTAAATATTTTTCCATTAAAGCGATGACTTGATCCATATATAAATCAATCTCAGGTAAATCTGACCATTTGGGAATGGAGTGGTGTGGAAAATTGGAAAAAAGATTTAATTTTTCTTGTATTTTATCCATAATCTATGTTCCCTTCGTATATAATATAAAAAGTATAGCATAAATAAGATGAAATGTCAAAAAAGAATTGACTTTATTTTTTATATGACATATAATAGTTTTGAAAACTAGATGGGGAAAGGGGAAATATGAAGAGTACAGAATATTTCTATGATTATCCAAAATACAATAATATCAAGGAAATGATGAATGCATCAGTCCAGAAGTATGCGGAAAATATTGCATTTATTTTAAAAGAAAAAAACGAGAAAAGTGTGAATTACCAAAAGATAACATATCGAGAATTTGGTGAGCAAGTAAATCGTTTTGGAGCTGGTTTATTTGAATTGGGTTTACAAGGAAAAAGAATTGCTATTATTGGGAAAAACCGTTATGAGTGGGCACTTAGTTATGTTTCTATTTTGTTGGGAGATATGACCGCAGTTCCCCTTGACAAAGGTTTGACAGATATCGAAATACGCAATTCTTTGTTGCAAAGTAGAGCAGATTGCATTATTTTTGAGGAAAAATATTTTGATATTATCAATCAATTGAAAAATGAAGAAGAAATCTGTTTAAAAGAATTCATTTGCATGGATAAAATGGAGGGTGTAAAAAGTGTCGAAGAGGTAATGACTTTAGGAAGTGAGCAAAGTAAAGCAGATTATAAAGAGTGTGAAATTTGTTGTGATGAAATGCGAATCCTTTTGTTTACGTCGGGAACGACGTCTGCTTCGAAAGGTGTTATGCTGACTCAGCGCAATATTGCGGAAAATATTTATTCCATGAAATGCGTAGAATCATTTTATCCGAGCGATGTGAATTTGGCATTTTTGCCGTATCATCATACATTTGGCTCGACTGGACAATTGATTATGTTGGCAAGTGGCGTGGCAACTGCGTTTCCAGATGGATTAAGACATATTGCGGAGAATTTTAGAGAATATCAAGTTTCATTGTTTGTTGGCGTGCCGTTGTTAATTGAATCGATTTATGGAAAAATTGAAAAAGAAATTGAAAAACAAGGAAAAGCCCAATTAATTCAGAGAGTGAAAAAAGTAAGTAATTTTTTATTGAAATGTGGAATTGATGTTCGAAGAAAGTTGTTTAAGCAAATTATTAATCAATTGGGTGGAAGTATGCGACTGATGATTAGTGGCGCGGCTGGACTTGATAGAGAAGTTGCTAGAAATTTAAATGAATTGGGAATTCGAACAATTCAAGGATATGGTTTGACAGAGACTTCGCCGGTGATTGCTGCGGAAAATGATAAATATATTAAATATGGCTCGGTTGGTTTTCCCATGAAAAATGTGACGGTTGAAGTGGTTCAAAAGGACGAAAATGGAATTGGTGAAATTCGTGCCAAAGGTCCGAATGTGATGCTTGGTTATTATGAAAATGAGGAAGCGACGAACGCTGTTTTGAAAGATGGGTGGTTTTATACAGGCGATTTAGGGTATTTTGATGAAGAAGGATTTTTGTTTGTTACGGGAAGAAGAAAGAATGTGATTGTTTTGAAAAGTGGGAAAAAAGTATTTCCTGAAGAGTTGGAAGAATTGGTCAATAAGATTGATGTTGTGAAAGAGTCGATGGTGTTTGGGTTTCCAAAAGATGATGATGTGGATGTTTCGGTAAAAATTCAGTATGATGAGAATGTGAGAAAAGAGAAATATGCGGAATTATCGGATGAGGAATTTGAAGAAGTTGTTTGGAGTGAAATTAAGGAAATCAACAAAGAAATGCCAAAATATAAATATATGAAACATATGATTTTAACAACGGAAGACTTTATTAAGACAACCACAGCGAAGATAAAGAGATTTGAGGAAATGAAGAAAATTTTGGAGGAAAAGTGAAATTAAAACGGTTACTTTGAAAAGTAGCCGTTTTTGAATATCAATTTAAGTGAATTATGCGAAAAAATCTCTTTTACAAATACCTTGAATAAAACGCAAGAAACTGTGCATTATTACATTTATATTACATTTATGTAAAAAACTTGTCAACTTTGTATTTATTTTATATAATAAAGATATCGAATTGGAGAAAAATATATGATTACAAGAGCTGGTTTACAAGGAGAACTAATGATTAAACTCTGTGAATTAGCAGACATCGAGCAAAATGAAATGAAAATAGCAATTGCACTTTATATTGGTCAATATGAGAGATGTCGAGCAGAAAAATTAGCAGATTTCCAAAAAAGTATAGAACAACAAATACTATTTTATGGAAAGATAAAAGATGAACAGACAATTAGAATACAAGAATTAGTTCAAAAATACAATCAATTAATTGAAAAAGTCATTATAGAATATAACACGAGATTTATTGCTATTATGAATGAGATTAATGACACACAAGCCAACCATAAAATTTCTATGACCAATATGAAATTAAGTATGGAATTTAATAATGAGATTAAAAAAGAAGCCACAAAAGCCAAAAAGAGTAATTATGAAATTGTTTTGCAAGAATGTTTTAGACAGTTATCAGATTGTCCAGTGGAATTAATGGAGAAACTGAATCAGGTTTTTTATGCAAAAAGTAATCAACTAATTGTAAGAAAACAAACGGTGTTTGAAAAAATAAAGAAGATTTTGTGCACGAAATCAAAAATAGAAAAAAAGGTATTTAAGAAAACGGAAATAGAATTAGCAAATTTAGAAAAGAAAATAGCAGAAGAATTAGGGAATATTAATCATGACACAATTCAAAATATTGCAATCATAAAAGATGCTCAAATTCAAACACAAGATGTATTTAATCGAATGTTAGAAGGATAAAACGATGAAAAATAATTTAGGACAATTGTTCTATGATGGTAGAATGATTAATTTAAATTTAGTAGAAGAACCAGAACTTAAAGCAATTTTAGTTAAAGTTCAAAAAGATAAAACTGAAATCAATCATCAGATTGAAATGTTGTTAGATAAAATTATGAAAGATAAAGCAAATGAGGTGTGAGATGGAAAATACAATAGCAATTAATTCGAGACCTTCACTAGAGGCAATCAAGCAAGCCAAAGAAAGTATCGAAAATGCGAAAGGCAAGGAAGTTCAAAACATGGGAAGTGAGAAAGTAGAAAAAGATCAAAAAGTAATTGCAGAAATTGGCAAAGCATTGAAGGAAAAGGAAAAAGAAGACAAAACAGTTGCCAAGGAAGAAAAGGGAGAAAGTAGATGAATACAAAAGTAAGCTTGGAAAATGAATTAGTAAATAACTTACAAGAATTAACTACTGCTGAGCAAGACGAACTACGAGTAGTTTCTTCGGTTTATATTGACGAATACGAAAAATTGAAGACAGAAAAAATAAAATCTTTTGAAAATAGTCTCTATGAACAAATTAGATTTTATGGTAAAAATCCCGACTTGTATCAAAAACAAATTAATGGTTTCTTAAAAAAATACGAAGCAATGTTGGATTTATTAATCAAAGAATACAACACTAGATTTATTGCAGTTAATAATGAATTACAAGATACACAAAACAATCAGAAAATAGCGATTGTCAATATCAAATTTAGTATTACGTTTAACGATGAAATTAAACGAAAAGCTTCGGAAAGTAAAAAAGATAATTACGAAATTGTAATGCAAGAATGTGTCAGACAACTATCTAGTTGTAAAGATGAAATGATTGGTAAAATTAATGAAATTTTTTATAACAAAGATAAACAATTAAGTACAGGAAAACAAAGCATTTTTGAGAAAATCAAAAATCGATTTTTTGGCAAACAGAAAATTGAGAATTTTGTGATACAACCTGTAGAAATAGAATTGGTTAGACTTGAAGACACGATTAATAACGAACTAACAAATATTAACGAAGAAACTGTCATGAATATTGCTGTTATCAAAGATGCAAGAATGCAAACACAAAAAATATTTAATAATATGTTAAAAGGACAGGGAGATTATGGAGAATAATTTAGGTGAAATATTTTATAATGGTAAAATTGTGGATTTACAAAATATGCAAAAGGCGCAGACAATGGAAATATTAAATGATTTAAGAGATAAACAAGCGATATCAAAAGAGAAAATTGATATTTGTTTGGATAAAATGAGAAATATTTAAGTAGGAGGCGATGGAATGTCTAATTCAATTGCATTAAAAACAAAAGAGCAAATAGCAAACGAAGAGGGTTTAAAAGAAGAAGCTCAAAAAGCTGTACGATTAGCAGGAAAGGAATCGGAAGGAAACAATTTAGCAGGAATCATAAAAGGATCGATTCAAGAAAAAGGGAATGTATTTGAGTTGCTAAAAGCTAAAATTTATGGGAATCCAGATAAATCGCAAGAACTTACAAAGCAAAACGAAGACGAAAGAGAAATTTAGAGAAATTTAAAAAGAGAAATTTAAAAAATGCACGTTTTAAACGTGCATTTTTATTAATGGGGACGGGGACAGTCTTGAAAGCGAATTTTGGACGGATATTAGCTGAAAATAGTAAGATAGAAGCATTTTTAGAGTTGCTCCTTTTGGGGACACTCTTCAAAAAAATAAAAAAATTCGAAATAACTGAAAATAGTACAAAAATGACAAAGAATTAAGAAAAATCTGATTTTTGTGAATTTTTTGGAAAGAGTGTCCCCGTCCCCCCCAAAATTTTTAAAAAAATAAGAAAAATTTGTGGATTTTAAGAGTATATAGAATTTGAAGGCTAAAATTCTTGAAAAATCTTGCAAAATATGATACAAATTGGTTAAAACTAAAATTAAGAAAGCAGGCTTTTTTATGAAAAATATTATAAAAACGTTGAAATTTTATAAAATACAAACAATTTTAGCGCCGAGTTTTAAACTTTTGGAAGCCATTTTTGATTTGCTAATTCCCATTATTGTTGCTTCTATTATTGATAAGGGAATTTCAAGTGCGGATAGTAGCTATGTATTAAAAATGTGTGGAGTTTTAATATTACTGGCAATTTTAGGCGTTACTGTTTCAATCATTGCGCAATATTTTGCAGCTAAAGCATCGATTGGATTGGGAAGTAGTTTGCGTCAGAAATTATTTGAAAAAGTACAGGATTTATCTTTCGAAAATTTAGATAAAATTCAAGAATCAAGCATCATTAATCGAATTAGTAATGATACTTGGCAAGTTCAAACTGGAGTCAATCTATTTTTAAGATTGCTACTTCGTTCGCCACTTATTGTGTTTGGATCACTTATTATGGCATTTTTGATAAATTCAAAAGTGGGAAGTATTTTCGCTATAATTATTCCAGTAATTATTATTATGATATTTTCGATAACCCAAATTTGTGTTCCAAAATATGAAAAAATTCAAGGAAAGAAAGATGCGATTTTAAACATTACAAAGGATACATTGGAAGGAACTCGAGTGATTCGAGCCTTTGGAATGGAAGAAAAAATGGTTCAAGAATTTGAAAATCAGAATGGGGACTATACAAATTGGGAACAGAGAACTGCGAAAATTGCATCTTTGAGTAATCCACTGAATTATATGGTTGTCAATTTTGGGATTATTGCCATTTTGATTGTTGGTGGAAGACAAGTGAATTTTGGCGTGATATCGCAAGGACAAGTGGTTGCACTTTATCAATATATGTCGCAAATTTTGATTGAATTAGTTAAATTGACAAATCTTTTATTATTGCTTCCTAAAACGGTTGCATCAGCTAGGAGAATTGAGGATTTACTAGATGTGGAAAATTCGATGAAAAATGGAAAGGAAGTATTAGAAGATGAAAAGATAGTTTTGGAATTTGAAAATGTCAGTTTGAATTATACGGAAGAAGGTCAGGCAACACTTAAAAATATTAGTTTTGAAGCAAAAACGGGAGAATGGATTGGAATTATTGGTGGAACGGGAAGTGGAAAATCTTCGATTGTGAACTTGATTCCGAGATTTTATGATGTAAGTTCCGGTGAGATTAGAATCAATGGCAAAAATATAAAAGATTATGATTGGAGAAATTTGAGAGAAAATATCCGAATTGTCATGCAAAATAAAGTGTTGTTTAAAGGGAGTATACGAGAAAATTTAGAGCGCGGAAATGGCAATTTAGAAGAACGAGAAATTGGAAATGCGCTGGAAATTGCACAAGCCAAAGAATTTGTGGAGAAAAAGGAAAACGGAATCAACGAAATGATTGAAGAAAATGGAAAAAATCTTTCAGGTGGGCAAAAACAACGATTAACGATTGCTAGGTCGATTGCTAGAAATCCAAAAATATTGATTTTAGATGATAGTATGTCTGCTTTGGATTTAGCGACAGATAAAAAAGTAAGAGAGAAGTTGGAGGAAGTTAAGAAAGATAAAATATTGATAATGGTTTCGCGGAAGAGTTTCGAGCATTCAAAATCTGGATAAAATTTTAGTGGTAAATAACGGAAAAATTGTTGGGCAAGGAAATCATCAAGAGTTGCTTGAAAATTGTGAAATATATCGAGAAATTTATGAGTCTCAAGCAAAAAAGGAGGGAAAATAGAATGAAAAATGGTTTCCAATATATCCGAAAATACAAAATGCGAATCATATTTTCTCTTATTTTAACGACAATTATCGTTTTGACAGAATTGTATATACCAATTCTCGTAGCCAAGCGGAATTGATTTTGTTGTGGGAGAAAATCAAGTTGATTTTGAGAAAATTTATAAGGTTGTGAGGAATATTTTAATATTGACAATGCTAATGTTTGTGGTAAAATGGCTTGTAAGTGTCATAAATAACAAAATTATTTTTTCGATTTCTCAAAATTTGAGAAATGATGTGTTAAGAAAATTACAAAAAGTGCCATTAAAATATATTGATTCCCATCCACACGGAGAAATTGTAAGCCGAATCATTTCAGATGTTGATCAAGTTTCAGATGGTTTGCTTTTAGGTTTTACACAAATTTTTAGTGGAATTATGACGATTATTTTGACGATTTTTTTTATGTTTTCGATGAATCGAAAAATGGCTTGGATTGTTGTAATTTTGTCGCCATTGTCATTGTTGTTAGCAAAATATATTTCGAAAAAAACGTACACTTTATTTAAAAGGCAATCTGAAATAAGAGGAGAAGAGACGGGATTTGTAAATGAAATGATTACAAATCAAAAGACGATTCTTGCTTTAGGTGAAGAAGATAAGAATGTGAAAAAGTTTCAAAATATCAATCAAAGTTTGGAAAAAGTGTCAGTGAAGGCATTGTTTTTCTCGTCGATTACAAATCCGTGTACGCGATTTGTAAATAATATGGTGTATATCGTTGTGACACTTTTTGGAGCATTTATTGTAATTGCAGGAGATTTGACAGTTGGTGGTCTTTCGTGTTTTCTGAATTATGCGAATCAATATACAAAGCCATTTAATGAAATTTCGAGTGTGATGACAGAATTGCAAAATGCAATGGCGTGTTTGTCGAGAATTTTGAAAATAATAGATGAAGAGGAAGAAGTTCAAGGAGAGAAAAATTTAAGAAATGTAGAAGGAAAAGTTGTTTTCCAGAAAATTGATTTTGGATATTCGGAAAAGGAAAGATTGATCAAAAATTTGAATTTTTCGATTGAGCCTCGGACAAAAAGTGGCAATTGTTGGTCCAACTGGCTGTGGAAAAACGACTTTGATGAATTTGCTAATGCGTTTTTATGATGTAACTTCGGGAGAAATTTTAATTGATGGAGAAAATATTCAGGAAGTAAATCGTAGGCTTTTACGAAAATCGTTTGGAATGGTGTTGCAAGAATCCTGGCTGAAAAATGGGACGATTTTGGAAAATATCAAATTGGGAAAACCAGATGCGACACAGGAAGAAATTGAAGATGTTGCCAAAGAGGCAAGAAGTTATGAGATGATTCAGAAGTTGCCAAATGGATTTGATACTGTTTTGGAGAATAATGGAAGTATATTGTCAGAAGGAGAAAAACAGTTGATTAGTATTACCAGAATTTTGTTGTTAAATCCACCAATGCTGATATTAGATGAAGCCACTTCGAATATTGACACAAGAACAGAATTGCAAATTCAAGAGGCATTTGACAAACTGATGAAGGGCAGGACATCGTTTATTGTGGCACATCGATTGTCAACCATTGTGTCAGCAGATATGATTCTGGTAATGAAAGATGGCGAAATTATTGAGCAGGGGAAACATGAAGAGTTGCTTAAGAAAAATGGATTTTATGCGGAGTTGTATGAGAGTCAGTTTGGGGAATAAGAGGGTTTTCATTTGTGAGGATCTGTGATATAGTGGATTTAGAAGGAGAAGTGTATCGAACAATAAAAGGAGAGTAAAATGAAAGATTTATTGAAAACAAATTGCTATGATGTTCCAGAAACATTAGTCATTATTGGAAGTTGTTTGCCACAAATGTCGCCAAAGGCGTATGAAAAATTGTGCGAAAAAAGTGAGGCGATTTATGAAGTGTGCCTAGAAAAAGAGCATTTGAATATGGTGATTACGAAAATAATGGGAATGCTTTCAAGGGTGAAAGTAAAAAAGTTGATTTTTGCTACGGTGGATAAATCGCCACATTGCGTGCAGTTGCATTATGTTGTGAAAGAATTGGAAAAAGCGATGGATTTGAGCAAAATTGAAATTGAAAATTATGTGGCGGTAGAGGATGAGTTGGTGGAGATTCCGAGTGAAGTGATTTCGCTGTCGAAAAGTTTGGGGAAGTTGAAGGAGAAATTTGATGAGAAAAATAACAATTGAAATGGCGTGTTCCATCAATGGCTTGATTGCGACTGAGGATGGGAATGAAGATTTCTTGTCTAATCGCGGTTGGGAAATTATGCTGGAATTTTTGAAAGAACAAGATGTCCTAATTTGGGGCAGAAAAACTTGGGATAACATTGTTTCTTGGGGCGAAGAATATTTAAAAGATTTGCAAAATATTAATATGATTATTTTAAGTCGCAATCATGAAATACAAAATAATTTTGCCAATGTTCAATTTTGTGATTCTGTCGAAAGTTGTTTAGAATTATGCCAAAAATTGAATTATGAGAAGATTTTTATTTCTGGCGGAGCGAGCATTAACAACGCTTTTATGGAAAAAGGAATGGTAGATGAAATTATTTTGAATTATAATCCGTTTGTGCTCAATAAAGGCATTCCCTTGTTTCAAGGAAATTATTTTGAAAATCGATTGCAACTAAAAGAAGTCGTAAAAGAGCAAGATGGAATTGTGCAAGTGCATTATCGTGTAGAAAATTAGGAGATTAATATGTTGAAAAATATAATATTTGATATAGGTGGTGTAATTTTAGATGATAGCAATAAAGTGCTTGAGAAATTTTTGAATAAGTCAGAAAGTCAAGTTAAAAATTTAAGCAAAATGGTGTATGGAAACCTAAATTGGAAAAAGTGTTTGTTGGGAGAACTAAGTCAGAAGGAACATTTACAAAAACTGAAGGAGCAGTTTCCTGCGTATCAACAGGATTTTGAAAAATTATTAGAACTAGAATATCAGAAATTTGTTTTGCCAGTAATGAAAGAAAGTTTGGAACTTTTGTATGAACTTAAAAATAAGAAATATCAAATCTATTTTTTGTCAAATCTAACAGAAGCAACGTACCATTATATAAAGCATAAATTAGATGAGTTTGATGGCGGAATTTATTCATGGCAGGAACATTTTGTAAAGCCACAACAGGAAATTTATGAATTAATCATTCGTAAATATAAGTTGAAAAAAGAAGAAACCATTTTTTTTGATGATAAATTGAAAAATGTGCAAATGGGAAATCAGTTGGGAATTAAGAGTGTGCAGTTTAGGGGAATAGAAGATGTTTTGAGAAATATAAATTGAGTGAGGTAAAAAGAATGAAAAAGATTATGATTGTAACAGGTGGAACGAGTGGTTTAGGTTTGGAATTGGTAAAGCAAGGTTTGGATAAAGGAATGTTTGTATGCAATATTGGCAGAAATCGAGAAAAAATAGACGAGTTAAACAAAGTTTATACAGAAAATTATCAAGGTTTTTGTGGCGATGTTTCAGACGAGGATTTTATGATCTATACAATAGATGAAATCAAAAAATTAGGAAAAATTGAAATTCTAATCAACAATGCTGAAAAGGGAATTTTCAAAATGCCAACGGAATATACAAAATCTGATATAGAAGAATCTTTCAAAGGTTTCCAAGGAATGATTGTTGCATCTACGCAAGTGCTAAAGGCGACAGAAGAGAAAGATTTAAAAATCGTAAACATCATGTCGTCTGCGGCTTTGCGTGGTAATAAACAAGAAAGTGTATATTGTGCAACTAAGTGGGGCGAAAGAGGTTATACAGAAAGTCTGAAAGTTGCCTACAAAGGAACGAGTGTGAAGATAATCGGTGTATATCCGGGAGGAATGAATACGGATTTTTATAAAAAAGCTCGAGATTATGTATCAGAAGAAAAACAAAATTCTTTTATGGATCCAGCTGATGTGGCGGACATTATTATGCAAAATGTTTTCGCGAAAAATAATTTGACAGTCGCGGATATTGTCATTGAGAGAAATAGCTAGGAGGAAAAAGAATATGAAATTAGTAAAACAAAACCAAGCGCAAGAGTTTTCAAATAGTAACAAATGCAAAGGAATCGAGTATCCATTGGGAGATAAAGACATTAATTTTTCGATAGCAACAATTAATGGAAGATATCCAGAAAATGGATATTGTGTGAATGAAGAATGCAAAGAATTAATTTATGTCATGGACGGAGATGGAAGCTTGAACAAAAAGGACGAAACAATACAATTTGAGAAAGGTGATGTTATTTTAATCGATAAAGGTGAAATTTATTATTGGGATGCACATTGCACAATTTCCATGCCTTGCACGCCTGCTTGGTATCCAGAACAACACAAATTTGTAGAAGAATAAGGAGGTAACTATGCGAGAACTTGCTGTAGCGATTCAAAATGATAATAAAAAAGTAAATGTAATTGAGACAATTAATTCTATCAAAGAGGCAGGATTTAAAAATGTTTTTGTGCAGTGGTATGATGAAAATTGGGAAATTTCACAGCAAAAACAAGTCGATTTGTGCAAAGAATTAGGTTTTAATATTTTATTTGCCCATTTGGGATATCAAAATATTAATTCGATTTGGGAAGAGGGAACAGAAGGCGACGATTTAGTAGAAAGGTATAAAACGAACATCAAAGATTGCAAAGAGAATGGAATTCCAATGGTTGTTATGCATTTAATAAGGCGTGCAGAAATGCCTATGTATAATGAACTTGGTTTAAATCGAATTCGAAAAATTGTGAATTATGCCAAAGAATTAAATATCAAAGTTGCGTTTGAAAACACGAGATTAAAAGGGTATTTAGAATATGTTTTGCAAAATATTCAAGACGAAAACGTAGGAATTTGTTTTGATAGTGGACATTTTCATGTTTACTTTAATGACGAATTTGATTTTTCGTTTTTCAAAAGCAGAATATTTGCTGTCCATTTGCATGATAACGACAAATCAGATGACTTGCATTTGCTACCATTTGATGGTACAATTGACTGGCAATATGTTATGGCAAAATTAAAAGAATCTGGCTATGATGGACCAATTACGCTAGAATTGTGCTATCGATATGATTATTTGAAAATGGGTTTGGAGGAATTCTATAAAATTGGTTATGAGAAAGGTTTGCAATTGGCAGAGATGATTGAGTGAAAAATAGGAGAAATAGAAGATGAATATTCTAGAAAGCGAGTTATTACTGAATTATTTACGGTATATATCATACGAAAGAATTAACTATAAAACAAAAACAAGAATATATAAAGCTACAGAAAAATCTCCAAAAATTATTAAAAATTCCTATTGAGAAAATGTATTTAATAGGAAATAATGCATGGGGACAGAAAGATGATTCTAAGAATGTTTTTTATGTTTCAATTGATAAACGTTTTAAGGATCTTGAGTTAGAAAAAGAGATTTTAGAAGAATATGCAAAACAGAATAATGTAGGATTTATTTTATCAACTGTTTGCCGATATGAGAAATTAAAAGATGTTCCAACAGAAGAAGAATATTTTATAAAAAGGTATGGCATAAAAATATTGGATACTCAAAAACCTGCATCAATAGATGAAAGTATTATTGCCACAGAATATGCATTGGCAGTAGATATTTTTAGAAAACAAAGAATATATTATGTGGATCACTCAGGTGCATTCATACATATGCTCTTGAGGCTTTATCTACTAAAAAATGGTTTGCCAGTAAATAAATATCATAGTGATTTGGAAAAGGAAATAGAGATTGCAAAAATTGGTTCAAAAGATGAGGCAGGATTAGAAATCATAGAACAATATTTGCAAGAAAATGATGAAGCTAAACGACTAGAAATATGCAAAGAATTTGAGCAATATATTAAGAAAATGAAACAAGTAAAATATGAAATGAAATTATCTCAAAAACCAACGATGAAAGTGTACGAAAGGCTTGTTCAAGAAAAAAAGAAAAAGGGTAAGCTAGATTTCAAAAATATAACAAAAGAAGAATTATATATTTTATATGTAACTCAACGAAAAAGTATAGATGAAATAAGTGCATTATATAATGTAACAAATAGAAAAATTAGTGATAAGAAAAATCAGTATAAGGTCAAAATGATAGATATAACATTACGACCAGAAAGATTAGGAGAATTAATCGATATCGTAAATAAAGAAGATAGTAGAAATACTTATACGATATTAAAACACAATTTTTTAGATTTTGAACAGAGCATTTTTCCAATTTTAAATTATATGAAAGATGGAGACACTTATTTATTAAAGGAATTTTGGCAATTTGTTCAAAAAAATGAAGATTCTATCATAGAGAGTTCAAAAGCCAAAAATTCTGATACATACTATAAAGCTGAATTGTGTGTAGATTTATTAGTGCAAAATGAGCTCATAAAAGAAGTCGATTATAAACAATATAAGATAACCAAAAAAGGAAAAGATTTTTTGAAGCAGTTAGATGATTGTAATATTCAAGAAGTTACGATTCCTATTATGGTAAAGTACTTAGACAATTTTAAATATTATAATTTAGAATATCATGAAGGATATCCTACGGATGAGAATGAAATAATACAGCAAGAGCCAGATGAAATAAAATCAATAACTCCAAAAGAGCAATCTAAGAAATTAACGGAGTTTGCGGGAGAAACCAATTCAAAATGTAAGAAAAAAACGAATGTTAAAACAACGAGAAAACAGGTAAAAACCGATTATCTTAAAATGGAAAAAGAGAAAAAAGACTTGGGAGATTTTTGCGAAGAAATGGTTCTCTATCGAGAAAGAGAAATGCTAAAAAATGCAGGAAGAACAGATTTATTAGATGAAGTAATTTGGATATCGAAAGAAAAAGGTGATGGAACAGGATATGATATAGAATCAGTTAGAAAAGTAGGTAATGATTACAAGAAAATATATATAGAAGTAAAAGGAACAAATAAAAATCAATTTGATGATTTTTATATAACAATCAATGAAATATTAGCATCTCAAAAATATAAAGAGCAATATTATATTTGCCAGATAATAAATGCCAAAAAACAAAATCCTAAAATAAAATATACACAAGGTGAAATTGATAAAAATTTTAAATTAGAACCAATTTTATACAAAGCCCAATCTTAAGAAAAATGAGCCAAATTAAAAATATAAAACCCACGGAAAACAGTATCCGTGGGTTGTTTTATTGCACCATTCCCAAAACAAGAATTCCCAAATTTTCACGATAAATTCCGTCGAATTGCGAAATTGGAATTGGATTGGTTCCAAGTCCAACCTCAATGGTAAATCCAGGACGATTGTAGTAATACACAAACCAATCTTTGTATCCAGCAAAACTAGAATCTGTTGGAACTTCTTCCACAGAATATCCAGAAACCTGTGCAAAAAGGTTGGCAATTTGGGTAGAATTTGGTGGAGTAATATTTTGATATTTGTAGTAGATGACTCTTCCTTGTGTATGATAAGTTATCATTAATTGGAAATTATGACGAAGCGTAAAATTATATAAAGCAACTGACTCAGGAGCAGTAAGTGGACCATAACCTACGAAATCGCGAGGTGCTGGGCGGTCAAAACCTTGAGCATATTTGATTTCTTTGGCTTGTTCCCAACCTGCTGGAAACTGGAGATTGGGGTCAATTCCTTCAATATTCGCCTTCCAACCGTTGGGGAAGGGAATATCAGGAAAATCATTGGCAATTGCTTGCGCTCCAGTATAGGCACGAGAACCAGGAGCAATGAGTCCAGTGACTAAGTCAACCCCAGCTGGATTAAAATTTAGAGGATTTTATTTTGGGGACGGGGACAGTCTTAAAAAAATAAAAAATAAATTGTTTAAAAAATACTTAAAAATCTGATAATACAGTAAAGACAAAATTATTAAATAAAAATTATAAGAGTGTCCCCGTCCCCAAAGATAAAATAAAAATTATTTCGAAAACTAAAAAACAAAATAAAAAAATGATTGATGTTTTAATTCAGATATAGTAAAATGTAAATGTGAGAAAGATTATATGTAAAACAAACTTGAATCGTATAGTAAAACCCAAATAATAAATCTAAATATGACATCAAAATGTCATATTATAAAAAGGAGAAATTTATGCAAGACGCACAAAAAACAATTGGAAATATGATAGACAAACAAAGTATTTGCTATATTAGTTCCATCGATAAAGACGGATATCCCAACACAAAAGCCATGTTAAAACCAAGAAAAAGAAATGGAATAAAAGAAATTTATTTGTCCACGAATACTTCTTCTTTGAAAGTTCAATCCTTCCGCGGAAATCCTAGAGCCTGCTTGTATTTCTGCGATAAAAGATTCTTCCGAGGATTGATGCTAAAAGGAACCGTTGAAGTTTTAGAAGACCAAGCCTCAAAAGATATGATTTGGAAATTAGGAGATACCATGTATTACAAACAGGGAAAAACAGACCCGGATTATTGCGTTTTAAAATTCACTGCTATTTCGGCAAGATATTATAGCAATTTTAGATCAGAAGACATAGAAATCTAAATATGACATCAAAATGTCATATTATAGAAAATTATGGAGGTAACATTGAATATTTTAAAACCACAAAAAATTTATTTTCAAGAATTAGAAAAAAGGAAATTAACCGATAATAGCGAAGAAGATTTTGAATATTGTCATTTTTGTAATGAAGAATTGAATGAAATAGAATTATTGGATTTTAATTTTGAGTATTGCAAATTTACTCATATTTGTATTCAAAAGGGAAAATTGGAAAAAATTACATTTAAAGATGTTATCTTTGAAAATTGCGATTTTTCGAATACAGAGTTTATTCAGTCAGCTTTTATTCGCTGTGAATTTCAAAATTGCAAACTTTCTGGGTGCAATTTGTCAGAAAATCGCTTGTATCATTCTTCTTTTTTGGAAACCAATGCAACTTACCTTAATTTATCAATAGCAAGTGTTGAAAATGTGTTGTTTAAAGAAACAAATTTGAAAAATAGTTATTTTCAGGAGACAAAAATCAAAAATCTTTATTTTGAAAAGGCAAATTTGGAACAAACACAATTTTTCAAAACAAGCCTAAAAGATATTGATTTATCCACTTGCCAAATCGAAGGAATTGCGATTTCGCCAGAAGATATTAAAGGCGCAGTTGTAGATCAATTGCAGGCAATGGATTTGATGTATTTATTGGGAGTGAAAGTAAAATGAAAATTGGGGACGGGGACACTCTTAAAAAATCAAAAAAAATCAAGACTGTCCCCGTCCCCAAAAACAAAATAAAAAATAACAGAAATCTAAATATGACATTTTAATGTCATATTATAAAAAGGAGAAAATTTATGAAAAAAAGAGTTTTTATACTTCTAATTATTATCATTTCAATAATAATAATAATTGGAATCATAACAAATTATGCCGATACAGGAAGAGTTTCAACAGGACATGAGCCCAAATATTGCATGAAAATAATTAGCCAAGATGGAAAAAAAGTAACATATTGGGGATTAGGCTATAAAGTAATTCGCTATGTTGGCGTTTCGCCAAATGAGCCTTATGAAAGTAATATTGGTGTGAAAATGGGGAATTGGTTGATGCAATATGAATTGCCCATGGACAGTAAATATAGCGATAAACAAGACAAAGAAATTCATACATTAGATGATTTTTACAACACCGAATTAACTCAAAATCATGATCTTCGAAATCTAGGAAAAACCTACAGTTCTTATGATGCAGCAAAAGATAATTGTTTTGTAATTGGAGCTATGATTCATAACGAAAATGTATATCAAGAATTTATGGAAAATTACAAAAATGGAAAACCGGCATTTATTTGCGTTGCCCCAAATACGATTGAAGGAGATTTGATTTTGTATGATATTTTGTATTATGAAAAAACAAATCAACTCTATTTAGTTACAGATAACACAAGAGATGAATTTTCAGCCAATCCAAAGATTGAATTAATGCAATTTGAAAATATGGCAGAATATGAATATGAAACCCATTTATATTGGATTTTGTATAATGGGGAAATGAATGATGAAAAATTTGAGTCAGAAGATGTTTTTGTTGTAACCACTCTTAATTAAAATGTAAAGTTTGAGTTGCAATTGAAAATGCAACTTAAAGTTGGTAGAATTTTTGTATTTGCTGTTTTAAAATTAACTGCAAGGAGGAAGTAATCGAATGAAGTTTGGAGATAATTTAAATATTTTAAGAAAATCAAAGAAAATGTCGCAGGAAAAATTGGCAGAAAAAGTTGGTGTATCAAGACAAAGCATTTCAAAATGGGAAACAGGAGAAGCATATCCAGAAATGAACAATATTTTGAGATTGTGTCAAGTTTTTGGTTGCGGTATTAATCATTTGGTTAATGAAAATTTAATTGATTTGGACTCATTAGATGAAGAAATAAAAATGAAAGTAGTTAAATTTAAAAAAGAAAAACAGCAGAAAATGAAAGGAATTAGTAAGGCAATTTTTATAATTGCGAGAGCTGGCGAAATTATTCTAGTGCTTTCTAATATTATATTAGCTATATTAATGTGCATTTTGCCTATGATAGCAAGTAAAATGAATATAACGGACACCAAATTTGAAGTTTTTGAGGAAAGTTATGAATATGAAGTAAACGATAAAATAATTTCTATTTCAGACCCACAAACAGGGAAAAATACAAAATTTTACGTTGATACTGAGGCGGATTTATATGAGTATATGACAAGTCATTCCAAAACCTATTATATTGTGGTAACGGAATTAGTTGGAATTTGCTTAATTGCTTTTTTAGGAATTGCATTTTTAATATTAAAATATATCGAAAAATTATTTATTAATATTCATAATGACGATACGCCTTTTACGTTAGAAAATGTTGGTTATATCCGAAGAATTGCACAATTTATGATAATTGCAATTTCCGCGCCAACAATTTTGGGCTTCTTATTTCAAGCAATTCTAAAAATTGATATGAATGTCGGAATTGAACTAATGGATTTTGTACTAATTTTAATTATATTTAGTTTGGCGTATATTTTTGAATATGGATATGAAATTCAATTGGACTCGAATGGAGCCATGTATGGAGAGAGAAATAGAGATTGAAAAATCTCTATTTTTGTGTAAAAACTATTGACAAACACAAACAAAAGTTCTATAATTGTTGCAGGTGAAAAATATGGAAAAACAGATTTTACACATTGACGTGAATAACGCTTTCCTAAGTTGGACGGCTGTCGAAATGCTAAAAAATGGAAGCAAAATTGATATTCGTGAAATTCCCTGCATTATAGGTGGAGATGAAGCAAGGCGAAGTGGAATCGTTTTGGCAAAAAGTATGAAGGCAAAAATGTGTGGTGTTGTAACGGCGGAGACGATTTATCAAGCCAAAAGAAAATGTCCTAACTTGCAAGTGTTTTCTGGTTTGGAATATCAGAAATATAAAAAATATTCCAATCAATTGTATCAGTTATTGTTGGAGTATAGCGACAAAATTGAGCGATATTCCATTGATGAATGTTTTTTGGATATGACAGAATATTTGATGAAAGATACTTTGCTAAATAAAGCAAAAGAAATTAACCAAAGAGTCAAGGAAGAATTGGGATTTACCGTAAATGTTGGCGTTGCTCATAATAAATTTTTAGCGAAAATGGCTTCTGATTTTACGAAACCAGACTGTGTTCATACCTTATTTGAAAATGAAATTCCTGAGAAAATGTGGGTTTTGCCAACTTCTGAATTGTTTATGTTAGGGAAAAAAACCGTTCCGAAATTATATAACATGGGCATCAAAACAATTGGAGATTTGGCAAAAACCGAACGAGAAATTCTAATCAAAAAATTCGGAAAACATGGAAATTTGATATGGGAATATGCCAATGGGATTGATAAATCAGAAGTTATTTTTGCACCAGAATTGCCCAAAAGTATTGGAAATTCTGTAACTTTCCCCAAAGATATTTCTCAAATCGAACAACTAGAACCGATTTTACTAGCCATTACAGAACAAGTTTCTTATCGACTTAGAAAATATGAATTACTTGCCAAATGTGTGAGTGTTCAATTAAGAACCGACAAATTTGAAGATGTTTCTCATCAACGAAAACTCGATTTTGAAACCACAAGCACCAAAGAAATTTATCTAAAAGCAAAAGAATTATTACACGAATTATATCAAAATGGAATGTCTATACGCTTGATGGGAGTAAGAGTTGAACATTTAGTAAATAAAGAAGAAAGACAGTTATCCTTTTTTTCAGAAAATGATGATAAACAAGAAAAACTGGATAAAACAATTGATTCGTTAAAAGATAAATATGGTTACAATTTCATAACAAGAGCAGGCAAAATGAACACGAGAAATATGATGAAAAAATCGGAAGAAAAACATAATTTTAAAAATAGTACTTGAAAAACTTTATTTTTTCTGGTATAATCATTTCCATTGAATGGAGTGATATCGAAGTGGTCATAACGAGCTACACTGGAACTGTAGTAGTCCTGCAAAGGGCCCGTGGGTTCGAATCCCACTCACTCCGCCAAAATGAAAAATCCTAGATTGCCTATTTTTAAGGCTTTCTAGGATTTTGTTTTGTAAAATGTGTGCAATAGATTAGATAATTCTTTTTTCATAAAATTCTGTTTTTGCTCATAAAGTGAAAAAGGGCACAAAAAATGAAACCAAAACAGGAATTAAAATTGCATATTTCATTTTCCGAAGAACGGAGATTTGTTTGAAAGTGTCCTAGAAAAGATATTTTTAGAATATTTAAGACAGCTAGAACATCAAAAAGAATAAAAAAGGAGCGAATATGCCTAACGCTATAAATTTTAAAGTGGCTTCTTATATCCGTTTATCGCGTGAAGATGGCGACAAGCAAGAAAGCGAAAGTATTGGAAATCAGCGAGATATGATAAATCGCTACATACAAGAAAATCATTTACATTTTGTGGACGAATATGTAGATGATGGTGTATCTGGCACAACGTTTGACCGACCAGGATTTAATCGATTGATTGAAGATATTGAGTCAGGTAGAATTAATATGATTATTACCAAAGACTTTTCAAGACTTGGTAGGGAATATATTCAGCTAGGACATTTTATGGAAGTTTATTTTCCAGAACATAATATACGCTATGTTGCGCTAAATGATGGAATTGATACTTTCGCTAACGGAAACTGGAACGAACTGACACCGTTTCGTGCTATTATTAATGATTCTTATGCAAAAGATATTTCCAAAAAAGTGCGCAGTGTTTTAAAAGAAAAGCAAAAAAAGGGCGAATATATGTGTACGGTTGCGCCATATGGTTATCAAAAAGATGCAAGGCAAAAAAATCATTTGGTAATTGATGGGAATGTTGCTTTTGTTGTAAAAAGGATTTTTGCGATGTACCTGCAAGGAAATAGTGTTTATGCGATTAAAGAATATTTAAATCAGCAAGGAATTCAAGCACCAAGTGGATATACTAAGCATTTGCTAGAACCAAAGAAGTGGAACACTGTAACTTTGCAAAAAATGTTACAAAATCAAGTGTATATTGGCCACACAGTTGCTAACAAAAGGGTCAAACTATCGTACAAAACAAAAAAAAGAGTCAATATTCCGCAAGACCAATATATCATTACAGAAAATACGCATGAAGCGATAATTGCTCGAAGTGATTTTGAAAAAGTACAGTTTTTATTAAATCAAAAAAGCATTAATCGTAAAACAAAGCATGATTATTTATTGCGAGGTTTGATGAAATGTAAAATGTGTCATCATTATTTAGAAGTTGGGGCAAAGTTGAGCAGAAATGGAAATCCAATTCGAAATCCAATTCCATATATTACTTGCAGAAATTCCAAAAAAGGATTTTGTCCGCCACAACATTTGAATTATAAGGAGCTGGAAAATCGAGTTTTGGAATATTTACGTGATTTTTTAAAAACACGTACTTCAAAAAGTAAATTGGCAGAAATTTATGGAATCTATCAGCAAAGCCAAAACTCTAATCAAACGAAGCAAATCAAAGAGCTAGCTGATATTGAAATGCAAATTAATTCACTAAATAATCAGTTTGATATTGTATATTCAGATAGGTTAAATAAAATAATTACAGAAAGTGAGTTTCTCAGATACAATCAAAATATCAAAGCCAAAAAAGAAATTTTGGAAAATCGCCGAAAGGAAATGAACCAGATATTGCAGAGGTTTGCAAATTCAAATGAAGAAAATAATGAAATGGAAGAACTCATAGAAAATTTTTTAAAATTTGAAAATCCTCCTAAAACGATTTTGTTTCAATTAATTGACCAAATAGAAATTGATGAGAATAAAAATGCATTTGTTAAATTTGCTTTTAGGGAATAATTTTTGGGAATTTATGGGGGACGGGGACACTCTTTATAGAAAATTAGAGAAAAATTGAACTTGTTGATATTACCGAATTTTAGTTTTTTTCTTTATTTTTAAGAGTGTCCCCGTCCCCCATAAAAAATGTCAAAAAAAGCTTGACAATTTATTTATATTCGATTATAATGCATTTTACTTAAGTTAGTCATCGGAGGACAGGGCATCGCAATGCCAAAATTAAAAAATTAATCTTCTGTCAGATAAGATGCCTGAGTGCGCTCGGTTATTTGTAAGAATAATCGGGCTTTTTTTATATTGATAAAGGAGGAATTTTATGAACAAAATTATTACAATTAGTAGAGAATTTGGAAGTGGTGGTAGAGAAATTGGCAAAAGACTTGCTGACCAATTGGGAATTGCTTATTATGACCGCGAAATTATAACCGGAATTGCTAAAGAAACAGGTTTTTCGGAGGAATATGTGAGCAATATTTCTGAGAAAGGTGCTTATTCGTACCCATTTCAGTTTGGAAAATCGTTTGCTATTTATTCGAGTTTGCAAAATAATCAAACAGAAATTTTAGTGACACAACAAAAAATTATCAAAGAAATTGCACAAAAGGAATCTTGTGTGATTGTGGGAAGAGGTGCTAATGTAATTCTTAAAGAGCAAAATCCAATGAATATTTTTGTGTATGCTGACCTAGAGTCAAAAATAAATCGTTGTCGTCAAAAAGCAGACGAAAATGAGAATTTAAGCGACAAAGAAATTGAACAAAAAATCATTCAAATTGATAAAAATCGAAAAAAATATCACAATATTCTTTCCAATTTAGAATGGGGCGATAAAAGAAATTATCATCTATGTATTAATACATCAGGAATTGAAATTAAAACCATGATTTTACCACTAGGAGAGTATATTGAAAATTGGTTTAGGAGGAGATAAAAATGAAAATACAATTATCTGAACATTTTACATATAAAAAATTGATTCAATTTACCATACCAACCATTATCATGATGATTTTTACATCTATTTATGGTGTTGTAGATGGTATTTTTGTATCCAATTGCGTGGGCTCAGATGCCTTTGCAGCAGTTAATTTAATTATACCAGCCATTATGATTATAGGAACAGTTGGCTTTATGTTTGGGACAGGCGGAAGTGCCTTAATTTCAAAAACAATTGGCGAAGGCGAAAAAGAAAAAGCCAATCAATATTTTTCAATGCTAATTTATTTAGTAACGATAATAGGCGCAGTTATTACAGTTGTTGGAATTCCGCTGATAAGACCAATGGCGAATTTGCTAGGTGCAGATAGCAATATGCTTGAAGATTGCGTTACTTATGGTAGAACTTTGCTATTGTTTTTAATTCCATTTGTTTTACAAAACTGTTTTCAAAGTTTCTTGATTGTGGCAGAAAAACCTACCTTTGGTTTAATTGTTTCGATCATTACAGGCTGTTTAAATATGCTGTTAGACTTCTTATTGATGTCTGTTTTCAAAATGGGAGTGTCTGGAGCAGCGTTGGCAACAGGAATTAGTCAATTAATTGGTGGAATGGTTCCACTTGTTTATTTTATTTGTAAGAATGATAGTCCATTAAGATTGGGTAAAGCAAAATTTGAAGGTAAAGCAATCTGGCAAGCGTGCACAAATGGTTCTTCTGAAATGCTAACTAATTTATCAATGTCGCTTGTGAATATTTTGTATAATATGCAATTGATGAAATATGCAGGTTCTGACGGTGTTGTGGCTTATGGAATTATTATGTATGTCGGATTTATTTTTATTGGGACGTATGTAGGCTACTCCATAGGAACTGCGCCGATTATTGGATATCATTATGGTGCAAAAAATGAGGAAGAGTTAAAAAGTTTGCTTAAAAAAAGTTTGAAGTTAATTGGAGTAACATCGATTGTTATGACATTGTTAGCAGAAATTTCTTCGAAATTGTTGGCTTCCATTTTTGTAAGTTATGATTTAGAATTGTTAAATATGACAACTATGGCCATTCGATTATTTGCAATTTCGTATATCATAAGTGGATTTAATATTTTTGCATCTTCGTTTTTCACAGCGTTAAACAATGGCGCTGTTTCGGCAGCCATTTCGTTTTTAAGAACATTGGTTTTCCAAGTTGCGATGATTCTAATTTTACCAAGTTTAATGGGAATCAATGGGGTTTGGCTTGCTGTGGTATTTGCAGAAATTTTGTCATTGGTTGTGAGTGCTATTTTTATAATTTGTAATCGAAAGAAATATGGATATTTTTAAATATGACATAGAAATGTCATATTTAAAATGCTAAAGAATATGGGCTTTTGCTAAAATATGACATTATTATGTCATATTTTGCTATGGTAAGAAATACGACAAAAGTTGGCAGAAAAGCTTGCTTCATTCAGAGGAAAAAATGATTGATATTGCATTAAAATATGGCTATGATTCGCCAGATAGTTTTACCAAGGCTTTTGTTGGTTTCCATGGAGTGACTCCGACTGTTTTTCAAAAGATTCATCATCAAATTTTTTTAGAGTGGTTGCCAGAAAATAATTATGAAATAGTGGCAGGATATAATATTGAAATGTATTCTGATCCTCAAAATTATCCCAGTAGGGTGCAGGACTCAAAATATTATAGTGAAATTTGGGTACCAGTTAAGAAAAAGTAAACGGAAGGAGAATAGCGATTTTTTCGCTATTCTTTTTTATCTTACGAAAATGTAAGGGTTTTGTAAGCAAAATCGATGGCAAGATTTGGAAAAAGTGATTATAATGAAATTAATTCGAGTAAAGGAGAGAGGAACATGGAAGAGATAAGAGAAAAAATACCAATGTTATTTGCTATTTTGCTGGCAATTGTGGTTTGTGGATTGGCTTATTATTTTTTGGAATACCATCAGTTGGTTTATTATACTCAAGTTGATAATATGAAATTAGAAAGAATTTCTGCTTCAGATGATATGAAATTTGAATATACGCTGGAATGTTATAGTGAAAGAGGAAAAAATAAGAAAATAAGTTTTAAAACAAGCAGAGAACTGAGAGAAGATGCTTATTTGATGCTAGAATTGACGGTAATGGGGGTTCATGCTTGGAAGGAAGTGCAGTATGAGGAACTTCCGGAAGAGGTGAAAATCAATTATGAGGAAAATTAAAAATAAAATTTGAAATAAAATTGAGAAATTGAAAAAGAAAAATTGGGGACGGGGACACTCTTTGGGAAAAATTAGAGAAAATTTATACGGTTTGCTATTAGTGGTTTTTTTTCTTAATTTTTAAGAGTGTCCCCGTCCCGAAATTATTTTCTCTTTAATTTTTTTTGTTTAAAGCCAGTAAGAGTGTCCCCATCCCCAAAAAAGTTGCTAAAAATATTTTTTTTTAATATAATCCATTAAAAAAAAAGGAGAAAATTATGAAAAAAATAGGATTCATGTTATTGATGATGATAGTTGCCATACTGATAATTCTACTTTTTTTCGGAACTGGTGGAAAAAGAGAAGACGTATTTTTGCAAGATTATCAGGTTTCTGAAGATGGAAAAAGTATGAAAATTAAGGTATCGGTTTCAAGCAGTATGGGTTATATTAGAGGTTTGAAAGTAAAACAAGGTGAAGATAATCAATATATTACATTTTATTCGACATTTGGTTTCAATAATAAGTTTGGTGCAAAAGATGAATTTGAGATTGAGCTGAATCCAACGTGTGAAGAAATTTACTTTTATCACGAAAATGGAGAATATAAGTTGGTTTTAAGGAAGGATTCTGATAATCATTGGATTGAGGAAAAAGAAATTTAAAAGAAGAATTTTGAGATAGGTTAAAAGAGAATATATTTCTCTTTTTTTTTATTAGCAGATGTTTTTAGTAGATTAAATGTCGAAAAAAGTCGAAAAATAAATGTCAAATTTTGTTGAAAAATGAAATTTAATCACATATAATAAACACAAATTAAATTTTAAACGAAAGGGGTGATATTTTGAGATTCAAACTATTTTTTGATTTAGAAAATGAATTAATACCAATCCAATACCGAAAAACAATATTAAGTTATATAAAGAAGTCTCTAGAAGATTATGATGTAGAAGAATATAAAAAGTTCTACAACAATCAAGACCCAATTATGAAACCATATTGTTTTTCGGTATTTTTAAAGGATAGCGAATTTAAGGAAGACACGATTTTGGTTCATTCAAAAAAAATGGAAGTGGCTTTTTCTACGAGTGATTACAATGCAGGAATTGTGCTGTACAATGCATTTCTTCAAAAGAAAAATGAGAAATTCAGTTTATACCAGAATTCTATGACTTTACAAAAAATGATTTTATTGCCTGAAAAGGAGATAAAAGATGAAATAGTTGTTATAAAATTTCTATCACCATTATGTGTTAGAAATCGAGTAGAGCAGAAAGATTATTATTACTCGTATGAGGATGAGGAATTTTTAGATACTTTGAAATTAAATGTGAAAATCCAGTTGAAAAATAGTCATTTGTCAGAGGATATGGTTCAGGATTTAAAATTAGAACCAGTAAATACGAAAAAAGTTATTGTCAAATTTTATGAACAAAAGATTGAGACATCAGTTGGGACTTTTACTTTAAGCGGAAAACGAGATTTGCTAGAATATTTGTATAAGACGGGAATACGGAAGTCGTCATAGTGCTGGGTTTGGAATGTTTGAGATTGTGTAAAAGGAGGTGAAGAATTGAAAACAAAAGTATATCTTAATGAGTGGTTTGTGAATAGCGGAATAATTGGTTTTATTCGAATTTTGGAACATAGTAAAAATAATTTTTTGTTGATAAAAGATAATTATATTGAATTTGATACAAATGATTTAAAGAACTTTCATCAATATTATTTTCAATATTTTTTTGATCAATATAATATGGCACAAAAAGTGGAAAAAAGGGTAAATGATTTTCATGGAAAAATGAAAACATATTTGGAAAATGAAACTGGGAAAAAAGAAATAAAAGAGAAGATAAAAAACGATGCAAAATATATCAAAACATTTTTGAAGCCACAGATTGATAAAATCAAAAAGATTGATGAGATTGTTTACGATGAAGTATTAAATGCCTATAATAATATTGAAAAAATTAAGGAAAAGGGAGACTTAGAGAAACTACAAGAGTTGTGTGATTGTTTGATAAAAAATTTTTATCAAGAAAAAATTAATCAAAAAATTACGTTAAATTTATTTAAAAGTATTTTGAGTAATACCTATTTTGGGCAGATTAGTTTTCTAAATGTGATAAAAAATTCTTTACCTTATGAAGAACAATGTGGGTTGATGTATAAAGATTATGTGAGCAATATTGTAGAAACTGGAATTTTGCATGATATTCTGGAGGATAAGTATGATTTACAAGCTTTACAAAAATTGATTGAGGAGAAACAAGAAGACAAATTAATATCCAATAATTTTCAAAAGATTTATTCAAATATTGATAAAAAATATATACAAAAAAACAAAGCATTAGAAGATATCAAGCAATACATTCAAAATACTGTTTTTGAAAGTTGTTCCATGTGTGGAAATTCTGCTTGTATAACAAGTGATTATACAGAAGGAAATTTTGTTCCATTGGCAATGAGCTCTGATAATTCTAAGAATTTCTTTTGGAATCAAAATGCGAAATTTCCAATTTGCGATGTATGTAAATTAATTTTATTTTGTATTCCTGCTGGTGTTACAAAGGCAATTAAGATAGTTAAAGAAAATGATGTCTACAAAGAAAAAGAAATACTAACTTTTGTCAATTATGATACAGATGTTGAAACTTTATTACAAACTAATAATAATTTTGCGAGTCAATCCAGAAAAGATAAAACACAATATAATCCATATGAAGAATTGATTTTAGGCATTGTGGAGCAAGAACGAAAAATGAGTGAGTGGGGACTACAAAATATATTTGTTGCGGAATTTGAGGCGGAATATTTGGCATTTAGTAGAATTCAATATTTTCATATTAAAAGGTATGTTGCAAGATTTTTTAAGAATTATGGCTACTTGTTGAAATTAATAAGAGATTATAAATATAGACTACAAATTATAGATGATGTTCTGAAAAATGGAGATTTTACAAGAGTCATTAATCGAAGATTGCGAGAAGAGATTGAGAAAGAAAATCCATATGGATATGATTCGTATTTGGCGACAAAAATCCAGTATGTCTTGGAAATTTTAAAAAAGGAGGGAATTGAAGTGAAGAAAGAATTAGAAGAGGCAAATAAAATAATGGATCGTATGTTTTATTTAGGAAAAGAGATTCGTGCAGACTTGGAAAATAAGAAAAATGAAAATAAGTTAGATGGCTATATTTATCGAATGTTAAATTGTATTAAAACAAATGACAAGAATGAGTTTATCGATATAGCAATACGAATTATGTGGTCATCTGGAAAAAGCATTCCAAATGATTTGGTGAGAAATAATGAGAATTTGAATTGGCAAGAATTAGGACATAGTTTCATTGCAGGCTTAACATCGTCTAAATTTGTAAATAATAAGGAGGAGAAAAAAGATGGAGAATAAAAAAAGTGGTTTAACCATTAGCATGATTTTTAAAGCACAAAGTTTGAATTATGGAGAAGGAATTAGAAATATAGCGGAACTTAAAAAATTATCAAGAGGAGATGGAAAAATTTATACTTTTGCTTCAAGACAAGCCTTGAGATACGACATTGCAAGATTGGGAAACAAAATGTTTGGATGGAATCTGGAAGTTGTTGATAAATCAAAAGGAACCGTACAATTTCAAGATAAATTGTCAATTAAAGATTCGGAAGAAATGGATTTGTTTGGTTATATGAAAACTGCCAAAAAATCAGATGAAGAAGTTGGAGGATCTGACATAAGAAGTGCAGCAGTTCGATTGAGTAATGCGATTTCTTTGGAAGAGTATAAAAGTGATATGGATTTCTTGAACAATAAAGGGTTGGCAGACCGAATCAATGAATTTCCTAATTTAGCAAATGTTGAACAACATTTGAGTTATTATACATATACCGTAACGATTGATTTGCAGAAAATTGGCGTAGATGGAAACATTGAATTAAGTAACAATGAAAAAGAAAAAAGAGTAACTCAATTATTGGAAATTTTGAAAGTATTGAATCGAGAAATTCGTGGAAGAGAAGAAAACTTAAGTCCAGTATTTGTGATTGGTGGATTGTATAATTTAAATACACCATATTTTCTGGGAAGAATTAAATTAGAAAACATGGAGAATGGTTTTGCTATTAATACCAACATTTTAGAAGATACTATGAATTTGAAAATCGGAGAAAACTGTATAGAACAAGACACTAAAGTCGGAATTGTAAAAAATATTTTTGAGAATGAAAAAGAAATCGAGGATGTATTTCTAGGAAAAATTAGCAATGTACAAGAATTTTTTGAAAATTTAGAAAATGATGTCAAAGAATATTATAAATAGTGGAAGGGTGATAAACTTGAAAATATTAAAATTGAAATTATTTCAAGAAACAGCGTGTTACAAAAAGCCATTTGCATTTAAAGTTGCAGAAAGTTATCCGCTTCCGCCATATTCTACGATGATTGGAATGTTTCATAAAATTCTTGGTGCAGGATTAAATGAATATCATCCGATGGATATTTCGATTCAGGGTAATTATGAGAGTATATTTAGTAATTATCAAAATTTAAGGATGTTTAAAGGAAAAGACCAAGTTACAGCAATGCCAAGGAATGTACATCAATTATTAAATGTGAATTTGGTAATTCATATGAAGTCTGATGATGAAACGGTAGACAAGATTTATGAAAATATTATAAATGGAAAAGAAACATTTACACTTGGAAGAAATGAAGACTTGGTAAGAGTGGATGAAGTAAAAATTATAACAGAACCCAAAAAAGTATATAATCAATTTATCAATACCTATAATGCTTATGTTCCAGTAGAATTGACTGATGAGGAAGTTGGACGGAATTAATTATAGGTTAAATACAGTGTATACCATAAAAAATGAATTAAGAAATTGGCATAAAGCAGATGTGAAATACATTGAAAAACACACAAATGAATCTTTATTAGAAGTTTTTCAAGATGACAATGGAGATTTTGTATATTGGTGTGAATGCCGATAGAAGAGGAGATTTATGGAAAAAATATATTATGCTAAATCAGATTCAAGAGAAACAATAAAAGAACATACGGATAGATTACTAAGCAATTTAGAAAAATTGAAAAGTGCTTATCAAGATAAAATATTAGAGACGAATAAGATTGATAAGGAAAGATTTTTTTATTTATTAGAAATTGTTTGTAAGTATCACGATGTTGGAAAGGTGTTTTCTGCCTTTCAAAATGTAATCAGAAATAAGATAGGAGAACCTACAATTGAATCAAAGTTTGAGTATCATATTAAGCATGAGCAGTTATCACCCATGTTTGTTCCAATAGAGAGTTTAGGGTTATCAGCAGAAGAACGAAAATTGGTTTATCAGGTAATTTATTATCATCATGAAAGAGAAAATAAGGAAGTGGATAATGTATTAATTTCTGAAATTATCGAAAAGGATATCAAACCACAATTAGAGTCAATTAAAGAAGAAATGAAGTTCGAAATAAATGAGAATCTTTCACCAATTTATATTCGCTATATTCGAAAAAGAATTGTTCAAACAGATGAACAATATAATGAATATTGTCTCTTAAAAGGATTGCTCCATAGATTGGATCACAGCAGTTCTGCTCAAATGGATGTTGAGGAAATAACAGACGAAAAGGTAGCAGATTTTACCCAAAGTGCCTTGTACGAAAATGGACATGAATTAAATGATTTGCAACAATTTACCCAGAAAAATCAGGAGAAAAATCTTTTGGTAATTGGTTCAACAGGAATGGGAAAAACAGAAGCTGCGCTTATTTGGTCCAACAAGGAAAAGACATTTTTTACATTACCAATACGAATTAGTATCAATAGCATATATGATCGAATAACGGAAAATATTCATTATAAGCATATTGGACTATTGCATTCAACTGCTTTGGAATATATAGAAAGTAGACAAGAACTTGAAAATGAAGAAAATATTTATCATCAAACGAAAAATTTATACAAAAAAATAACGGCTTGTACAATTGACCAAATTTTTCCATTTGTTTTTAAGTATAAAGGATATGAAAAAATATATGCAACACTTGCTTATTCGAAAATAATAATCGATGAAATCCAAGCGTATTCTCCTGAAATTGTAGCAGTTATCTTAAAAGGAATTCAAATGATTCATAATCTAGGTGGAAAATTCATGATTATGACAGCCACGCTTCCTAGAATTTATAAAGAAGAATTAGAAAAAATGGGTATTAAGTTTGAATATGGTCAATTTATCAAACCAGTAAAAAGACATAAAATTCAGTTGCAAGATAGGGAAATCATGAATGACTTGGAAAACATTACAGAAAAATCGAGAGATTCCAAAACTTTAATCATTGTAAATACAGTAAATAAAGCAATTGAAGTTTATCAGAAATTGAAAGAATTCGGTTGTGAAAATGTTCATTTATTGCATTCGAGATTTATTATGCAAGATAGGAATGAGAAAGAAAATAAAATTCGAGATTTTTCAAAAACAGAAAATGCAAATGGAATTTGGATTACAACTCAGATTGTAGAGGCATCTTTGGATATTGATTTTGATTATTTATTGACAGAAATGTCAACCTTGGACAGTTTATTTCAGAGACTAGGAAGATGTTACAGAAATAGAGAATATAGAGAGCAAAATCCGAATGTGTTTATTTATACAAAGAATAGTAGTGGGATTGGAAAAGATGCTGTGTATCATCAGCAGATTCATCAAAATAGTATCGATTTATTAAAAAAATATGATGGCAAAATTTTAGAAGAAAACGATAAAATTCAATTAGTTGATCAATTATATTCAAGAGAGATGCTAGAAGGAACGGAATTTTTGAGAGATTTTGAAACTGGAATGAATGTGCTAAATAACATAGTTGATTATGACGTAAATAAATCAGATGCACAGAAGTTATTGAGAAATATTGAAAATGTTACAGTTGTTCCCAAAAGTGTTTATGAGGAAAATATTGAATTATTTGAAAAATATAAAATGTGTAAAAACTTTAAAGAAAAAGGCGAAATAAAAAGAGAAATAATGAAATTAACAACCAATATAAGTATGTTTCAAAGCAGAAAATTGGCAGATTACATTACAGACATTCCAGGAGTAGAAACAAAAGAAATAGCATTGATTGATATGAAATACAATCAACAAAAAGGTCTGATATTGCAAGAAACAGAAGATGAAAATTGGGATAAAAGGAGTTTTTAATGAATATAACTGGTCTGATGGTCTACTACTACTTCATTTGCCAAAGAAAACTATGGTATTTCTTGACTCAGATTAATATGGAACAAAATAGTGAATTAGTTTCCATTGGAAAAATTATTGATGAAACCACTTATTCACGCGAAAAAAAGAGAATTTTAATTGACAACACAGTAAACATTGATTTCATTGAAAATGGCGCTGTTTTGCACGAAGTAAAGAAAACTAAATCAATTGAAGAAGCAGGAATTTGGCAGGTAAAATATTATATGTACTATTTAGAAGAGCATGGTGTGAAAAATATTATGGCAGAAATTAACTATCCACTTCTTCGACAAACAAAGCAAATATTTCTTGAAGAGGAAGATAAAGAGGTGTTAAAAAGAATAGAAGAAAATATTATTGAAATAAGTAATTTGGACAAACCGCCAGAGGTTTTAAATGCAAAATTTTGCAAGAAATGCGCTTATTTTGATTTGTGTTATGTATAAGGAGGCTCACCATGAAACAATCATTTTATTTATATAAAAGTGGACGCTTGCAAAGAAAAGATAATACCTTAGAGATTGTATACAAAGACAATTCCAAAAAAGTCATTCCAGTTGAAAGAGTTGACGACATTTATGTAATGACAGAATTTGATTTTAACACGACTTTGCTGGGATTTCTATCGCAATATGGAATCCGTGTGCATTTTTTCAATTATTATGGATTTTATACAGGAACATATTATCCCAAAGAACAGTTGGTTTCTGGCAAATTGCTTGTAAAGCAAGTCGAGCATTATACAGATGGAAACAAAAGAGCTGAAATTGCCAAGGCGTTTATTGATACTGCTTCATACAATATTCATAGAAATTTAAATTATTATCATTCCAGAGGAAAAAATGTAAATGATTCTATGTTACAAATTGAAGCATTAAGAAAGGAAATTCCTAAATGCAAAGGGGTAGCCGAGTTAATGGGAATTGAGGGAAATATTCGAAAAGTGTATTATGATTCATGGAATGAGATTATTAATCAAGATATTCAATTTGAAAAAAGAGTAAAAAATCCACCAGACAACGCCATTAATTCTCTAATCTCTTATGTAAATACGCTTGTTTATACACGAGTATTGAGTGAAATATATAAAACCCAATTAAATCCTACCATAAGTTATTTGCATGAACCATCCGAAAGAAGATTTTCGCTATGCTTAGATATTGCCGAAATATTCAAACCAATTATTGCAGACAGATTGATTTTTTCAATGCTTAATAAAAAACAAATAACAGAAAAGGATTTTGAAAAAGATTTAAATTTTTTGTATATAAAAGATAATGCCAGAAAAGAAATTACCAAGCAATTTGATAGCAAATTGCAAACTACGATTAAGCATAGAACCCTTGAAAGAGAAGTAAGTTATGAATATTTAATTCGTTTGGAAATTTATAAATTAATAAAACATTTGTTAGGTGAAAATCAATATGAAGGGTTTAAAATGTGGTGGTAGGAAATGTATGTGATTTTGGTGTATGATATTAATTTGGAGGAAAAAGAAGGGCAGAAAGTGTTAAGAAAAGTTTTCAAAACTTGTAAGAAATATTTAACACATATACAAAATTCAGTTTTTGAAGGAGAATTGTTAGATTCGCAAGTTTTGGCATTAAACAAAGAATTAGATAAATATGTGCGACATAATTTAGATTCTGTGATTCTTTTTAAAAGTAGAAGTCAGAAATGGCTAGATAAAGAATTTATAGGAAAAGTTGAGGAAGATAAAACTTCTAATTTTTTATAGTAAAGTAATCTGTCGATGACTAATCGTGTAAAAATGCAGAGAGGACGACAGATGGTAAAAAGGCTTGTATCACTTGCTTTTTGATTTTAAGGTTGAAAATGATAGTTTTATTTTTTTTGAAAATCATATGATCGACAGAAATTGGGTATAAAAACAGAGGAAAATATAGGATTTGGGAAAGCCTGTTGTAATAAAAATATAGTAGAATGTAAATTGTCTAGGTTAACATAATAACTCAACCTATCATGGTGTTGTAATAAAAATATAGTAGAATGTAAATTCTTCTTCTAGTTCATTTATTTTTTTATTGAAACTAGTTGTAATAAAAATATAGTAGAATGTAAATTGACTTGTCACCCATAAATCCTAAAATTTTAGAACCGTTGTAATAAAAATATAGTA
>CANEDP010000015.1 GCA_947426305.1 uncultured Clostridia bacterium | reverse complement strand
TATTTTTTATTTTATCACGGAAGGATTTTTTACACAACTTTTTCTATACTCTCTTTTTCACACTTTTATGATAATATTAAATTTAATTTATCTGCCACCGTTAATTAAAGCTTTTAAATTATTCCATGTCCAATTATATATTTTATCTGATGTTTTAGCAGTCTTTGGTTTTTTGCAAACTTCATTTGCTCTTCCATGTAAAAGAAAATATGGAATTCCTTCTTCTTGTGCTATTGAGACCTCAGCAGAGACTCCAGTTGCCTCATCTGTATGTTTACCACAAATCACAGCAACAACATCGCATCCCTTTATTCTAGTTCTAGCATTAGCTTTCCAATTAGTGTCAATCGCTTCCTTTATTGACATATCAGTTATCTCAAAAGGAGAATCTTCATTTCTTGCTTGTCCTACTAATAATGTTTTTAAATCAGAATCATTGTCATAATCAAAACTTATAAATGTTCTTTTTTTAGACATATTATATCACCTCCATTCCCTATATTTGTTTTTTATCTACAAGTCTCCAGTAATGATATCCTAGAGCTGTAAGTTTACATGACTTAGAATTCATAGCAGCAAAATACATATGTTCCTCATCTACTGGTACTATTAATCCCACACCAGCCAGCTTCTGTAGTTCTTTAAATATTGTAACATTTCTTTCATCTGCATATGGCTCAATAACTTTGTGTTCTATATTAATTGCATTAGTATATTCAAATGATGGATCTAACTTAAACTCTTCTTGTGGAGTTTTAAAATACTTTGTTAGATTTCTAATAATACTAATTGGCACTTGTGGTTCTATTTCTCTAATTGAATTAAATTCTTTAACATTTGTTTTAAATATTGGTCTTTGTTCCCAGTCTCCTAACGCTTGGTCAATATATGCATAAATACTACTTGGTGTTATTTTTCCATTAATATTGGCTGCGCCACCTTTTAAACCTTCTAATAATAAATTTGTAAATACACCATGTCCATTTATTTCTTTTGATGTTTCAAAATCAAGACTAGACGTTAGTATGGAAACTCCCTCAGATATTGTGCATTCATATCCTGATTCTCCTTTATTTGTTGGGAACAAATCTCTATATACCTTTCCCTTCTCTTTATTATTCGGTAGTTTATCTATAAGTCTCAAATCTAGCAACACTTCATCTAGATTACTTTTATTCCAAATTGGAACTATGTAAGGACTTAACCAATGATTCTTAAACACTTCTCCTGAAATATATTTCTGTTTTCTATCTTCATTGGTATCATCCAAGTCCATTATTGGCATTAATGAAAAATTTTTTAGTATTCCTTTTTCTTCTTCTACTACATATTTTTGATTAAATACTCTTTTATTCTTAAAAACATTATTTCCTAATACAGTCATTAAACTATCTATTTGTATGCTCGTTTTTCCATTACTTTCTGCATATATTTCTATAGGCAAATGTAAATTGCTTTTTATATGCTCTGCTAAAAGAAGCTCACTTTTTCCATGTGCTATTATAATTCCTTTGCAGTAATTAAGTTTCCTCACCATCAGCATTTTCCTCATTATCTTCCGAATCTTCTAGAGCATATTTTATTTCTTCAAAATCAATATAATCTGTTGTTGGAATTCCTCCAAAGACTCCTTTAAAATATAAATCACGAGCATTATTATTTTTTTGTATTTTAATTCCATATTCTTTTATAGAATTTATTGTTTTGTTTCCATTATAGTCTGTTGACAATATATAGATATATTCTTTTGGTAATATTTCTAATAAAAGTGTATTATGTGTTGTTATTATCAATTGTCCTGTTATCTCATCTTTTATTGACATTATAATATTTTTCATCAGTACATCATGTATTCCATTATCTATTTCATCTATTATAACTGTTTCTCCTAACAATGAACCTATTATTGTATCAAATTGATTTAGTATTCTTGTTGTTCCATCTGATTCAAGTCTAGAAGGAATGGACTTTATCTGTCCTCCTATCATTTTATAAAAATATAATTCATAATGGATTCTGTCTTCTTTTTCATTTATTTTGTATTTTACTTCTTTTATATCTGCATATGCTTGTGTAAAAAATATATTTAAAACATTTTCATATTTCTTTATTTCTGATAACTTATCCTTTTTTACAATTCCTTTTTGTATATTGTCTAATTTTCTTACTTTTACAAAACCATCTGGTATTATTTTTAAAGCACCTTTATCAACATGTACTGTCATTGACCAAATTTTATCTATTACTTCCATAATATTTTTAGATATATTATTATCTATATAGTCTTTATTTTTCTCTATTGCTTCAAATGATAATAATGATAGAAAAGTATATTTGCCCCAATACTTATCAATTCCATCGATTAATTCTTCATTATATTTTTCATTAATAAATATGTTTTTATTTAAGTTTTTAATAATTTTGCTATTTTCTTTATTTATTTGAAATAGATATGCTCTTTGTTTTCCAGCCATATAATATAGTTTTTCTTCTATAATTTCATCATCAAATTTTATATAATAAAATCCATCATTATCATTAATTTTGAAACCATATTCAATTTCAGTTGGTTCTTCTTCATCTAACATTCTATATTCTTTTAGATTAAATGATAATTGGAAAATTTGTCTTATTTCTGTTGGTAACTGATCTGACATTTCTTCTTGTATTTTCCAAAATTCTTTTGGCATCTTATTCATCACAATATCTGTTGCTCTTGACATTGTTGATTGTTGTAATAATTTAAATAATTCTACAATATTGGTTTTTCCACTTCCATTTTCACCATATATAGATATAAATTGATTTGTTTTTGTTTTTGTCTTATTTAAATTGAACTCTATATCTTTTAATGATTTAAAGTTTTTAGCTTTTACATATGTGAACATTTTATCAACCTCCTATAATATTGTATCATTTTTGAACTTTTCCATACTATTTTACACCACTTTTAAGTATAAGTCAATTATTTTTAATACATTTTATATTATTTTTGTAAAACTTTATATAATATTCTATGTTTTCGTTATAAAAATAGTACCTTTTTTGTATTTATTATTTTCAATTTAAATTAAAAGAAGCAGACTTTCTTGTCTGCTTGGTGTGTAGATTAGGAATCGAACCTAATGCTCTAATCTATATATTTTTAGTATTATATCTACTTATTATCACATTTGTTTCTACACATATACCAGAGCTAACACCGTGTGAAAATATTTTCATAGACTTCATCTCCTCATAAATTATTGTAAAATATACTGTGATCATTACTTCAAAAACATTTATCCATAATGTAGAATCAATCTTGATTATAACAGTAGATATTATAAATACTAAAATTACATATAGCAAATTAGTATTTTTGATTTTCCCATTCTTTATATTTTCTTCGATAATTTATTTCGTCACTAGCCAAGATTTCAGTACCATCATCAAAAATAATTAAAATTTTATCGAAGTCTTTTCCTCCGAAGTGTAAATAATCTCGTCCTCCATCTATATAGCAACTATCACACTTACAACTAACTAAATCATGTACTCTCTTAGATTCAATTGTATCTCCACATATTAAACATTTAATTTTCATAGCAATCTCCTTGAATCTTATGATTTATTCGTATTTATATTCTTCTGCATCTTCAGCAACCATTAATAATTCTCTCTCATTCTCATCTTCATCAATTTTATATTCTAAATAATTACCCGTACACTTTTTAAGTTGTTCTCTTAGTTCATCATCACATGCATATATGTATAAACCATTAACACCACGTGTCATAAGAACTCTTACTTCATGTTTAAGCAATTCTTCTCCAAACTTTTGTGAAGTCCCATCAGATAATGTTCTGTTTCTAGTAGCCTTTTCATTGCAACTCTCACTTGAATCAAAAACAATATGTCCATTTCTATATTTTACAGATGGTCCAAGAATTACACCTGCATAATTCAAATCAAATCCCTGAATTGTATATGTTGAACCAATTTCATTAATTGTTTGAGGTTGCTCTGCCCAAGCAAGATTTTTTATACTTCTTTTTTGTTTTCTATCTAAATCTTTTTCTAATTCTCTATTCCATGGTTTGTGCCAATTACCTATTTTTACTTCCCAATATTTATCTGGGCAACTTTCATGATTGTCCTTATATGGCCAATCATAAGTCGCAATTATTCTTGATAATTTTGATTTGTCATTTAAAGCTTTATTTTTTATCTCTTTATCCAATATTTTAGGATCATCAAATATTTTTATATCATAAGAACCTAAATCATATGGCATAGCCTTTATTATTCCTTCTTTAGTAAATGAATTAATCCAGTCTACTACTTCTTCATTAGCATGCATTCTAAGTTGATTCTCAAGCTTAATATAATTATCATTTTTAGAAGATTCGTTTCTATATTCTTCTATCTTTTCATATTCCAAGTATTGTTCTGTTGTTAAAATCTGATCTTCATCAAACATTACAACTACTACTTTGGCTCTATCTATAATATCTTTTAGTTGATTTTTACCTCGATAAGACTGTTTTCCTTGTGTTAATAATAAATGTGCCTCATCAACAAAAACAACATCTACTGGATTATCAATTGAATGTTTATTTATAAAAGGAGTAGGTTTATCTACAACTTGTCCGTATTTATCGGTAATTCCTAACTTATCAAAAATCTGTCTATATACTGTAATTTGTTCATCATGGTTTACTAGTAGAAAGCAATTTGATGTTTCATATTGTAAATCACTTGAATTATCATTCTTTTCATCTTCATATCTGCAAAATAATTCATAGAATGTACTACTATTTAATACTGTTTTTCCTGTTCCAGCTTCTCCCTCAACAAAAATTAGTTGTCCTCTCTTATTATTTCTTAATGCATTACCTATTTTTTCTAAAATCTTTTCTTTAGCCTTTTGTTGTTCCTCTGTAAGTTTATGTAATGGAGATGCTTTAAAAATAGCTGAATCTTTAATAGAACTTTCTAAAGGAAATATTTCTTTGTTATCTTTTCTAAGTTTCTTCCATACTTTTGTAAATATATCATCAAATTCTTCAACTGGATAGTAATGCTTTTGTGGATTGTCTCTTCCGTTATGTACTTTAACTATATTTTCAACACTCGTTAAATAATGAATTAGCTTTGTTTCTATATCCATTGTCAAAGATTTATTAAAATGTTCATGTCCTATAACATATAAATTGGCTTTTCCATCTGACAAATTATATTGCCATTCATCTTCTTTTTTCATTTTATTATAATGTTGTTTTGTTCTTTGAACAATATCGTTTGATTCACCTACATATACTTCATACTTATTTTTATTTTTCCAATTATGAATATATACTACAGGAAATCTCATTATAATATCTTTCATTTTATCATCATCTAATTTAAAAATTTCCTGTTCAAATAAACTTAAAGAATCTATATTATCTTGAATCTTTTTAATAATTGGCTCTGCTACTTTCATAATTTTATTCTCCTACTTTTATATCTCTACATTTATAACTTTTTATAATTTATTATATTTCGTACTTACTCCTTTAGCTTTTTCTACTGGATATTTTTTCTTTGTTTTTTCTAATTTCTTTAATACTATTTCTTTAGGATCTACATCTAGTTTCATAGACATTTGAATACAATATGTAAATACATCTGCAAGTTCTTCACATACTTCCTCTTTATTATAATTTTCACTGTCCCATTGAAAACATTCTAATAATTCTCCCGCTTCAATTGAAATTGATTTTGCTAAATTTTCTGGAGAATGGAATTTATCCCAATCTCTTTCCTCATTAAATTGTTTTATTTCTTTCATCAATTCTTCCATAACACTTGCTCTCTTAAATTATAATTATTTTATTGTATTTTATCATATATTTTTCTTTTATGCTATATAAACACTTTAATTTTAAAAAAAATTCTCAAATTTTATCGAACGATTTTCTAAATTAAAAAATCCCAATCACAACTAAACTGCAACTAGGATTTTCCATCATTAAAATACATCCATTCAAAAATTCATTTTATACTTTATCAACCTACCATTTCAAATCACCTCAATCCTCCTCAAATACTCAAAATTTTCTCGACATCCCAAACAAAATATTTCATACTCCTCCATCCTAAATAGCTCTCTATACAAATTTATCACTTTCAACAATGCCAAACTTTCTTCCAAATTCATTTGACTTGCTTCTTCATCCTCCAAAATATTTCTAACAACTGGATATTTCATCTTCATTCTCTCAATTTTATAAAAAATATCCCTATACATTTGATTATTATTTTTCAAATCGCATTTTAGTTGACTTATCGCCTCACAAAATTCTATCGATCCACGTCATACAAAAAACATTCTTTCATTTCTTACCTCCATTTTTTAATATGTGTATACACTTAATAATTAATTATTAATCATGTTATAACGTATAATTTTTATTTTGTCAGCGCTCTTTTTGAAATTTTTTAAAAATATTTATGCTAGCGCAAGTGGAGCATAAATATAAAGAGCAAATTTTTTACTCCGAAATAAAATCACAATCGAAATCTTTGATTTCGTATCTGTGAATTAATGCGTCAACTTTGCTGGCATTTTTAATGCCCAAAGTTCGCCAGCTTGGGGTACAGACCCCCTTTTTGCTGTTTAGGGAAAATCCCTAAAACCCTTTTTGCTCTCCGAGAGACAAAATTTTGTTACATTTTTAAATTAATTTACCATATATTTTTATCTTTTTCTTTAGAACTTCGACATTTGACAATCAAAAAAATGATGTACTTTCTTCACAAAATACATCGATTTTTGATTCTTCTATTTTAAGTTTTTTAATATCTTTTTTCCTTGTTTCTCTCATCACTTCTTTATAATCTTCTTTTGTAGTTTATCTAATATTGTTCTTATTTTATTCAAAATTTTGCCAAAAACATTTTCTTCTTTATATTCAATCATCTGAACATTTTCACTTTGTTGATCTTCTTGAATTTGTTCCTCAGTCTTGTTATTCTTAAATAAATTATCTAGATTGTATTTTTCTCGTTTTCTTTCCTCAATTATTTTATCATTATTAATTAATATGTTCTCTAATTTCTCTTTTTGCGTTTCAGTTGCAAAATAATCTCTGAATATATTGATTATAATAGCATTTGCTTTTTCAGAAATTTCTTGTTCCTCTAACGGCACATTGCTATTTACTTCATATTGATAATTTATATCTTTATTCTTTTCATAAAAAGCAATCACATCTTTTGGTATCTTATTATAATCATCATCTTTTAGATAATATTTTAATAATACTAAAACTTCTGTGCAAGCTCTTGAATATGAATCAGTCATTCAAACTTACTCCTTCAACTTGTTTTTCATCTATTCCATTTATTCTTTCTGTAGTTTCTTTATTAACATTATCTGTAACGTTTTTTCCTACTAGATTTTTATTGTTAATTGAATTCCCAAAAAATCGACTAGTATCTACTTTTGAAGAACTCAATGTTTCAATTCCATCTAATATTTTTCTTCTACTATTAAGACCTTCATTGATATTTTCTCCACCATAAAATGTACGATTTTGCTCACCTCTATTCGCTACACTTAAAAGATTTTGTGCCTGCTGATAACCATCAAATACTAACAAATCAGCTTTTCGTTCATCATTTAAAAATATGTCTTTTTCTAATCTTTTGTAAGTTTCAAATTCTTCTTTTTGCCCGCTTTCAACAACTTTTATTCCATATTGTTTTACCATAGCTTGATTTTCTACTGATAATTCAACAAAACTCTTGGTCGCCATAAACACTTCAAATTTTGACTTTCCATTTCTTTCATTTTCTTGATTTTTTTCACTTAATAATTCTACTAATCGCTTTTCTTGTGCCTCTAATCTTCCACCTATAACAAAAATATTCTCTTCTGGATTTAATACATCTATCATGTTTTTTAATACTTCTTCATCTTGCCCATTCATTTGAGAATGTAAATAGTTATCTTCCTTATCGTATTTGTTAAAACTCCCACCTGATACTACAACCGCTGTTCTTGTATCATCTTTTGGAAATTCTTTAAATATATCTACTTTTGCCTTGTGAGGCTCTAAATTTATACTATCTTTAACTTCCCCTTTTAATATATTCTCAATATCTTCTTGCATTTCATCAACACTTTTATTTTCAATATATTCTTCCCTAGCTTTACTTCTTTCAATTACTTCTCTTTCTGTTTCGCAAATCATATCAATATAATCTTCGTTAATTCCTTCTGTTGTTGCAAACAATACTTCTTCTTGTGAACTTGTCCCATAAACACCTGCTCCATCTGTTCCTAATACACATTTTACTCCATTATCCATATATGTTTTTAGTGGCTCTTTCCCTAATGCATTCTCATGAGTTAAAAGAACATTTGAAGACATACATCTTTCAATTATAATGGTTTCCATCTCTGCCATGAAGTCTAGCAAGCTCATGTTTTCTGGTAATCTGTCCTTGTTTTTAAAAACACCAAATTTAGATAATCCTTCGATTATCCTTCTCATATTAGAATTTTTATCAATCGGTTTCATTTCTTCCGCAATACCATGTAGTCCATGTCCTATTCGCAAATTAGGCTTTTTTACATCTTTTGCATTTTTCGGATTCGTTTCTAATTTGTTCAAGTATTCTTGATAAACAACTTCAATTGCTTTTAATACATTTGCTTCATAGGAATCGGTTTCGCCTGCGTGAACTCGAATTACCATATCTGGGTCTTTGTTCAAAGCATATTTTGTCATAGTAGCCAATATTTTTTCAAACTTTTTCGTTGCATTAGTTTCTTCTCCCAAAACATCAATTCCTGCGACATATTTTGAATTTAGAGATTGTTTAATATTTTCAAAATTTTCTTTAAATTTACCATAAGATGTTGTTCTACTGATACCAACTAACATTCGCAGTCTTGTTCCAGTTTCCTTTTCAACTTTATCCATTATTTTATTGTAGGTATCTAAATATCTTTGATTTTTCTCATTTGATAAAGCATTATGCGACATCTCTATATAGTCAATTCCTTCTTCTCTTGCATCTCTTGCAATCCAAAGCAACATATCTTCTTGTAAATTATTGTCTTTAAAATCTGGATGTTGTCTATCATCACACATTCTTTCAAATATCTCTTTTACATCATTTGAAAGATTATTGGACTCTAATACTTCACTATACAAATTTTCATCAAATTTTTTACCCCATGCATTTGTAAATGGCGCTCTGTTCGTATAAGTATCTTTCATGTCTGTAAAGGTATTTTGTGCTCCTCGCGGTAGTGAACAACTGCGAAGAATTTTATTAAAATTTTCACTTTTATCTTCGCTTGGTTCTCCAATGATTAAGTCTTTAAAAGAAATAGGTTTAATATTGATTTCATTGTCTACAAATAGGTCTTTTATTTCTTTCCAATTACCATTATTATTTCTAATTTGTTCTAATATTTCGTTCCCATACAATTCGCCAATTTGTGCTTCAATTTCTTGTCTTTTTTCATCTGGAATTTTTAATCCCAAAGCATATATATGAGAAATAGGATAACTTACATTATGTTTTAATCCCAAAGCAATTAGTTTTTCTGGATCTAACATTGCTGTGTAATGGCTATGTAAGTCAGTTTTTATGCTTTGTGATTTTTCGATATAACTTAAATCATCAAATTTCAAATTTTCTTTTTGACACATAAGATTTTTTAAAGCTACTGGTATTCTTGGGACTGATATCGTATTATTATCTAGGTCTAATTCTAATATTCCAAACCTGTCTATTTCTAAATCAAATATATTTTCTTCATTATATTGTTCTTCTAACATTCCTCTTAATACATTACTGTCGATATCATAATTAGAATGTAGTAAGTTCTGTAAGTTGTTCAACAATTTGGTACTTTTTATATTAGGTGCAGATATTTCGCACTCAATATCTGCATTTTCATTCCTATTAATAATAATTTTTATATCCTTTTGTTTATCTAAATACTTTTCTATTGGAAACTTTTTTACTTTTTCTGTTGTATATGCTTTTCCCATCTTTCCCCTCTTTTATTCAATTTCTATATTATCCATTTTTAAATAATCCATATTAAGCCCGCTATCTGTTATTTGTTTTTTGGGATTTCTTGTTGGTAAGCCTTTTATTGTTTTCAATAATAATTTAATATCATCTTTACTCATTTCTTGGAAATTAAAACCTATATCTTTTCTAATTAATCTTCCCAAACCTTCTTCACATTCTTTAAAAACAATTTCTCTTTCTTCTGGTGTCAATCTTTCTCGAATTTCTGCAATTTCAGTTGGACGTAAATTTAATATTCTACTGGGCTTTACTGCTATTCCAACTGGACTAACTTGATAAAGCCCTTCTCTTGCCCCATCTGTTTCAGCATATCCTATTATTCTTTGAATTAAAACTCCATAATTATTCTCAAATCCATAAAAATATGCTTCATTAAGTTGATTTAATGGTGATGCTCCCTTTTGTTGAAATAGTAATCCTTCTTTTAAGCCAATAATCTTCAAATCGCTGTTATCCTGATAAGGTTTTACATCTCTGTATTGTTCTAAATCCAATTGTCCAACCGTATCAATAAAATTATATACAGATTCTTCATCAATTGCTTTTAAATCTCCTTCTTTATATCTTACTCTACTCTCTAATCCTTCAGGGACACGGACATCATACTTTTCCTCAATGCGTTTGTTCATTCTCTTGAAATCATAAAATATATCTGATGAATATTCTTTTAAATATTTATTATAGAATAAATAATCAGTAAGCAAATTTAAAAAATAACCTCGATTATAGCTATTATTCAAACCTTCCTCTTGATAATATCTATTTAAATTAGGTCTATGTGATGTTTCTTCTCCATAATGTAATCTTGCTTTTTCGGCTCTTAAATTTCTTTTTCTATCAGGTGCTAATATTCCCTCAATAAATTCTTCTTCATTTTCCTCTGGATGTTTTTCCATATATTTTTTAGCTACTGCTAAATACATTACTAACGATGGCATAATTTTTTCCTCCATTTTTACATATTTATTATATTTTTTACTTTTAAATAAATCAAGTTCATTTTATCGACATAATTCGACACTTATTTAACTTCTTGTTCTTGCTCATCTTGCATTCTAGATTGTTTATAATTTTCTAAATCAATATTTCCAACTGTATCAATAAATTTGCAGATACTATCAAAATCTAGTAGTCTAGTTTCTCCACTCTCAAATTTTACCAAATCCTTTATTTTATTTGGTATTTCTAGCCCATATCTATCTACAATCGCTCGATTAATTTTATTATAATCATTGTATATTTCAGTCGAAAATCTTTCTAAATACTTATTATAAAACAAATCATCAGTTAATAAATGCAGAAAATACCCTCGATTATAACTGCTATTTAGCCCCACTTCTCTGCAATATTGATTTAAGTCTGGCGTACTTGAATATTGTCCATAATGAGATGTCTTTTTATCTTTCAAATCTGGATCGATTACTCCATTATAAAATTCTTCTTCATTTTCCTCTTGATGAGTTTCTAAATATTTTTTAGCAACTGCTAAATGTATTGTAAATGATGGCATAAATATCCTCCCTATCTATCATTACTCTAACTATACACTATTTTAAGAAATAATGTCAAATAAAAACTTTACTCTACTACTTTATAAATCATTCTCATCCCGTGTGATTTCATTATTCTTATTATTTGTGTTAAACTCTTTAACCTACTATTCTTTAAATTTTATATTTTTAAAGAGCGACTTCATTCATCGCTCTTTTCTCTAATTTGCTAACTCACACCATCCTTAATTTTTCAATAGTTCCCCAATGTGTTGTCAAAATCACCCACGCACCTCCTTGGTGTCCTCCTTCACCTGTTGGATTATACAACGTCACCAAAATTGTCATCTGTGGATCATTCGTTGGCGCAACTCCAATAAACGACGTTACATATTTTCCTGTATTGACTCCATCTTCTGAAGTTCCCGTTTTTCCGCCAACATTGTATCCTAGCACTTTTGCATTTTTTCCCGTTCCTTCACTAACTACCGATGTCATCATGCTCAAAACATTGTTTGCCGTTTCTTCCGAAATTGCTCTTTCGCCATACATTGGTGAAAGAGTTTGCATTTCACCTGTTTCCGAATTCCTGATTTGCTTTACTAAATGTGGCTGAACATACACCCCTTTGTTAGCAATCGTAGACACCATCGTAATCATTTGAATTGGCGTAACCTCAAATCTTTGACCAAAACTAATCGTAGCAAGTTCAACCGGTCCCACTTTTTCTTTCGCTAAAAAGATACTTTTGGCCTCTCCATACAAGTCAATTCCTGTCTTCTTCAAAAAGCCAAACTTCTCCAAATAATTATAATATTTTTCCACACCAATTTTCTGTCCCAATCCAATAAATACTGGATTACACGAATTCATCAATGCTTCTCTCAAAGATTCCGAACCATGTGGTCTATAATATCTCCAACATTTAATTCGAACTCCTGCAATTTCAATTCCACCTGTGCAACAATACGCTCCTGCTCGGTCTGTTTCCGCAATTCCCTCTTCTAATGCACTTGAGGCTGTTACCAATTTGAAAGTAGAACCTGGTTCATAAGTATCCGCAATTGCCTTATTTCTCCACATTCCTTGCAAACTCTCCGATTTTTGTTTTTGGTCCAACAACTCCCAAACTTCCTTCAATTCTGGATTACTAATCTCATATGGATGATTCAAATCATAAAACGGATAGGTCGCCATTGCCAAAATATCGCCATTTCGTGGATCCATCATAATGACATTTCCACCATCTGTACACACATTGTCAATACAGGCATCTTCTAGGTATTTTTCTACAATTGCTTGAATGTTCATGTCAATTGTCAAAATCAAGTCATTTCCTGTAGAGGGCTGTTCGTAATTTTCACCTTCGGTTCCAAAATTATTGCCTTTGGCGTCAATCATTTTGGAAATGGAGCCATTTTTTCCAGTTAAAATATCATTGTACTTTGCCTCAATTCCGTCCAATCCTTGATTGTCGCTTCCACAAAATCCAATAATATGAGATGCTAAGCTAGATTGCGGATAAAATCGCTTGGTATCTTCATCAATATTAATTCCGCTGTAAATATTATTTTCTTGCATCCAACGTCTTAGTTCATCTGTTTTGGCTTTTTCCACTCGTTTGACAATGGTTTCAATGGAACTATTTTTGCTGACTCTTTTTAGAATTTTTTCATAATCCAACTCAAAAATATCCGATAAAACGCGAGCCACTTTTTCCTTATTTTCCGCCGCAATATTAACTGGATTAACCGTTACAGTTTCCACTGTACTACTTTGCGCCAAAATATTTTTTCCGCTTCTATCGTAAATGGTTCCACGACTTGCGGTAACCGTTCTTTCTGAACTTTGTTGTCCCTTTGCTTTGACTTGCAACTCTGGCCCTTGCACAAACTGAATATAGCCCGTATGCCCAATTAAAATAACACTTGCAACCAATACACCAATTAAAATTACCAACATTCGCCTTTTCAACTTTAAAATATTATTCTGCATAAAAAAACCTCCCATTTCCCCTTCTAAATTTATGCGGAAAATGAAAGGCATATAACCTAAAAAATCATCACAATCTCCAAATGTTCTAACAAAATCTTAATTCCCATTAAAATCAAAATACAACCGCCTACCAGTTCTGCTTTTTTCTCATATTTGTCGCCAAAAATGTTGCCAATTTTTACCCCCAATATTGCCAACACAAATGTTATCACTCCAATCGAACTAGTTGCCACTATTAAATTGACATTTAAAAATGCAAACATAATTCCTACTGCTAAAGCATCAATACTAGTAGCAATTGCAAGCATGAGCATTGCTTTTGGACTAGTGTCATCATCACAATTTTGGCAAGTATTTTCAAAAGCATCTTTTATCATTTTCCCACCAATTATGCTTAGTAAAATAAACGCTATCCAATGGTCGATGCTAGTCACAATTGATTCAAATCTGCTTCCCAGAAAAAATCCTATCATTGGCATAAGCGCTTGAAAAATTCCAAAATATAATCCAACAATCATTGCTTTTTTCCAATTCATTTTTGACATTGCCAAACCTTTGCAAATAGCAACCGCAAAGGCATCCATAGCAAGTGCTATGCTCACTAAAATGATCTCTAAAAATCCCATAATTTCCTCCAAAATATAGTTATATATATTCGAGTTAGAATTCCTTTATTCATAAAAAACAAAGAGCAAAGTCTGCTATTATAGCAGTTCTTTACTCTTTATTCTTTTTATAGCATTCCTTCTTTCAACCACATCGGATCCAGTTCTTTAATCCTTAACACAATCATTTGAGCTTCTCTCCAAGAATATTTCTTCATTATCCTTTCCATGTCTCTACACCACCAAAAATTGCGATTGCAGATGATTTCATCAAACAAATCAGTTTCAGTACCTTTGGAAGTTATAACTCTCGTTGCTGCTAATTCAAACATTAAGGTACTTTTAAGAATATTTAATGGTGTCTTGCTATCTCGAGCTACCCAACGCTTAATAGTCCAATCACCAGATTCAGCAAGTCTCACTCTCAGCTTATTATCTAATCTAAAATCTGGAACATTCAGAAGATCAATGATATCTTTTCCTGATACATAGTTGTCGCGTACCCCTTCCTTATTAATTTTTAAACATTCTTCAATCGCCATATTTAAAACAGTTGAAGAACATTTTTCTTTGATCTCCCAAAGAAATTTCCGAACAGATGGATATTCTGATCTTAAAGCATCTCTAACAAAATCTTGTTTTTTTTTGTTAAAGATTCTCTTTTGCCCATCCTCTGTCAACTCATAAAATTGTATCTCTAGATTAACAACCTCTTCTGACCGTACTTTTACATTGTTTACTGTTACCATAATAATTCCTCCTTTTTAGTTAAGAAATGCATATATTCTAAATTTCTCTATATTATGATTATACCATTTTTTATGTAAATTGTCAAGTATTACAAAAAAGTAAGTGGGAAAAATCTCCCACTTGTTAATTTACGACTGTACTTGTTCTTCCTATTCCATTTACCTGTGGCATTAATTTGCCCCAAGTATTTGGTCCTAAGATTCCATCTGCTGACAAGCCGTTTCTGCTCTGGAAAGTTAAAACTGCATTTCTGGTTTGCGTTCCAAATATGCCATCTAGTCCTCCTGTTCCATAACCTAAAGCATTCAATGAATCTTGTGCTACACACACATAATTTCCTTTGCTACCATAACGAACTGTTGGATAGCCTGCTGCTGTTGTCCTGTCGTCAAAATGAACCCATCTAGGGGTTAGATTAATTGGCTCCACATACGTCCAAATCCCCGAACTTGCCGCCAAATTTCTCATCGAAAGTCTTCCTTCTGCAGATAGATTTTGTCCTACATCAAATGCTACACCAGCATAATGCTGTGATTGGTTCGCATGACCACCTTCCCATGGACGTTTAAATGCAAATCCGACATATATCGAACGTCCATAAAGCGTTCGAAATCGATTCCATGAATTCATGGTATTTCTACTAGTCCACAAAATTTCTGTATTGCTATTCGAACGAAACTCTCGCACTGTTAAAGTTCGATTTTGAACATAAGGCATTGCTTCTGATAAACCTCTGTAGTATGTCTCCATTCGGTTTGAAAGATTATTATATACTAAAATTTTTGCCATAAAAAAGCTCCTTTCATTGTATTTATATATAATATGAAAAAAGCTTTCATTTTGATATTTTAATAACCAAAGTACAAATGAAAAAGCAACGCCAAGCGTTGCTCTCATTTGTTCATAAGACTCCATTTTTTTCTTCTTTTTCTTTATTGCTGTATTTCTCTTTTTGCAAAAAACTAAATTTGAAATGATATTATGATATATAACTATTATTTGAACAGTTTCACCTAAGCCTCCTTACATTTATTATACTATATTTGATTTTATATCAATTTATTTTTTTGTCGCTTTCTTCTTTGCCACAGGCTTTTTCTTTGTTGTCGTTTTCTTTTTAGTTTCTTTCTTCGTCTCCTTTTCTATCTCCGAAACATCTTCCCCTTCCACAAATTTCTCTCCTGGCTTTGGTTTGTTCCAAGAAATATAATCACATCTGTTTTCATTTCCTTCAAAATTGTTCTCGCAAATATAATAATTACGTTTTTTCTTCGTTTTTCGAACTTGCACCATGCCTCCGCATTTCGGACATGGCACATCAATTGTTTCAATAATCGGCTTCGCATTTTGACATTCTGGATATCCCGGACACGCCAAAAATTTTCCATATTTTCCATATTTAATCACCATCATTCTGCCACATTTTTCACAAGGCACGTCGGAAACTTCATATTCCAGTTTAACGTGTTCCAATTCTTTATCAACCTTTTCCACAATTTTTGCAAAAGGTGTGTAAAACTCATGAATGACCGCTTTCCATTTTTCATTTCCATCTGCCACTTTATCAAACTCTTCTTCCATTTTTGCCGTAAATTCCACATTGATAACGTCTGAGAAATTCTCAATTAATAATTTATTCACAATTTTTCCCAAATCAGTTGGAGCCAATTGCTTCTGAATTTTTTCCACATATCTTCTCGCCAAAATAGTTGTAATTGTTGGCGCATAGGTACTTGGTCTACCAATTCCCTTTTCTTCCAATGTTTTAACCAAACTTGCTTCTGTATAACGTGGTGGTGGCTCTGTAAAACTTTGCTTGCTGTCAATTTTCTCCTTTTTAACCTCTTCTCCAATTTCCAATTCTGGAATCTGCGTAAATTCTTCTGTGGCTTTGTTATCTTCGCCTTCTACATACAAAGTCATAAATCCTTTGAATTTCAAAGTTTGTCCATTTGCCCTGAAATTATAGTGATTTCCATCAATCGATACTGCAAGTGTATCATACACAGCAGCCGTCATTTGACTGGCAATAAAGCGATTGTAGATTAATTTGTATAATTTATATTGGTCTGGTGTCAAATGCTCTTTAATTTTATCTGGTGCAAGTTCTACATAAGTTGGACGAATCGCCTCATGGGCGTCTTGCGCTTCTGCTTTAGTTTTAAAGAAACGATTCTCATAGTATTTTTCACCATATTCTTTGACAATATATTCTTTCGAAGCAGCTCTTGCTTCATTTGAAATTCTAGTAGAATCTGTTCTCATGTACGTAATTAAACCTGTTGTTCCTTGTTCTGGTAATTTGACCCCTTCATACAAACCTTGTGCCACAGACATCGTTTTCTTAATCGCAAAATTCAATTTTCTTGACGCTTCCTGTTGCATAGTACTTGTCGTAAATGGCGGAGCAGGATTTCTCTTTTTCTCGCCTTTTTTAATGTCCACAACTTTATATTTTGCCCCTTCTAAATCTGCCAAAATCTTGTCCACTTCTTCCTTGGAATGAAGTTCGATTTTTTTGCCATCTTTTCCAATAAATTTACAATCAAATTTCGTTTTGGTTTTCTTGTCTGATGCTTTTAAATTGATATTCCAATATTCTTCTGGAACAAATTTCTCAATTTCTTCCTCACGATCCACAATCAAAGCAACTGCAACCGATTGCACTCTACCTGCTGACAAACCACGTTTTACCTTTTTCCATAAAACAGGACTAATTTTGTAACCAACAATTCTATCCAAGACACGTCTTGCTTGCTGAGCATCAGTCAAATTCAAATCGATTTTTCTTGGATTTTGAATCGCCTCTTTGACAGCATCTTTCGTAATTTCATTAAACGTCACACGACAAATCGAGTTTGGGTCAATTCCCAAAATGTATGCCAAATGCCATGCAATTGCTTCTCCTTCACGGTCAGGGTCAGTTGCAAGATAAACTTGTTTCGCATTTTTGGCTTCCTTTTTTAAAGAATTAATGAGTGGCGCTTTTCCGCGTATATTAATATATTGTGGCTCAAAATCATGTTCAATATCCACTCCCATTTTTGATTTTGGCAAATCTCGAATATGCCCCATCGAAGCCACTACTTTACTTTTTCCACCAAGAAATTTTTTGATTGTATTCGCCTTAGCAGGAGACTCCACAATCACTAATTTATCAACCATTTTCTTCTCCTTCTTAAGTTTATTCATTCAAGTAAGTATACTCTTTTCTTTTCATTTTTGCAATAGTAAAATGAAAATTTTTAAATCTTTGTTTCATTTTTAACAATCTTCAAAATCTCATCATAAATCTTCTCTTCCACATGATTTGGTGCAATCTGATTGGCCAGTTTTCCCATTTTTTCCAGTTTTGCTTTATTTTTAATAATATCATCAATTTCGCCAGACAATTTCTCCCCTGTTAATTCATGATTTAAAATGATTTTTGCAGCCCCCAATTTTTCCAATACTCTTGCATTATCCTCTTGGCGGTTTGCCGATCTTGATGGTAATGGCACAAAAATAGCTGGCTTACCACAAATCGCAAGTTCTGTTATCGTCATCGCTCCACTTCTACAAATTACCAAATCTGCCAAATTAATTAATTCTTCCATATTATAAATATAAGGTACAACTTTTACATCTTTGATATTTTTAATCGATAATGACTCTTTCTCAAAACTTTCCTTTACAACATCATATTGATTTTGCCCAGTTGCCCAAATAATTTGATAATCTTTATTCAGTTTCGCCTTGATTAAATCAACCGTGGCTTCATTAATTGCCTGCGCACCTTGACTTCCGCCAAATATTAATACAATCGGCAAATCACTTTTGACACCCAAATCAGACAAAATTTTCTGTCGCTCATCACGTGCAATCGTTAATTTTTTTATTTTCGTTGGTGTTCCAGTAACCACAACCCTTTTTGCTTCACTCAATCTTTCTTTTGCCTCTTCAAATCCAACCAAAACACAATCTACTTCCTTAGCAAACATCTTTACAGCTTTTCCTGGATAAGCATTGCTTTCATGTAACACCGCAGGAATTTTCTTGGAAGTTGCTGCCGCAAAAACTGGTCCACAAATATATCCTCCTGTTCCAACAACCAAATCTGGTTTAAATTCATCAATTATTTTTTTGACTTCCTTCGTGCTTCGTATGGTTTGAAAAATATGCTTCAAATTTTTAAAGGATATTTCCTTTTTCAAACCATATGCCTCAATTCTTTTTAGTTCGAAACCAGCTCTTGGAACTAAATCATTTTCCAAACCGTGATTGGTTCCTATAAAAATAATTTCTGAATCTGGATTTTTCTGACGTATTTTGTTTGCAATAGCAATTGCAGGATTAATATGTCCTCCTGTGCCTGCCGCTGAAACAATAACTCTCATAAATTTTCTCCTTTACTTTGCCGTTCTTGATATATTTAGTAATATTCCAACTGCCATTAAATTTGCAATCAGTGATGTTCCGCCGTAACTAAAAAACGGTAGTGGCATTCCTGTTACTGGAATCGTTCCTGTTACAACAGCAATGTTAATCATCGCTTGAAGTCCCAACATCGTAACAATTCCAATCGCAATTAAGCACCCAAAATTGTCTTGTGCTTTCATCGCAATCACAACACCTCTCCACACAAAAACGGTAAACAATAAGATAACAACCACACAACCCACAAATCCCAATTCTTCTGCTAAAACAGAAAAAATAAAATCATTATGTGGTTCTGGTAAATATAAATATTTTTGTTTACTATTGCCAAGTCCTACACCAAATAAACCTCCTGAAGCAATGGCATACCAACTTTGAATAATTTGCCACCCATCACCTGTTGGATCTGTAAAAGGATCAAGCCAGGTTTCAATTCTTGTACTTCTAAAGTCTGTACCAAGTGTTGAACCACCATTTTTAACCATTAAAGCACCTGCGCCACATATTCCACCAATTAAGCCTGTTATCAAAAAATGGCTAATTTTTGTGCCTGCTACAAACATTTGCACAACAGTTACAACAGTAATGATAAATGTCGCACTAAAATGATTTTGTAAAATCAAGATAGAACCAACAATGGGAACAATAAATATCATGGGATAAATAAAACCATATCGATAATCTTTGATTTTTCCATGCTCTTTCACATCAGATAACAACGAAGCAAAAAACAAGATGAATCCAATTTTGGCAAATTCCGATGGCTGAAAGTTAACTCCTGCAATGATAATCCATCGTTTGGCTCCATTTGCTCCTGTTCCAATAAAGCCAACCAACACTAGGAAAACAATGCAAACAATATAGATAATCCATTTTAATTTTCGATAAATATGATAATCTACTTTCGAAAGTGCCATCATAGCTACTAACCCAAGAACCGCTGAAAATGCCTGTTTACTTATGTATGTATAACTACTTTTTCCGTTTGATTCCGCTAAAGCAGAAGGAGCGCTTGCTGATAACACCATAACCAAACCAAAAGCCACCAAAATCATAACCGTAATCCAAATGAAATAGTCGAGTGAACCTTTGGTAAAAAGGCTAAATTTCTTTTTTTCTTTTTGTATTTTTTTTGCCATTTCCTTAAAAGTTTCCTTTCTAGGTAATTTTATATTGCCAATATTCCTATGATAGAGAAAATAAAGGTAATTAGTGAAAATACGCCAACAACTCGGTTTTCTCTCCAACCAGTTAATTCAAAATGATGATGCAATGGCGACATTCTAAAAAGTCTTTTTCCTGTTCTTTTAAAATACCAAACTTGCAAAATAACCGATGTTGTTTCCAATATTGGAATAATTGCTATTAATAACAAAAAGATTGGAATTTGCAAATAAATTGCCATACTTGAAACCACTCCACCAAGAAGCAAGGAGCCAGTATCTCCCATCATCACTTTTGCTTTATGAAAATTATAAACTAAAAATCCCAAACAAGTTCCCACTACAATGCTACCAAATATCGATATTTCCACATTTCCAAGTTTGATTGCAAGGATTGACAATGCGGTTATCATAATCGCAGATACACTTGCTGCCAAACCGTCGATTCCGTCTGTTAAATTCACTGCATTTGTTGCACTTAGCATAACTAAAATCGTAAATGGAATGAAAATCCATTTTGGGAAAGTTAGCGTAAAATCAGTAAATGGAATAAAAATTTCTGTTGTTACATTCGTATAATTCATCAAAACAATTGTGAAAATGCAGGATACAATCAATAAGCCAAGCATTTTTAGTTTTGGATTTAAGCCTTCTGTATTATGCAAAACTACTTTTTTGAAATCGTCCACAAATCCAACAATTCCAAAACCTAGACTTGCAATTGAAATGATTAATATTGGCTTGATAAATTCAAAATCTGAATAAAATAGATACACAACTAACGTAAAAACAACAATTGTCATCATCATCATGATTCCACCCATAGTTGGCGTTCCTTGTTTTTTCAGGTGGGAACGCGGACCATCTTCTCTTTCGCTTTGCCCAACTTTCAATTTTTTCAAAATCGGAATCAGTAATTTTCCTAAAATGGCTGTCAATATAAATGATGCGATTAAATAAATAATTTGTACACTCATAAAATCTCCTACTTATTTTTTAATATTTCTTTTACAATCTTACGCTCATCAAATTCATTTTTTACACCATTTATTTCTTGGTAAGTTTCATGTCCTTTTCCCGCTAAAATAACAATATCTCTTTTATTTGCCATATCAATTGCTGTTTGGATTGCTTCCTTTCTGTCCACAACTATTTTGTAGTTTCCTTTCGTTTTCGAAATTCCTTCTTCAATATCTGCAATGATATCTTCTGGTTTCTCTGTTCTTGGGTTGTCGGTCGTTACAATAGAAAAATCGGCTAATCTTCCTGCAACCTCTCCCATTTCTGGACGTTTGGTTTTATCTCTGTCGCCTCCACAACCAAACACGCAAATAATTCTTCCCATCGTATATGCTTTTACTGAATTTAATACATTTTCCAAACTTTCGGCAGTATGGGCATAATCAATCATAATCGTTAATTCTTTATCATTTGGCACCAATTCATTTCTGCCAGGAATGACAATTTCAAGCAAACCTTCTTTGATTTTTTCGCTATCGATTCCTAAAGAAATCGCTACAGAAATTGCTGCCAATCCATTATAAACGCTATATCTTCCTGGAATATTCACTTTCATTCTCTCATTTTTTTGACCCAATTTTACTTTAAAATCAACACTAGCATTTGTAATGGTAATATCTTTTGCAATCAAATTGGAGCCATTATCCACTGAATAAGTTTTGATATCACAATTTTTTGCATAATGCATCAATCTTTCGCATTTGAAATCATCGCCATTTACAAATCCTTTTGGGCACATTTGGAATAATTTTAATTTGGAATTGAAATAATCGTCCATATCAGTATGTTCTTTTAAACTGATGTGATCTTTTGAAAAATTCGTAAAAACAGCCATATCAAAATTTGATCCGTCAACTCTATGCAATTTCAAACTTTGAGAAGATACTTCCATAACAACATAATCGACTTTGGCAACCGCCATTTTATAAAATAGTTCCTGCAACTCTAAACTCTCTGGCGTTGTACGGTTGCTTTCTGAAATTATATCTTCACCAACGTAATTGGCAATCGTTCCAATTAAGCCAACTTTGTAGCCTGCCTTTTCTAAGATTGATTTAATCATATACGTTGTTGTGGTTTTTCCTTTTGTTCCTGTAACACCAATTAATTTGAAATGTCTTGATGGATTTTTATAGAAATTGCAAGCCATAATTGCCAAATTTGCTCTTGTGTTATCAGTTAAAATAACTGTCATATCTTTGGGCAATTTAATGGATTTTAAATCGGCTGACATATCCAACATAAGTGCTACTGCTCCGTTTTCAATTGCTTCGTCAATAAATTTGTGCCCATCAAAATCATAACCTTTGATTGCTACAAATAGACTTCCTGGTTTTACTTTTTTTGAATTATTCTCAATTGATTTAATTTCTAGTTCTTCATCGCCTTTCATTTTGAAATTTTCTATTCCTGTTAATAATTCTTTTAATTTCATTGATTAATCAATCCTTTCTATTTTGGTTCTGCGAAGGCAGACAGGGTCGTCGCCCTCCTACGTAGTAGCTTTTCTTTGTAGTTAATATTTTTTTCAAAAATATTAACTAAGATATCCGTAACGCTCCTTTGTCGCTAACGGGTATTTTAATTATATCTCAAAAAATAATTTTTGTATAGCATTTTTTGTAGGTTTATTTAATCATATTATATTTTATTGTAATTTATGATGAATTTTAGGCTAAATTTCCGTTTGTATAATTTTCGCCTGTTAATCTTTTTCCTGCTTTCACTGCAGAAATAATTTTGTGAATTTCTTCTTCCGTTTCATTTAGCACATCAATTCTTACAAAATCAATATCCACATTCTGATAATCATTTGACAAAATTTTAGAATTGTAAATTCGACAGTGACAATTGATATGATCCGAAACAATTGGAAATACAAAATTTTTTCTATCTTTTAATGCATAATTTCCGTTTTGACAAGCCATTTTACAATCTGTATTTTTGCCAATTGGACAGTATTTGGAAGTCATTAAACACGTTCTTCCATAAACCACCAACTCTTTTTCTAAATCATCTGAAAATTCATTAATTTGCCTTTTGTCAAGTTCTGGAGACATCGTAAATCGTTCTATTTTCAAGTCGTGTAATACCTTTTCCGATAAAATATTCGTAATATTTAATGAATAATCTGCCATGACTTTTTTGGCAATATTTAATTTCTTCAAAATCTCAATTTGTGATATATGTGAAATCATGATTGCTTTAGCCTCGTCCAATATTAGCCTATTTTGCATGATTAATTTCTCATATGTTTCATCTACAATATTGGGTAAAACAGCGATGCAATCTCGCATTTTCTTGCGTCCTATCAATTCCTTAAATGGCACATAAATTTCATGATAGTCCAAACTTTGATAATTAATTTTCTCGTCAAATTTTTGTAAAAATAAATTTATTTTAGGCTTTTCCTGTTTTTTTAAATTATGCAAATTTTGCACTACATCGATTTTCACATCTGATTTTCTTTGAATCCTATTTTCCAAGCACCTCTCAAGCTCCTCGATTGCTTCTCTACGCAATTGATTTAGGCTACTTATTGGCAATTTTAAATGTTCCACCTGAATATCCGCATCTTTGATTTGAAAAATGGTATTTCCTGTTTTCTGAATTTGGCATAAAATTCTAGATTTGTCAAGTTCGTTTACGTCCGTTTTTTCATGCTTTACAGACGATTTTACGCAAATACAATCATTGTACAATTCCAGACATATATTTTCGCCCTCTTGATACAATTTACATGAAATATCTACCTTCTTGATTTCTTTTTTGTAGATTTCCCATTGCTTTTTATTGAGCGTATTGCTTACAATTTTATAAACTTCGTCATTTAGTTTGATATTTTTTATGTCCTTGATTTCGCCAACCGTATTTCCTTCTATAATTTGCGAAACATACGAAGTTTTATCATCAATACTAAGCACATCTCCCATTTGAATTTCGTCAGTTAAATCAATTGTTACTTGTTTTTTCTTTGCATTAATCCCCTTGACATCGCCCACGTAAATTCCTAGATGATTTGGCTTTTCTGGATAAACAATATTTTGTCTATTTTCAAAATAGCCTGTTCCCATGCCACCTCGATTGTAAATTTGTAAAATTTGCTTTAAATCTTCCTCTTCGACTTTGTACTTTTGAGGATTATTTTTGGCTAAATCAATATATTTTCGATACATTTTAGTAACAATTGAAACATATTCGTATGATTTTTTTCTACCTTCGATTTTCAAACTGTCAATTCCCAAATCCATTAATTGTGGTAAAATCTGCAAAGTACAAATATCTTTCGGACTAAGCAAATAACCGTTATCAATAGCATTTCCATTTTTTAACAAATTATAATCTAATCTGCATGGACCTGCACACAAACCGCGATTTCCACTTCTTTTGCCCACCATACTGCTAAATAAACATTGACCTGAATAAGAAACACATAATGCACCATGACCAAAGCATTCTAGTTCCATTCTTGTGTTTTTACGAATATTTGCAATTTCCTGCAAAGACAATTCTCTGGCCAAAACGACTCTTTCGAATCCTAGTTTTTCCATTAACTGAACACCTGCTAAATTGGAAATCGTCATTTGAGTGCTTGCATGAATTGGTAAATCTGGAAAGCGCTTGATAACTTCCCTTGCTAAACCAATATCTTGTATAATTATGGCGGAAACACCACATTCATAAGCAAATCTGGCAAGCTTTAGAGCCTCTTCTAATTCGTTTCCGAACATTAAAATATTGAGTGTTAAATGTACATCAACATTTCTTTTTCTAGCATACAGAATTGCATTCTTTAATTCTTCGTCATTAAAATTCTGGGCATTTGCTCTCGCATTAAAGCTGTTTGCGCCCAAATATACAGCATCTGCTCCGTTTTGCACGGCTGCAATTAAATTATCAAAATTGCCGACTGGCGATAATAATTCCATTTTTTCTCTCCGTTTTGGTTTATTATATATTATTTTTGTAGTTTTTTCAAGAGAATTTCTAGAAAATTCAAAAAGGATATGTTTATTCCTTGCCAAAATATAAATTTTATGTTATAATTAATTTAAGAATCAAATCTAGGAGAAAAATAGTATGGATATCATCATTATCATTTTTATTATTTATGTAATTTATAAAAAATACAACAATTCATCTATGAAAATAACCTCAATTTTACAAAGCAAAGGCTTTAGCAATATTTCTACCATTCGCCAAAATACATCTAGTTACTGGATGAGCGCTAATTTCCATGGTGATAATTATTTGTTTGAAGTCATGAGACCGGGTTGTAATGTGTCAAATTTTAGCGTACATAGCTTGGGTGAATTTGCATCAAAATCGCATTATCACAACATTATTTTGATTCCGGGAAATTCAGCCATTTCAAGCAAAGCGCGACCTGTGCTTTCACAATACAACATTCAAATTTGGGACAACAACAAATTAAATGGATTCTCAACTCAAAGCAGAGAAAAAGTGGCATCATCCGTCATCAAGACAAGTGAAATTCATGATACTTGCAAAATCGATACACCAGATGATCCGATTCAAGATGGAACAAAAGCAAATTCGGTTTGGAGAAATTTCTTTGGAAACAAGGTTGAGAAATTATAAAAATATAGGAGCGACTATCAATCGCCCCTATATTTTTTATTTGCTTAATGCTTGTACAAATAACGCCATTCTGACATACAATCCATTGTGAGCCTGTTTAAAATACATCGCTCTTGGGTCATCGTCGATATCCGTTGCAATTTCTTCATTTCTTGGTAGTGGATGAAGTACAATCGTGTTTTCTGAAAACTTGTTTAAAACCTCTTTGTTGATAATATATTCTTCTTTTCCAAAATCTCCTTCAAATCGTTCAGATTGAATTCTTGTGTGATATAAAATATCCACATCTTTTGGAATATCGTCAAAATTGTTACATTTTTTATATTCGATTTCTCTTGCATTTAGCATATCAATGTATTCTTGTGGAAGCGCAAAGCATTCTTTGCTTAAGCCATAAACCTCAACATTGTTGTAAAGACTCACTAATCTTAGCAATGAATGAATGGTTCTACCATTTAGCAAATCACCTAAAATAGCAACTTTTACGCCATCTAACGTTTTCCTGTGTTCTCGAATTGTGTAAACATCTAATAATGCTTGGGTTGGATGCTCGCCTTTTCCTGCACCTGCATTTAAAATTGGAACTTGAGCAACTTTTATGGCATCTTGTGGCCAAGTGTCGCTTGAATGTCTGATAACAATGGCATCTGCATAACCTTGTAGAACTTTTACCGTATCTTCTAGGGTTTCGCCTTTTTTTCCAGAAGAATTGGCAGAGGCATTTTCAGTTGAGATAACCTGTCCGCCTAGTCTCAAAGCCGCTGTTTCAAAAGACAATCTGGTTCTTGTGCTTGGTTCATAGAACATGACAGCAACAATTTTTCCATCCAATGTTTTAGCATATTTCTGTGGATTGTTTTTGATATCATCGGTTAGCGTAAATAATTCTTCTAGCGTTTCTTTCGTGTATTGTTTGGCAGTTAATACATGATTCATATTTGGTTCTCCTTTTATTTTCTTTTTATTATAATATTTAAGGAGAATTTTGTCAATAAAAATATCACAGTTCCAAATGGTCCTGTGATATTTTTATAAAATCATGTAAGATCTGGTCTATCAGACTTGGCATACTTTAAAACAGCATCCAAATTAAAAAAGTAGGCATCATACATCCATGCTTTTTCTCCAACGATAAGAGTCGCATAGTCTTCTAACATTTTGCATGTGTCTGAATCATTCAAATTCCACACATTATGAACTGTCCATTCCCCTATCGTTTTCAACTGTTCTTCAAATTCTGATGATAAATTGAAAAAGAAATTGGCTTCAAACAGTTCTTCTGCCGAAATATCGCGTTTTTTCAACTTTAGACCATTTGCTTTAAAATAGATTTGCTCAACTGCTTGAAAATCTATCTCTCTAGCAATTCTCAAGATCTCTTCCCATGTTGCCACCTTTAGAACGTCCCGATTGGGAACTTTTTTAAGTTCTTCCAGAAAAAAGTTTTTTTCATCAACAGTCATAATTATTACCTCCTGTTTTTCATAAAACTATAATCTATTACAGTCTTGATTATATTACAGTTTGCATAAAAAGTCAACTTTTTTTTGCATTTTAATATAATTGTCTCCCAGTATCATTAGAATTTTCTCTAATTTAAAAAAACGACAAAGAAACTGCTCAATATCAGCAGTTTCTTTGCCGTTTTGTGTTATACAACACCAGCCTTCTTCAATGCCACCATCATCGGCGATATCGAAGTATCTTCGCCAAATGATGCAATAAGCGGAGTAGGCTCATCGAGTTCATGAATACAAGATTTTATCCTCTCTATCGTTCTTGTGCTTGTGCCATAAGGATCAGCCGGCACAAACTCTCCCAGAGCATTTTTATAACCTGTGTACTCTGCTCGAACTTTATCCCTGTACAGCAAAAATTCCGAGCCACAAATCGGGCATTTAATAGCATATGCTCTTTTGGAATTCCAAAGCACTTCGTGCTGTATCTTTCCGTTTTTAGCCTTACATTCTCTGCACCATATACCGCAGATAGGGAGTTCCTTCGGGTCATTCTCAATGGGAATAAAACTATCTAATCCAACCCGAATCGGTTCCTTGTCTGGGCAACCAAACTGTTTATTTACACAATGGTTGCACGGACTGTCTCCATATTTTTCCTTAATCCGATAATACGTTGCTGGTACCAAAACACAATTTCCTACCATACTGATGCCTCCTTTAAACACATTTGTTTGTAAAGTTTCTAAATATCCTTAATATAATTATATCATAATTACATAATTTTGTCAAGTTATGTAATCTCGTATTTTTCTTTTGCCCCATACTCCGTATGCAAATACTTATGCGCCACATGACTTCCTTGTTTCTCCAAAAATTCTTCATATAACTGCTTCATAACTGGATTTTCATGCGATTTTCGAATCACGCTTTTTTCATCAATGGAATACAAAGCATCTGCTCTTAATTTTCTGACATCAACGGTTGCCCTTACTTTCGAACTCTTAATCGGCTGACCGCCACCCATTACACACCCACCAGGACACGCCATAATTTCCACAAAATGATAAGGCGAATTTCCTGCTTTGATTTGCTCCATAATTCTTCTCGCATTTGCCAAGCCACTCACAACAGCAATCTTCACATCAATTCCCGCAATTTGTAAAGTAGTCTCTTTGATTCCTTTTTCGCCTCTAACTTCCTTGTACTCGAATTGCTCCACATTTTTTCCTTCCAATGTGTCAATCGCTGTTCGAATCGCGGCTTCCATAACTCCTCCAGTCGTGCCAAAAATCGCTCCCGCTCCGCTGGCTTCTCCCATTGGTTCGTCAAAATCGCTATCTTCCAATTCCGTAAAATCAAGGTTGGCTTGCTTAATCATTCTGGCAAGTTCCCTTGTAGTAAGCACGTAATCAACATCGCGCACGCCATCCACTTCCATTTCTTCGCGGCTACATTCGTATTTTTTTGCAATACATGGCATAACCGATACGATACAAATTTTATTTTTGTCAATTCCATATTTTTCGGCAAAGTATGATTTAATCAGAGCACCAAACATTTGATGTGGGGATTTGCAACTTGACAAATGGCTCAAAAGTTCGCCATAATTTTTCTCCGCAAAACGCACCCAACCCGGGCTGCAAGACGTAATCATCGGCAAAACACCACCGTTTTGGATTCTTTCGATAAATTCGTTTGCTTCTTCCATAATGGTCAAATCCGCACCAGTGTTCGTGTCAAAGACTTTGTTAAATCCCATTCTTTTTAGGGCAGTTACCATTTTGCCTTTTACATTGGTTCCAATTGGCATGCCAAATTCTTCTCCCAAAGCCACTCTTACTGCTGGAGCGGTTTGCACAACCACGTATGTTTCTGGGTCTTTTAGCCTTACCCAAACATCATTAATCGATTCTTTTTCGTGCAAAGCACCTGTTGGGCAAGATTCAATGCATTGTCCGCAAAAAGTACAATCTACATCATTTAAACTGTTGTCATACGTCGTAGAAATACACGATTCGAAGCCACGCTCGATACAGTCAATTGCTCCGATTTCTTGCACATTTTTGCAGGTTGCGATGCATCTTCTGCATAAAATACATTTATTGAAATCTCTTACAATGGATGGCGATTTGTCGTCGATTTCATGTTTTACCATTTCGCCGGGATATTCAATTTTTTGTACATTAAATTTTTCCGCTAATTTTTGCAATTCGCAGTTTCCTGAGCGCGTACACGTTAAACATTCGATTTTATGGTTGGATAAAATCAAGTCAAGAACGATGTGTCTTGCTTCTAGCACTTCTGGTGTGTGCGTATGCACCACCATGCCTTCTTCGGCTTTTTGGATACATGATGTGGCAAATCCTTTTCTGCCTTCGACTTCCACGATACACATTCTGCAATCGCCCACTTCGTTGATTTCTTTCAAAAAACATAACGTCGGGATATCAATTCCCACTTTCTGCGCCGCTTGTAATATGGTATTTCCTTTTTTGGTTTTTACTTCGATTCCGTCAATTGTTAGTGTTACGAATTCTTCTTCCATAATTTGCCTCCTATTCTTTCATTAAAATTTTCGCCTCTATACTTGGATGTAACAATTCTGCAAAATCTATTGCATCTTGATTTGTCCCCACTACACTCCCATAATGTGTTGGTACTGCAATCTTTGGTTTTATTTCATTGATTAACTCCGCCGCTCGCTTAGAATTCATTGTATAAGTTCCACCTACGGGCACAAAAGCAACATCGCATTTTACGTTTCTATTTTCATTTGTAATGTCTGTGTCTCCTGCGATATAATATCGAACATGATTGATTTCCAAAACATAACCTACCCATTCTTTTTGTTTTGGATGAAAAGGTTTCATCTTGTTGTAAGCGGGTATTGTTTCAATCTTCATTTCATCTAGGTTATATTCTTGATTTGGTTCTACTATAATGATATTATTTTGCTCAAATCCTTTTTTAGTAAGTTTCGCCAATAAATCTTTGGGAGCAACGATTTTGGTATCTTCTTTTTTTATTTTATCAATGTCTTTTTTTGAATAGTGGTCATAATGGTCATGTGTTATCATAATGATGTCTGCATCGTGATATTCTTTATCTATCCTAAATGGGTCAATATAGATTACTTTTTCTTTCTTAAATTTTATCGAACTATGGCACAAAACTTCAATATTTTCTAGCATATACTCCTCCTAACCAATTGCCTGAAATGGGCAACTTGCAATACAAGTTCCGCATTTGATGCATTTTTCTTGGTTTATCACTCTTTTTTCTCTTGCCTCGCCTTCAATTGCTTCTACTGGGCAATTTCTTTGGCATAAACCGCAAGCCTTGCATTTTTCTGGGTCGATTTCGATTTTGGCAATTTTCTTGCATTCATTGGTTCGACATTTCTTCTCGATGGCGTGTTCTTTAAATTCCTCTCGGAAATATCTTAAGGTACTAAGCACTGGATTTGGCGCGCTTTGCCCCAATCCACAAACACTGGCTTTTTTGATATTGACTGCCAATTTTTCCAAACGATAAATATCATATTCTGAAGCTTCTCCGTTACACAATTTTTCTAAGATTTCTAACATTCTTTTCGTTCCAATTCTACATGGTGTGCATTTTCCGGCAACTTTCTGCAACCGTGAATTCCAAATAAAATTTTGCCAAATTTACCATGCATTTGGTATCGTCCATAACAATTAATCCACCAGAGCCCATCATAGAACCAATTTGGGCAAGTGATTCATAATCAATTGGTGTGTCTAAATGTTCCTCTGGAATACAACCACCAGAAGGACCACCTGTTTGCGCTGCTTTGAAATTTCTTCCGTTTGGAATTCCGCCACCGATGTCGTACACAATTTCTCGCAGAGTCGTTCCCATTGGAACTTCCACCAATCCTACATTGTTGACATTTCCACCCAAAGCAAATACTTTTGTGCCTTTGGAATTTTCTGTTCCGATGCTGGCATACCAATCTGCACCATTTAAAATAATTTTAGTAATATTGGCAAGTGTTTCTACATTGTTGATAACCGTTGGTTTTCCAAATAAGCCTTGACTGGCAGGATACGGTGGTTTTACTCTTGGCTGACCTCTTCTTCCTTCAATCGATTCCAGAAGTGCCGTCTCTTCTCCACAAACAAATGCACCAGCACCCAATCGAATGTCAATATCGAATTGGAAACCTGTTCCAAGAATGTTATCACCCAAAAGTCCATATTCTCTTGCTTGGTTAATGGCGATTTTCAAGCGTTGTACGGCAATTGGATATTCGGCTCTGACATAGATGTACCCTTGATTTGCTCCTATTGCAAATCCTGCAATTGCCATTGCTTCCAAGACACAATGTGGGTCGCCTTCTAGAATACTTCTGTCCATAAATGCTCCGGGATCGCCTTCATCTGCGTTGCAGACAATGTATTTTTGGTCTTCTTGTTCTTTTTGGGCAAAACTCCACTTTTTTCCAGTTGGGAAACCAGCACCGCCACGTCCTCTTAGACCAGATTTTGTAATCATATCAATGACATCATTTGGTTTCATTTCAGTCAACACTTGTTGAATAGCTTTGTAGCCATCAAATGCTATGTATTCGTCGATATTTTCGGGATCGATGAGACCACAATTTTTAAGAGCAATTCTTTTTTGTTTTTTATAGAAATCGAGTTTGTTTAGTTGATAGACTAATTTTCCGTCTATGTTTTTGCAAAGCAATCGTTCTACTTTTTTCCCTTCACAAATATGCGACTGAATAATTTCTTCGCAGTCTTCTGGTTTGACATGAGCATAAAAGGTTTCTTCTGGGCGAATGATGACAATGGGACCTTTGGCACAAAGTCCAAAACAGCCTGTTTGTATAACGCGCACATTTTGTAAATTTTTTTCTTCTATAATTTTTCGAAAAGTTTCGATAATTTTAGGAGATTTTGAAGAAGTACAACCAGTTCCTCGACATACTAGAATATGTTTTTCTCTTGTGTTTGCTTGTGTGTTGATTCTTAAATCTAATTCGGTTCTTTTTTCGTTTCTTATTTTTTCTATTTCTTGGATTGTTTTCATGGATTTCCTCCTTTTTATATTTTTGGTCATTGGGATTTCGATTGGGTGAGCACGGTGCCCCGTGCCCCTACGTTGTGCAATTTTAATTGTGGTCAATTAATGATGTGGCATTTGGTTTATTGGGCGGATGTGGGCATCGCCCCCTACAAGTTCATGTATTTGTCGATGACTTCGTCTAATTGTTTTACGGTTGCGTTGCCGTAGACTTCGTCGTTTACCATAAATACAGGTGCTAGACCACAGGCTCCGACACATCTTACGTCGTCAATGGAAAATTTTCCGTCTGGGGTAACTTCTCCGGGTTCAATTTTGAGCCTTTCTTTGGCTCTGTCTAATAATTTTTGAGAACCTTTTACATAGCAAGCGGTTCCTAAACAAATGGATAAATTGTATTTTCCTTTTGGGGCTAGTGTGAAACGAGAATAAAAAGTGATGACTCCATAGATTTCTGCCATCGGAATGGATAAATATTCTGAAATAACCATTTGGGCTTGTTTGGGAATAAACCCAAATTTTTCTTGAACATCATTTAGAATGGTGATGAGTAAGTCTTTTTCTTTTCGGTATTTTTGTAAAATTTCTTTTGTTTGCGCTTGGATTCTTTGATTGGCACAATTTTCTTCCATATTTTTCTCCTCTCTTTATTTGATATTTTGATTATATCAAAATATGCCTTTTTCGGCAATGAATTTTTTCTTTTTCAAAAAAAATAATTCATCATGTCTACCATATAAATAAAAAAATCGACTTTATTTAAAAGCCGATTTTTAAAATAAACAACTGACATATAGGCAAAATAATAACACAAATACAACGCCATGGTGTTTACTAATGATTCTTTTGTTTCTGAATAAATCAAATATTAGTAAATAAATTGTAATTAATAACAAAAATATTAAAGAACGGTTGAAGCTTAAGTCATAATGAATTGGTGTAATAATAGCACCAATTGCTGGCAATAAACATATATTAAAGATATTAGAACCGATAACATTTCCAATTGCTAAATCGCTTTCTTTTTTGATTGTAGCAATAATACAAGTCACAATTTCTGGAAGTGAAGTTCCAATTGAAACAATTGTCATACTAATAACACTTTGACTGACTCCAAAATATTCAGCTATTGATACAGCACCATTAACTACAAAATCTGCACCAAATTTTAAGCCGATAATTCCTAATATGATATAAATCAATATCCAAGCAAAAGTAGTTTGATTCGTATTATTTTCTTGTATTTCTCCGGGCCTCTTCTTTTCCTTCACGAACAGTATAAATAATATATAGAATTGCATAAATAAGTAGTATAATTCCTTCAAATTTACTAATCACATAATTTCCTGCACCAAAATTGCAAAATATGACTAAAAGCAAAATGGAAACGGCTGAAACTGGTAAGTGAACTTGTAAAATTTTGTCATCTATTTTTAACGGATTGCAAATGCTAGCAACTCCCATTACGAGTAATAAGTTGCAAATACAACTTCCAATTGAGTTTCCGATGATGATGTCTGGATTTCCTGTCATGGTTGAAGTAATGGTAACAATAATTTCTGGAAGTGATGTACCAATTCCGACGATGACAATTCCAATTAATATTTCGGATAAATGAAATTTTTGTGCAATGTTTTTAGCACCTTTGACGATGAAATCGGCACCTTTTATGAGTAGAATGAAGCCGATTAGCATGAGTATGATTTCGTATAACATTTTGGTTTTTCCTTTCTTTTGGTTAGTTTTTGTTATTGTAGGTTGTTTTATTCTTGATTTCTTAATTTTTTATGAAGACTGTAAAGTATATGTAAACCATATTATATCATAAACACATCAAAATTTGACAAATGCTTAAATTTTTAGTATAATAGTAATAAGAGATTATAAAAAATATATTATAGTTTCACAAATTGCATTTTTCATATCTTATTTTAAGAGTGGAAAAAGATACTGTTTAAGTATCCAAAGGAGGAAATAGTATGCAAAGTAATAGTGGAATAAGATTTTCGATTATTATGTCAATCTATAATTTGGAAAAAATTATTAATCGTTCGATTGATAGTGTATTAAACCAAAGTTATAAAAATTATGAATTAATAATCGTAAACGATGGTTCTCAAGATAATACATTGTCCATTTTACAAAATTACCAAAAGAATTTTAATGATAGAATTCAAATTATTAATAACGAAAAAAACATTGGTTTGAGTGCTTCTCGAAATAAGGCAATCACCCAATCCAAAGGTGAATATATTGTATATCTTGATGGAGATGACACTTTATACGATACTGACACATTGCAAAAAGTTAACGATACGATTGGAAATGAAACCTACGATATCGCTTATTTCGGCGTCCAATATGCCGGTGGCGAAAATAGATTATATTTGCCAAATGCTGAAAATTCAACACAAAAAGCAAGAATTGTATGTGATATGCATTTTGCTGTTGCAAGCAAAGTTTGGAGAAGAGAATTTTTGGAAGAAAACAAAATTACTTTTATTGAGGAAATGTATTATGAAGATATGGTTTATTCTATAAAATCTGCCATAAAAGCTCAAAAAACAACTTTTGGAGAATTCCCTATTTATGTTTATTATCGAAACAGAGAAGGAAGCATTATGGCAACTCCAAATATTAAAAGATGCAAAGATATGTATAAAATGCTTTATTATTTAATGGAATTATATGAAGAAACTCCAGAAAATTTGCAACCTTACTTGTTAAGTTTCATCAAAAATGAAACCTTTGGAGTACCTGAAAGATTAGATGGAATTTTAAAATCACTAAAAGATTCAACTTATACACCAGTATTTCCAAAAAGGCATTATGCTTTTACAGAGGAAACACCTTCTATTGTAGAAGATGACTCTGAAATAACGACGGAAAATCCAAAAGTCATTCCGATTGTTGTTCCAGCAGTTGAGATTTCTGATTACGGATTGATTTCAGCAAAACCACAAATTGCAGCAACTGGCTTAAATTTTGATCTGAAAGTGAGAAATAAGAAAAATGCAAACAAAAATCTATTTAATTAGACATACACAAACAACTGGAAATGTAGAAAAACGTTTAACTGGTAGAAAAAGTTTCGAAATTACTCCGGTAGGAGATACTTACATAAATCTCATCACTGACCGATTAAAAAATGTAAAATTTGATAAAGTTTATTCGAGTACATCTAAGCGCGCTATCAAAACGGTTGAGCCTTTGGCAAAATTAAATCATTTGGAAGTTTTGCCAAATGAAAATTTATGTGAAATGTATTTTGGAATCTATGATGGATGGACATGGGATAAAGTTAACAAAGTCAATCCAAAAATTCATGAAGACCATATGAGAACGAATGAAATTATGGGGATTCCAGAACAAGAACCAACTGAGGTTGTCGCTAATAGAATGTATGCTTATATAGAAAAAATATGTCAAGAAAATGCTGGAAAAACAATTTTAATTGGTTCACATGGCGTTGCAATTGAGGCATTTTTAAGAAAAGTAACTGGTGAACCTTTTGTTGCAAAACGTGAAGAATATAGTCAGAAAAATACAAGTTTGAATCTGTTAGAATATGATTGTGAAAAAAATAAGTTTCATTTGGCGCTTTTGAATGATTTGAGTCATTTGGAAAAGGCTAAGGAAGAAAGGAAAAATATGAGAGAAGCTTTAATATCAGTAATTGTCCCAGTTTATAATGTTGAAAAATATTTAGAAGAATGTATTAACAGTATCATCAATCAAACTTATAAAAACTTGGAAATTATCTTAGTAGATGATGGCGCTACTGACAATTCTGGAAAAATGTGCGATGAATTTGCCAAAAAAGATACCAGAATTAAAGTCATTCATAAGGAAAATGGTGGATTATCAGATGCTAGAAATACAGGAATTGATATTGCTTGTGGTGAATATATTCAATTTGTAGATAGTGATGATTGTATTGAAAATGATATGATTGAATTATTATATAAAAATGCAAAAAAATATGAAGCAGATATTTCAATGTGTTCTCATTATATATTAACGGAAGAAGAATGTACACCAGAAGGAAATGGGGAACTCAATATTTACGATAGAGTTCAAGTTCTAAAAGAAATATTATTAGATGAAAGAGTGCGTTCTTATGCTTGGAATAAACTTTTTGCAAAGGAACTTTTTAATGAGATTCGATTCCCAAAAGGAAAAGTATTTGAAGATATATTGACAATTCCAAGACTTTTTGAGAAATCTAAAAAAGTAGTTCTTGACAATCAACCAAAATATTATTATAGACAAAGAAAAGGCAGTATCTTGCATGTTCAAACAAAAGAATTAAGAATAGCTTATATCAATAGTGCATTAGAAATAATGAATTTCATAAAAGAAAAAGAAAAAAGTTTAATCGCATATTGTGCTTATAATGTGGCTCATATAACGATAAAAACGTATAACGACATTGGCTTGTTTGATATGGGTTATATGTTAGAAGAAGATATTGTAAATAAGTTATATGAAAATACTTGTGAAATATTTAAAAATAAGGAATACGAAAAAGTTATTGTAGAAAATTCTTCATATATTAAGAAATTACATTTTTATTATTTAATTTGTGATAAAACAGGATATATAGTAAATAATAAAAAATTGCCACTTATTTATCCTGGTTGGAAAAATAGCAATGATTAAAACAAAAAACGAGCCTATCGTAAAACTTGTGTAAATCGGATATCCTTCCGATTGATAACTTAAA
>CANEDP010000014.1 GCA_947426305.1 uncultured Clostridia bacterium | reverse complement strand
TCATTCTTAAATTCACCTTTTTCATTTCAAGTCACCTCTGTGACTTAGTATTTCTATTGGGACATTTTCTAAAGTTACTACTTAAGACATTATCATAAATTAATCATAAATTTAAAGAAAAATTATAAAAAATTCTTGACAAATTAAAAAAAAAGTATATAATAAAAAATAATATATAAAATATATTAAAAATTTTGTTAACGACATAAAAAATAGGTAGTGTTGCAGCACTACCTATTTTTATGTTAAAAACCGAAAGCTTCACGAAGTAGTTTGATAAACTTCAAAACGCCAGTTAGAAGTTTCAACAATTTATGTAATCGGTATTTAAGCATTTTCTTTTGTTTTTTTGTTAACGACATAATAGCCTCACCTCCTTTCAAAGGGGAATGTTATTATGTCTTTTGTTTGGAAATCTTGCTTTTGGATAAAAGCAATTAGACAAAATAAATTTTTCTTATTATAGCACGAGAAATGTTGTATTGCAATAGGAAAATATTAAAAAATAATTTTTTGTAAAATCATCAAAAAACGATTGACAAAAGAACGAATGTTTGATAAAATATTACCATTAAAAAAGAAAGGAACAGAGTTATGCTAGAAAAACTAAATGATAAATATGTGTTTTTTGATGTAGATGGAACATTATCGGAATATCGCTATAATGACCATGTTAGTGGAGGAAACGATTGGGGCGGACAAACGTGGGAAGAATTATTTTTTGGGAATGTTTTTGTTAAGAATCGCCCATTAAAAACAATGGTTAATTTAATTGAGCAACTAGATTTAGATAAAGTGTTTGTATTGGGTGCTATCACAACCAGTCATGAAATTGATGAAAAATACGAATGGCTTGCGAAATATTATCCTTCCATTAAAAGAGAAAATATCATTTTTGTAGCAGACTCCTCTTTGAAGGTAATTGCACTTGAGCAATATGCGAAAAAATTAAATATTCCAAAAGAAAAGATTGTTTTTATTGATGATAAACACACTACCATAAGACAAACAGAGGAAGCGGGCTTTAAGTCGTATCATACAACATCTTTTGTCGAATAAAATTTGACCAAAACAATTCATAACAAAGAGTTACGAGTATCATTTAAAATGAAGGGGGCAAATATGAACGATGAAATTATTATAAAAGGTGCAAAAGAACATAATTTGAAAAATATCAATATCAAAATTCCCAAAGATAAATTAGTTGTTATTACAGGGCTTTCTGGCTCTGGCAAATCTTCACTTGCTTTTGATACGATTTATGCGGAAGGGCAAAGAAGATATGTCGAAAGTTTATCTTCATATGCCAGACAATTTTTAGGAATTATGGAAAAGCCAAATGTAGAATCCATTGATGGGCTTTCACCAGCCATTTCTATTGATCAAAAAACGACTTCTAAAAATCCACGTTCTACTGTAGGAACGGTAACAGAAATTTATGATTATATTCGTTTATTATATGCTAGAATTGGAATTCCCTATTGTCCAAACTGTGGCGAAAGAATCGAAAAACAAACCATTGACCAAATTGTCGATACGGTTTTAGAACACACAGAAGGAACGAAAATTCAAATTTTAGCACCTGTTGTGCGTAGCAAAAAAGGAGAATATACGAAACTTTTTGCCAATATGCAAAAAGAAGGATTTGTACGCGTCAGAATCGATGGCGAGATGTATGAATTAACAGACGATATCGAATTAGATCGAAACAAAAAACACAACATTGACATTGTGGTTGACCGACTTGTCATTAAAGAAGATATTCGCAATCGTTTGGCAGAATCGGTTGAAACAGCAATGGCACACGCCAATAATTTGGTAAAAATCGATTTTGTGGGAGAAGGCGAAAAATTATTTAGCGGAAATTATGCTTGCCCAGATTGCAATATTAGTTTTGAGGAATTAACACCTCGTATGTTTTCTTTCAACAATCCCATGGGCGCTTGCCCAGAGTGTACAGGAATTGGTTTTTTAATGAGAATGGACGAAGATTTAATCCTTCCTGACAAAAATAAAACTTTGTACGATGGAGTAAAAGCCTTTGGCTCAAGCACCATGAAACGTGGTGATACCATGGCAAAAATGTATTTTGAAAGTATTGCTAAACATTATGGTGTTGATATCCAAAAACCAATTAAAAAATTGCCACGTGAGTTTTTGGATAAAATTTTATATGGTACAGGTAACGAAGAAATTGATTTTGAATACACTTCAGCAAGTGGCACTAGGAAATTTACGAGTCCTTTTGAAGGCGTAATTCCTACATTGGACAGGCGTTATCGAGAAACGAAATCAGAGGGAATGCGCCGTTTTTATGAGATGTATATGAGTGAAAGTCCTTGCCATTCTTGTCATGGAGCAAGATTGAAAAAAGAAGTTCTGTCTGTTAAAGTAGGCGATAAAAATATTAATGAATTGACGGATATGCCAATTGGCAAAATCAAGGATTATTTGGCGAATTTGCAATTAACCAAAAAAGAAAAAATGATTGCAGAATTGATTTTCAGAGAATTAAATATGAGATTGCAGTTTTTGATTGATGTTGGTTTGGAATATTTGACGCTTTCAAGAAATAGTGGAACCTTGTCTGGTGGGGAAGCACAGCGTATTCGTTTGGCAACACAAATTGGTTCAGGACTTTCAGGTGTTTTGTATATTTTAGATGAGCCAAGCATTGGGCTTCATCAAAGAGATAATGATAAATTGTTGGAAACCTTGAAAAAATTGCGTGATTTAGGTAATACGCTAATTGTGGTAGAACATGATGAAGACACAATGTATGCGGCAGACCAAATTGTCGATATTGGACCTGGTGCGGGTGTGCATGGTGGAAATGTGGTAGCGCAGGGAACTGCTGAAGAAATCAAACTGATAACCGATTCCATTACAGGTCAATATTTGAGTGGTAGAAAGAAAATTCAAGTTCCCAAAACACGCAGAAAGAGTGCAAAAGGAAAGTGCCTTGAAATTGTGGGGGCAAGTGAGCATAATTTGAAAAATGTCAATGTAAAAATCCCATTAGGCGTTTTTAACTGCGTGACTGGTGTTTCGGGTTCTGGCAAATCGACTTTGATTAATGAAATTTTATATAAATATTTGGCCAGAGAAATTAATAAATCGAATGAAAAACCGGGAAAATGCGAAGAAGTTAAAGGAATTTCGAATATTGATAAAATTATTAATATTGACCAATCACCAATTGGAAGAACGCCACGCTCTAATCCAGCGACTTACACAGGTGTTTTTGATATCATTCGTGATATTTATGCAGGTACAAATGAGGCAAAAATGCGTGGTTATCAAAAGGGAAGATTTAGTTTTAATGTTTCAGGTGGACGTTGCGAGGCGTGCCAAGGGGACGGTGTTGTGAAAATCGAAATGAATTTCTTACCAGATATTTATGTGCCTTGCGAGGTTTGTAATGGAAAACGCTATAATCGAGAAACATTGGAGGTCAAATATAAGGGAAAATCCATTTCAGATGTACTCAATATGACGGTAGAAGAAGCATTGGAATTTTTCAGCAATATTCCACGCATCAAAGATAAAATTCAGACTTTGGCTGATGTAGGATTGGGCTATATTAAACTTGGGCAACCTTCTACAACGCTTTCTGGTGGGGAAGCACAGCGTGTGAAATTGGCAACAGAATTATCCAAAAGAGCGACTGGAAAAACATTGTACATTTTAGATGAGCCAACCACAGGACTTCATATAGGCGATGTTCATAAATTGATTGATATTTTACAAAGATTAGTTGACACAGGAAATACGATTGTTGTCATTGAGCATAATTTAGACTTAATAAAAACCGCTGACCACATTATTGATTTAGGACCAGAAGGTGGAGATAATGGTGGGCAGGTAATTGCGATTGGAACGCCAGAGCAGATTGTAAAGAATGAAAAATCGTATACGGGAAAATTTTTGAAAAAATATTTGGAGAATAAGTAAATAAGCAATAAAACAGACAGTATTCTGTCTGTTTTTAGTTTATTCTTTTGGTGGAAATAATTTATCTTTATAATATTTGTCAGCCATATAAATTGCACCAAGAGGATTGTGAGCCAACACTCTATCTTTTACTGCTAATACAGTAACTGGAGCTTCCGAATATTTGATAAATAAAGAATCGTGTCCGACGCAAAGCCCAATGACAACATTTAAGTCTGTTTTGGCTTTGTTTAAAAACTCCGCTTGTGTAATAGGGTTACACATTGGATTTGACGATTTTTCAAGGTCAACGATTTCTTTTGAAATTCCGCCTACTTTACAGATGATGGATTCTGTTTCAAAACCATTATAAGTAAATACTTTGTCAATGATTTTTGCTTCACTTGCCAAGGCACTACAAAAAGCAAGACCGATTTTTTTATAACCACATTGTTTGGCAAAATCCATTGTTTCTTCCATTCTTGTTCTTCCATATTGTGTGGATAATTTTGCGGAAATTTTTGCAATGGTATAGTTTTCTTCGCTTTTATATAATTCCTTTATATCTGCTATTTCTTCTTTTAAACTTGGACAGTTTTTTGGCGCATTTTCAAGTCCATTTTTACAGGCATGAATGCCACACATTGCACAATTCATCATATTTTTCTCCTTTACTATTTCCATTATATCCTATTTCTAATATTTTTGCAATGCTCTTGTAAAAAATAATAAGATATGATAAAATATAATATATAATTTAAGGGGGAACTCAAAATGGATTTTAAGGGAAGAGCCCAAAATTGGGATAGTGATGCTAGGATACAAAGAAGCGAGATTATAGCCAATAAAATTTGTGAAATGGTGGGAAATTCAAAAGACAGTTCCGTTTTGGATTATGGTTGTGCCACAGGGCTTATTGGTTTTAATTTATGTGATAAATTCCGAAAAGTAACATTAATGGATTCCGAAAAAGAAATGTTGGATGTGATTCATGAAAAAATTGAAACCAATAAAATCTCGAATGTCTTCCCAGTTTTAAAGGATTTAACCAAAGAAGATTGTGAAGAAAAATTTGATGTCATTTATACTTCTATGGCGCTTCATCATATCATAGATACGCAAAAAATGATTAAGAAATTTTATGATTTATTAAACGAAAATGGAACCTTATGCATTATTGAGTTGGACAAAGAAGATGGTAGTTTTCATATGAATGAGAAACAGTTTAACGGACATAATGGCTTTGAGCAGAAATATATGCAAGAAATATTGAAAAATAGTGGTTTTTCTAATATAAAATCAGAAACATTTTTTCATGGTGAAAAAACATATCAAGAAAAAAGAATTCCATATTCTCTGTTTTTTGCCATAGGAAATAAATAAAAAGAGAAAAACTTAAAAAAACTCTTGACATACGATAGTTTTGCGAATATAATGCAAATAGAATCAGCTTAGGGAGGTAGCAAAATAGAATGCTAGATATTACACCAAAATATTGTTTTGAAAGTGAATATGCCGATATAGCAGATGAAGAGTTAGTGGGAATCATAAAAGATGGAGATAAAAAGGCGTTAGATTATTTGCTGAATAAATATAAAGATATTGTTACCATGAAGGCAAATCGATTTTTTATCATTGGTGCAGAACGAGATGATATGATACAAGAAGGTTTTTGGGGTCTGTACAAAGCAATTCAATCCTTCAATCCAGAAAAACAGAACTCGTTTAAGACATTTGCCAATTTATGTGTAGAAAGACAGTTAATTACCGTTTTAAAAACATCGAATCGACAAAAAAATATTCCACTGAATTCATCGTTTTCCTTAAATGTTTCAGCATATGATGAAAATGATGATATGTCCGTTTTGGACGTATTGGATACGAAAACAGTGGAGGATCCACTCGAAACAATTATTAAAAAAGAGTATTATGAAAATGTGGAGAATCAGATTGATAAAAATTTAAGTCAATTTGAAAAAGATGTTTTAAATCGATACATAAAAGGTCAAAGTTATGTTGATATAGCAAGTAGCCTAGAGGCTCCAGTTAAATCAGTAGATAATGCGATTCAGAGAATTCGCAAAAAAGCGATGAAATGTTTAAATGAAGGAGAATAACATAGGGGGAATGTAGACAAAATAGCGTTACATTCCCAAACATATATGCTTCTATAGCTCAGTAGGTAGAGCACTTCCTTGGTAAGGAAGAGGTCGGCGGTTCAAATCCGCTTGGAAGCTCCAAAATGAATACTTCAAAAACAGAAACCTTGAAAAAATCAAGGTTTCTGTTTTTTTGGAGAAAATATTAATTTGGATTAAATTTAATCAATAATTTAGACAAAATACAAAAAACTGCAAAAAATTCTCTTTTTAGCTTGATTTTTTTTATCTTTTTCGATACAATAAATAATATTGTGGAATCGTGGTACAAAGGAGGAAAAAGATGTCGGAAAATACAAGCAAAATCGAGAAAAAAGAACTGCCCAAAAGAACAAAAAAAACGGAAAAAGTAGAAAAAAATCCTAACAAACAAACATTACCAAAAGCCGAAAAAGAAAAAAAAGAGGATAAAAAATTTCGCCCAATCCAAAACAAAAACGTACAAAACAAAGTGATTGACAATATCAAAAATTTTATTTCCAAAATCATTGAAATGCAGGAAAAAGTAAGAAAAGACGAGCAAGAAGAAAAAGAGATAAAGAAAAAAGAAGAAAACGAAATCTTAAAAAATGAGGAAACCCAAGCACCTAAATATTTATTAGAATATTACGATTTGCCCTTTCGATACAACGAAACAGTTGTCAAAATTCTAGCCCAAACACCTAGAAGATTATTTGTTTATTGGGACGTTGCAGATAAAGACAAGCAAACCTATTTAAATGCTTTTGGAAACCACTTTTTTGAAGACACCTATCCTGTTTTACTTGTTCATAATGAAAATAAAAATGACACTTCCGAAATAGCCATTAATGATTTTGCTAATAGTTGGTATTTAGATATTTCAAATCCAAGAGACAAATACACGATTCAATTAGGTCGAAAATTTAAGTTCCATACAAAACCACAAATCAATCCAGAAATCGAGAAAACGAATATCTTATTCAGTAATGATTACTTATTTATTGCCATGTCCAACCAATTAGAAGTTCCCAATGATCACGTTTTATTTGAAGAATTCAAACCGTTTGTAACTTACAGAAATGTCAAAACTCACGCAGAAGAAACCCAAAAAATCGAATCTTTCCAAGTTCCAAACAACTTACAGCCAGTCTATCAAAAATTATACCAAGATCAACTGATACTCAATGAAAATGGAGCATGGGATATGAAAAATCCTTCCTCCATGGGAACCAGCAGTAGTATTGCAAAATAAGGAGATTTTATGAAAAACGTAAAAGGTTATGTTAATTTTGTGCTTCATGCACATCTTCCCTATATTCATCACCCAGAAAGCGAAGATTATCTAGAGGAAGAATGGTTGTTTGAAGCCATTTCTGAAACATATATACCACTATTATTAAATTTTAAAAAGCTAGAAGACGAAGGTGTCAAGTTTCGATTAACGATGACCATGACGCCTCCTTTATTAAATATGTTAGACAATAAATTATTGCAAAATCGATACATCAACTATCTAAACAAACACATCGAATTATGCCAAAAAGAAGTTGTTAGGACGAAATACGATGAGCGACTAAATCGTTTATCACATTATTATTTAGAGCGTTACACAAATGATTTGCACATTTTTAGAGATTATTATGAATGCAACATTATTCAAGGTTTCAAACATTTTCAAGATGCAGGTTTTTTGGAAATTATCACGTGTGGTGCGACCCATGGCTATTTTCCAATTTTATATGTCAATGAAAAAACAGTCCGTGCACAGATTGCAGTTGGAGTTCAGACATACGAGAAATTTTTTGGAAAACGCCCAAGAGGAATTTGGCTTCCAGAATGTGGTTATGTGCCAGAAGCAGATCAATATTTAAGAGAATTTGGAATTGAGTTTATTATTACAGAAACACATGGCGTTTTATATGCGAATCCAACACCAATATATGGAACCTATGCGCCGATTGTTTCGCCCAATAACATTGTTGCTTTTGCACGTGATTTAGAATCTTCAAGGCAAGTGTGGAGTTCGATTTCGGGTTATCCAGGAGATTTCAATTACCGTGAATTTTATCGAGATATTGGCTATGAAGCAGATTATGATTATATCAAACCATATATTGCAAGTAACGGTGTTCGTGTTAATACAGGAATAAAATATCACAGAATTACAGGAAAAACAGATGCAAAAGATTACTATGATGTTCAATGGGCAAAAGATTCAGCCGAAAAGCAAGCAGGACATTTTATGGATTGCAGAACCAAGCAAATTGAGAATCTAGCAAGTTTTATGCAAGTGCCACCGATTATTACATGTCCATATGACGCGGAACTTTATGGGCATTGGTGGTATGAGGGTCCATATTGGCTCTATATTTTATTTAAGAAAATTTATTATGATGATTGCAACTTCGAATTAATTACGCCAAGCGATTATATTGACAGATATCCCAATATTCAAGTTTCAACCCCATGTCGTTCCAGTTGGGGAGCCAATGGATATAGCGAAGTGTGGCTAAATCAGACCAACGATTATGCACATCGTCATTTGCACAAAGCAGGAGATAGAATGTGTGAACTTGCCAATCGCTATCCCAATGAAGGAGACACTTTGCGCCGTCAAGCCTTAAATCAATGTGCCAGAGAATTACTTTTAGCACAAAGCAGTGATTGGCTATTTATCATTACAAACGGAACGATGGTAGAATATGCGCATAAAGCGATAAAAGAACATATTGGGAGATTTACAAAATTGTATTATCAAATCAAAAATGATAAAATCGATGCGAAATATTTATTAGATATATTCGACAAAGACGATATTTTTCCAGAAATAGATTATATGATATATTTTTAGAAAGGATGTAAAAAAATGGAAGTATATGACAATGCCAACAATTTAGCCAAAGCAATCAAAGATTCAAAAGAATATAAGGAATACAAAGAATTAAAAGACGAATTGTTTACCAATTTAGCTTTAAAAGAACAAGTTGAAGAATTTGAGAAAATCCGCTACGAAGAGCAACTTTTAGCCATGCAAGGGGAAAAACAAAGCGAAGAAAAAATGAAAAAATTACAAGAATTGTATCAAATTTTAGTACAAAATCCAAGAGTAAAAGAATTTTTTGATAAAGAAGTTCGCTTTAATGTGATGATTGCAGACATCAATAAAATCATTGGTGAAGCCATTAAGGATGTGTTAAGCTAAATTATGCAAATCCTAGAAAAATGTACACTATGTCCACACGAATGCCAAGTAAACCGAATCAAAGGTCAAATAGGAAAATGCAAAGCAGATGCCACAATAAAAATTTCCTTAGCAGATTTACACTATTTTGAAGAACCTTGCATTAGTGGAGAAAATGGTTCTGGAACTGTTTTTTTCACAGGTTGCAATCTAAATTGTCAATTTTGCCAAAATTATGAAATCAGTCAATTAAGGCAAGGAAAGTCAATTTCAATCGAAAATTTGGCACAAGAATATTTAAAATTGCAAGCAAAAGGTGCCAATAATATTAATTTGGTTACAGGCTGTATTTATGTTCCACAAATTATAGAAAGTTTGAAATTAGCAAAACAAAAAGGATTACAAATTCCCATTGTCTATAATTCGAGTGGCTTTGAAAAAAAGGAAACCATTCAAATGTTGGAAGGATATGTAGATATTTATTTGCCAGATTTCAAATATTATTACGATAGTTTGGCCAAAGATTTATCTGCTATCAACCATTATTTTGAGACAGCTACTAGAGCCATAAAAGAAATGTACAAACAAGTGGGAAATCCTCAATTTAATGAAAATGGAATTCTTCAAAAAGGCTTGATTATTAGGCATTTAGTTTTACCAAATCATTTGCAAAATACAAAACAAGTTTTAAAATGGATACGAAAAAATATGGGAAAAGAAGTTTATGTAAGTGTGATGGCGCAGTATTTTCCAGAATATAAAGCAAGACAAAGAGAAGACATCAATCGTAAATTGACGAAGGCAGAATATGAGCAAATTGAAGAATATATTAATAAATTAGGTTTTCAGCATGGTTATTTACAAGATTTAGAAGAAAATGAAAAGCAATATGTCCCAAAGTGGTACACATAATTTGAAAAATGTCAAGTATCAAAGTGCTATAAGAAAGTTAGAAAAATGAAGGAAAGTTACATAAAATCAGATTAGAATGACTCTAATTGTATCTAATTTCAAAAAATCGAATTGAAATATAGAAAAAAATATGATATAATAAAATTACAAAATAAATAAAATATCCCTGCGAAGTACGTGTAGACTGAATTTTTAGAACCTACAAGTTTTGGATAAGGGAGTTTACCTCTGGATATGGCGTGTATGCTTGAAACGCTTAGGCCTTTCAAGAAACCCAGGAATATCTAGGAAAACACCCACCTGTGTGAGTACAGGTCCATAAAAATTCACACCTTGCGGCTTAGACGTGGGGAATTTTTTGTGTTTTTTTGATTAAAGACTTGACAAATAAAAAAAAAGTGCTATAATAAAAATATAATTGAAGTAAATTAAGTAGAAATACTTTAATTTATAAAAATTTGCAAAGTTAGTCAAAAACCCAGTAGTCTGCTATACTACTGGGTTTTATATGTCTTTACTTATGATGCAATATTATTTCTAGAATTGTTTTTATAATGTCTAGAACAATTTTATGTATTTCTAGTTTTAACTTTTGTTTTTCATAGGTTTCCTTTGTAGTTTTCTTTGCAAAGTTAGCCATAAAAATCTCCTTTCGTACCAATATTGCCCTATCATCACCTCCTTGGGCATAGAAAAAAGGATTTTGTTGATTTTATTTTTTGGAAAACTGTTTTTAGAAACAAAAACAGTTAAGAAATAATTTTTTTACATTATAGCATAAAAAAAGAAAAAAGCAAGAAAAATAAGAAAACTTTTCGGAAAATTAGAAAATACTCTTTTATTATAAAAAAAAGTATGATAAAATCAAAACATGAAAGTAAGAGAATTATTAAAAAACGGAACTGTAAAATTAACCGAATATAAAATAGAAGATGCCATTTTAAAGGTAAGAATGCTTTTGCTGTATGAATTGCAAATACAGAATGAATATTTAGCTGTTCATTTAGATGAAGAAGCAAGTTCAGAAATCGCCCAAAACTTTGAAAAACATCTGGAAGAATTAATTGCTGGTAAGCCAATTCAGTATATTACGAATTCTCAGGAGTTTTTTGGGTTAAATTTTTATATAGATGAAAATGTGTTGATTCCACAGCCAGATACGGAAATTTTGGTGGAAGAGATCATTGAAATTTGTAAGTATCGAGAAGATGTTCCTAAAATTTTGGATATTTGCACAGGAAGTGGAGCAATTGCGGTTGCTTTGGCAAAACAGATAAAAGTGGAAATGGTAGCAAGTGATATTAGTTCAAAAGCATTGGAAATAGCAGAGAAAAATGCGAAAAGTCATGGCGTGAACATTGAACTTACCCAGTCAGATATGTTTGAAAAAATTAATCAGAAATTTGATATGATTGTGTCGAATCCGCCTTATATTGAGACAAAAACGATTGAGAGTTTGTCACCAGAAGTAAAAAATGAGCCTCAAATTGCGTTAGATGGTGGTGAAGATGGTTTGAAATTTTATCGAGTGTTAGCGCAAAAGGCAAAAGATTATTTGAAAGAAAATGGAGTTTTGGCGGTAGAAATTGGCTATAATCAAAGGGAAAGTGTGCTTGAAATTTTTCGAAATGCAGGATTTTGTGATAGTTATGCAAAACAGGATTTGGCAGGGAAGGATAGAATTGTAGTGGGAAAATGGAGGTAAAAATGTCGTTTTCAGCAGAAGTAAAAGAAAATTTAAGTCAGACGGAAAATTTTAATCCAGAGGTTTTAACAGCGGAATTGATTGGTTATGCAATGAGTGCCAATTTATCGGAAACCGAAGAGGGATTTGAATTTGTGACGGAAAACGAGTTTAATATTGAGCATTTTTACAAAATTCTATTCAATTTGAAAATTGATTATGAGGCACAAATTAGGGGAAAATGTTATGTTGCACAGATAAAAAAGCAAGATATTCAAAAAGTGATGCAAAATGTTTCGAAAGTGCAAGGAGAAATGAGAAAAAATATTGTAAAAGGAGCATTTTTGGGGGCAGGATCTGTGAATGATCCAGAGAAAAATTATCATTTGGAGATAGTTTTTAGTAAGGGAAAGTATGCAGATGATTTGATGAGAATTTGCGAGGAATTTGGTGTAAAATTTAAGGAAATCAGGATAAATGAGAGATATCAACTATATTTGAAGGAAAGTGAAGAAATTTCGAAGTTTTTGGCGTTAATTGGTTCAAGTAAAGCAGTTTTAAAATTTGAAGATGTGCGTATTATGAAGGAAATGAAAAATAAGATAAATCGAAAAGTGAACTGTGAAACAGCGAATCTCAATAAAACGATTGAGGCGGCTTTGAAACAAATTGATGATATCAATTTAATTAAGAAAAGGAAAAAATTTGACCAATTACCACAAGAATTAAAAGAGATGGCGAATTTAAGATTGGAAAATCCAGATTTGAGTTTGAAAGATTTGAGCCAATTAGTTCAGCCACCGATTGGAAAATCGGGAGTCAATCGCAGGCTTAAGAAAATTGAGGAATTTGCAGAAGATTTAAAAAAAACTTGACAACTTTATGTAAATATGATATAATATAATTGATATTTAATAATTTGTTTTCTTTCTAAGTTCTATCAAGAAAACACGTGACACCCCAATAAGGAGGAAAAAATATGGAAAATATGGGTATTCAAAAGTTAGTGAAAGAGTTAAAAAGACTCAATCCGAAGGTTGAAATGTTGATTGATCATGATAGTTATCCGGCAATCATTGTTGCAAAATGTCCGAGTTGTGAGAGTCTTAATCTTCCGGAAGGATATTATTGTAGCGAAAAGAATGGTCTAACAAACAAGCACAATACGACTTCTGGTCAGTATGAAAACTTTTGTTTAATGACCGAATACGAGTACCTTGCAATGCTGGCTTAACAGCCTGTCCTCATTGATTTTTAATTAATGAGGACTTTTCCGTTTAAGGAAAATATAGATTAATGAACTTTTACAAGTAGTTTAGAAAATAATCGAAGAATTAATAAAAGAAATACGAAAAGGAAAATAAAATGTCGAATTTTGGAGTTTATGTTCATATCCCATTTTGTCAAAGAAAATGCAAATATTGTGATTTTACTTCGTTTGATAAATGTGATGAGACAATAAAAGAAAAATATATTGAAGTGCTTTTGCAGGAAATTGAGCAATGTGGAATTCAAAAACAAGTTAGCACCATTTATTTTGGTGGCGGAACGCCATCTGTTTTGCCAGCAAGAGAAATTGAGAAAATTTTGGCAAAATTAAAGCAGAAGTTGATAGTAAGTCAAAATGCTGAGATAACAATTGAAGTCAATCCTGGAACTGTGGATACTGAAAAGTTGAAACAGTATAAAGAAATAGGAATCAATCGATTAAGCATTGGCTTGCAAAGTACGCAAAATCGTTTGCTTGAAATGTTGGGAAGAATTCATCAATATGAAGACTTTTCGAAAGTTTACAAACAAGCAAGGGAATGTGGATTTGACAACATTAATGTGGATTTGATGTTAGGACTTCCAACCCAGAGAGTAGAAGATTTGAAACAGAGTTTGGAAGAAGTAATTTTACTAGGTCCAGAGCATATTTCCTTGTATTCGCTTATTTTGGAAGAAGGAACCGAACTTGAAAAATTAGTTTCACAAAAGAAATTAGAGATGATTCCAGAAGAATTAGAACGCCAAATGTATTGGGAGACGAAGAAAATTTTGGAGCAGAATGGATATTGTCATTATGAAATTTCGAATTTTGCCAAACCTAATTTTCAATCAAGACATAACTTAGATTGTTGGAATCAAGAAGAATACATCGGTTTTGGAGTTGGTGCGCATTCCTACATCGATAAAAAGCGATTTTCAAATGTCGATACTTTAGAAGAATATTTAAAAAATCATTCAAAAATTCTCCAAGAACAGCAGACTTTCGAGGGACAAGCCAAAGAATATATGATGTTGGGATTAAGGAAGATACAAGGCATTTCCATTTCGAAATTCGAGCAGAAATTTCAAATTCATCCACTTTTTTATTTTCGATTTGAGATTAGCAAATTGGAAGAAAATGGCTTGTTAGAAGTGGATTTGGACGAGATTCGATTGACGAAAAAGGGGCTAGATTTGGCGAATTTGGTATTTGAGGAATTTGTGTCGCAATAATTAATCTTATGTGATAAAAGGAAACTGTAAACACAGTTTCCCCCAAATGACAGAACTATTTGTTTGAAAGATAACAGATATAAAAATAAGAAGGGCAATTAGCAGAATCATAGCAATCAGAAGTGCTTTCGGATTTTTTTTCAAGCACAATTTTATATTGTGCCAAATCTTCTTTTATAGCTCTTTCCAGTGCTTCTATTGTTAGAAAGTATATATCTTCCATATTTATTGGAAGGATAAAAGAATTGGTAATTTTAGAAGCAATAGAGAACTCACCATCCCTACGAACAATATGAAAGGGTATGCCGAAATCTTGTAAAGGCATAACAACACCTGTACACAAAGCCCGTCGACATAGTGCTTTAAAATCTTTGTTAACATCATCAGAAAGTTTTTGGCAGAATTTTTTGACAGGCTCTGATATTTCAGGAAGAATTTTTTCCTGATAAACTTTTTCTGCTTCCTGTTTTATTTCGTTGTACCGCTGAATATAATCATCCTTGTTTGCCATATGATAACCTCCAAACATTTTATTTAGAAGGTTTAATAAAAACAACCTTACTATATTTTATTATACTGTATTTTACATAAAATGTAAAGGTTTTTATAAAAATTTTCTAAAATTTCCACAAAAAACTATTGACAAAATCAAAATATGGGTATAATATATTAGCAGTCTAAGTTGATGACTGCTAATTTGTTTAAAGGAGATGAAAATGGCAGAAAATTTAGATAATCGAAAAAAGAAAATTTTACAAGCAATTATCGAAGAATACATTGAAACAGCCGAACCAGTCAGTTCTCGGAAACCTTGTAGGCGATTTAGATTGCAGTAGTGCTACCATTCGTAACGAAATGGCGGAACTTGAGCATATTGGTTTCCTAGAAAAAACGCACACATCTAGCGGTAGAGTTCCTTCTCAAAAAGGATATCGCTATTACGTTGACGAACTCATTCGAGAAGATAATTTAACTCAGCAAGAAATGGAAATCATTAAAGCAAGGCTAGAGACCAAAGTAAATGGTTTAGAAGATTTAGCCAAAATTGCTACTACTACTTTATCTGAAATCACGCATTATACAACCGTTAGTGTCGGACCAGATATGAACCATCACACGATTATCGATATTAAATTTGTTTTACTACGGAAGTAGAGTTTTAATGGCTGTTATTTTAACTGATTCAGGAATTATTCGAGAATCGGTTATCAAATTTGATGAAGATTTGGAACAATCGCAAGTGGACGATTTAACCTATATTTTTAAAAATAAATTAGTCGGCAAACCACTCGAAAAATTCGAAGGACCCATCGAAGATTTTATCATGGCAGAAGTAAAAACAGGAATTGACATTATCCAAAAAATCATTGATGAAATCAATAAATTGCTCGACGAATCGAAAAAAGTATATTTGGAAGGTGCAGGCAAAGTAACTGATATGCCAGAATTCAAGAAAGTAGATGTTGCCAAAGATTTTCTAAATGTGCTAGATGCCAAAGATTTAGTGGCTGATGTGTTAAATACTGGAATTGCTGATAATATCAATGTCTATATTGGTGGAGAATCGGAACACGAAGAACTCAAAAATTTTAGCATTGTAACGTTCAATCATTTGCTAGAAGATAAAGACATTGGAACGATTGGAATTATCGGTCCAACGAGAATGGATTATTCGAAGGTTATTTCTGTGATGAAATATATTAGTAAAAAGTTAAATGATGATTTAAAAAATGGAAGATTTTAAAAGGAGGTTTTAAATTGGAAGAAGGAAACGAAGAAAAAGTACAAATGGAAGGAAATTTGGAAGTTGAAAATGAAGCAGTAGAACTGCCAAAAACGGAATTAGAAGAAATGGAAGACAGATACAAGCGTCTTTTTGCCGAATTTGAAAATTTCAAAAAAAGAAGTGCTAAAGAAAGAGAAGGATTATACAACATGATTACAGGCGAAGTTTTACTTGTTATGCTACCAATTATGGATAATTTAGATAAAGCCGCTTCCAGCGAAACAACCGACAAAAGTTATCAAGAAGGTGTCAATATGGTTGTAAAACAATTTGCCACAGCCTTAGAAAAATTTGGACTAAAACAAATTGAAACAGTTGGCAAACGATTCGACCCCGAATTACACGAAGCAGTCAGCCACATCGAAGATTCTACAAAAGGTGAGCAAGAAATCGTCGAAGAATACCGCAAAGGCTACCAAATCGGAACCAAAGTAATACGTCATGCTCTAGTCGTTGTAGCAAATTAACATAGGCACATGGTGCCACGTGTTCATACAATTAATTCGTTAATAATTAAAAATTATTATAAATCAAACAAAAGATAAGATAGCTGTTCGAGTGAGCAGCGAGTTACAGATATCTTAGCAACGTAAGTTGCAACTATTTAAAAATAAAATATTTTAGGAGGTTTTAAAAATGGGAAAAATTATAGGAATTGACTTAGGTACAACAAATTCATGTGTATCTGTTATGGAAGGTGGAGATCCAGTGGTTATCCCAAACAGCGAAGGAAATCGAACCACTCCATCTGTTGTTGCTTTTTCCAAAAATGGAGAAAGATTGGTAGGACAAATTGCAAAACGTCAAGCAGTTACCAATCCTGATAATACAGTCATCTCTATCAAAAGAAAAATGGGAACAAGCGAAAAAGTAAAAATCGAAGGTGATGAATTCTCACCACAAGAAATTTCAGCTATGATTTTGCAAAAATTAAAGCTAGATGCAGAAAATTATTTAGGAACCAAAGTAACGCAAGCCGTTATCACAGTTCCAGCATACTTTAGTGATAGCCAAAGACAAGCAACCAAAGACGCAGGTAAAATTGCAGGTTTGGAAGTTCTAAGAATTATCAACGAACCAACAGCAGCAGCACTTGCTTATGGAATGGATAAAGAAGCACAAGACCAAAAAATCATGATTTACGACTTAGGTGGTGGAACATTTGACGTTTCTATCCTAGAAATTGGAGATGGTGTATTTGAAGTTTTATCAACCAATGGAAATACTCACTTAGGTGGAGACGATTTTGATAATGCGATTATTGATTATTTAGTTGACGAATTCAAGAAATCAAATGGAATTGATTTAAAAGCAGATAAAATGGCGATGCAACGTCTAAAAGAAGCAGCAGAAAAAGCAAAAATTGAATTATCTGGTGTTCAACAAACACAAATCAATTTACCATTTATCACAGCAGATTCAACAGGACCAAAACACTTAGATATTACTTTAACAAGAGCAAAATTCGAAGAATTAATCCATGATTTAGTAGAACAAACAAGAATTCCAGTAGAACAAGCTATGAAAGATGCTGATATCACAGCAGACCAACTTCATAAAGTATTATTAGTTGGTGGTTCTACAAGAGTTCCAGCCGTTCAAGAAATGGTAAAAAGAATTACAGGAAAAGAAGCGGACAAAGGAATTAACCCAGATGAATGCGTTGCGATTGGTGCAGGTATTCAAGGTGGTGTATTGTCAGGAGATGTTAAAGACTTAGTATTGCTAGATGTAACTCCACTTTCATTAGGTATTGAAACGTATGGCGGTGTATTTACCAAATTAATCGAAAGAAATACAACCATTCCAACCAAAAAATCTCAAATTTTCTCAACAGCAGGAGATGGTCAAACATCGGTTGAAGTTCACGTTTTACAAGGTGAAAGAGAAATGGCAGCCTACAATAAAACATTAGGAAGATTCCAATTAACTGGAATTCCAGCAGCGCCTCGTGGTGTTCCACAAATCGAAGTAACCTTTGATATTGACGCCAATGGTATTGTTCACGTTTCTGCCAAAGACCAAGGAACTGGAAATGAGCAAAAAGTTGTCATCACAGCAAGCACGAATTTGTCAGAAGACGATATCAACGAAGCAATTAAAGATGCAGAAGCGCATGCTGCAGAAGACAAAAAGAGAAAAGAAGAAATTGAAGTCAAAAATAATGCAGAAAGTCTAGTATACAATAGCGAAAAAACACTAGAAGAATTAGGAGACAAAATCAGCGGAGAAGAAAAAGCAAAAGTAGAAACTGAAATTGATGCTACTAAAAAAGCATTAGAAACAAACAACGTAGAAACCATCAAAGAAGCAACCGACAAATTAACCAAAGTATTCTATGAATTATCTGAAAAACTATATTCACAAGCAGGAAACGCAGCTGGAGCGCAAGGCGCAAACACAGAAACAGCAACCGACAACGCCGAAGGCGACAACGTAGTAGATGCAGATTATGAAGTAGAAGACAACGACAAAAAAGAATAAAAATGTAGGAGGCGATGTTCACATCGCCCCCAAACCTATATTATATCATATTTTTGCCCAAATGTCAAATTGACATAATCTAAAAAATATGATATAATAAAAGGTTAGGCTATTTTTACATATATGGATAAGAAATTGTATATATATGTAAGGATAGAAAAGAGGAAAAATTCATGGAAAATGATTTAACAATTTCTGAAATGAAACAAATGCAGTTCCAATTATACGAAAAAAACAAAGAAAAATGGGCTGACATGGAGCCAAATGCTACTAAAAATCATTTATTATATATGGTAGAAGAAATGGGCGAATGCATTTCTATCATTAAGAAAAAAGGCATTGACGAAATCATGAAAAATGAGGCAATTAGAAATCGTTTCACAGAAGAAATGGCAGATGTTTTGATGTATTACATAGAAGTTTTGAATCGATTGAATATCACCAGCGAAGAATTGTCAAACGCCTATTTACAAAAGCATCAAACAAATTTAAACAGAGATTACAAGGAAGACAACAAGAAAAAATATAATTATTAAATCGTAGGGACGTGGCCAAAGACCCGCCCTTTCCCAAAATAGAAAGGAAGAAAGAAAAAATGGCAAATAAAAGAGATTATTATGAAGTATTAGGCGTCAGCAAAAGTGCCACAGACGACGAATTAAAAAAAGCCTACCGACAAATGGCAAAAAAATACCATCCTGATGCAAACCCTAATAATAAAGAAGAAGCCGAAAAGAAATTCAAAGAAGTCAACGAAGCCTATGAAGTGTTGTCAGATAAACAAAAACGTCAAATGTATGACCAATTTGGTTTTGATGGTCCACAATATGGTGGAGGCCAAGGCGGAGGCTATTATTCTTATGGTTCGGGATTTGATGGCTTTGGTGGTGGTTTTAGCGGATTTAGTGATTTTGGCGATTTAGGAGACATTTTTTCTTCCTTTTTTGGTGGAGGATCTAGCCAATCTAGAAATAGCAATGCTCCGCGAAAAGGTGCGGATTTACGCGTTAATTTAACGATTACATTTGAAGAAGCATATTCTGGTGTCGAAAAAGAAATCACTTTGAATCGAAATGAAACCTGTAAGGCTTGTGGTGGAACCGGAAGCGAAAAAGGTTCGTCTCCAGAAGTATGTGGAACTTGTGGTGGAAAAGGAAAAATTAAACAAGTTGTTACCACACCATTTGGGCAAATGTCAACTCAAAAAGTGTGTACAACGTGTGGTGGAACAGGAAACGTGATTAAAAATCCATGTACGACTTGCCATGGAAAAGGGATTAATCGAAAATCTGTGAAGATAAAAGTAAAAATTCCAGAAGGAATTGATGAAGGCCAGACCGTTGTTTTAAAAGGGGAGGGAGAACCAGGAAGTAATGGCGGACCAAAAGGAAATTTGTATATTGTCGTTCATTTGAAAAAACATAATATCTATTCAAGACAAGGAGAACACGTTCTTTGTGATATTCCAATTACTTTCACAGGTGCGACCTTAGGAAGTGAGTTAGAAATTCCGATGGTTGATGGTAAAAAAGAAACCTATAGAATTCCAGAAGGAACGCAGACAGGAACGAGATTTGTTATTAAAAATAAGGGGTTCAAAAGTGTGAATGGAAATTGGAGAGGAGATTTTGTGTTTACAGTAAATGTTCAAATTCCTAAGAAATTAACGACGGAACAAAGAAAATTGATAACAGAATTAGCCAAAACAATGAATGAGCAACCACCAGTGAAGAAAAGAGGAATTTTTGGATAAATCCTAAAAATAGCAAGACTTTAAAGTCTTGCTATTTTTTAGCACATTAACCAATTTTGGAAAAAAATACACTTGAAAAGTTTGTAGGATTATGGTAAAATAAGTCGTAACTTTAAGAAAGAAGGAGAATTATGGCGAAAACAGAAGAAACACATTTGCAAATTATAAAAAAAGAAAATTCAGTCAAACAAGTCCTAGAATTCATTTTAAGTACAAGATGGTTTGTAGCATTGATTGGAATGCTCATTTTGCTAAAAACAGTATTTTTCTATGGAAATACTGTTTTTAAAAATGATACCATTTGGCTGTGGTCTATGAGGCAAACTTGTTTTTTTATTGTTATTTTGGTATTTCCATTGTTATTATTAAAAAAATCGGTTAGAAGATTTGAAGTGGGAATGATTATTGACTTTTTTGTTAGTTTGCTTTTATTTGCGGATGAATTATATTATACGTATGCTTCAAATATTTTGTCGGTTATGCAAATGGGAAATATGCAGTATAAGGATGAGATTTTGAATGCAATTCCAAGCTTATTACATCCAGAGCAAATTTTGTATTTTATGGATTTTGTCATTTTAGCTATTTTGCTAATCAGCAAAGCAATACACATTAAAAATAGGAATGAGTTCAAATACCTTCCAGTTGTTCTGAATCTGGCTTGTATAGCATTTTTTTGTACCTATTATCATTTTATACCAGAATCACTAGAATTGGTGAATGGATTCATCTATAGTAAGTACAATTCGGTTCGATATGGAACGATTTATGGTTACCATTATATGGATATTAAAAATGCGATTACGAACAATAAGAATGTGCCATACAATAGCTATGAAGAAATGATGGAAGCATATGAGGATTTGAAAAATGAGCAGAAATTATATGCAGATGAAAAGAATCAAAATAGTGTGCAATACACAGGAATTGCTGAAGGTATGAATGTATTTGTTGTCCAATTAGAATCAGTTCAGCAGTTTGTGATAAATCGTCAAATCAATGGAAAAGAAATTACGCCAAATTTGAATCAATTTTTGGCAGAAAATATTCATATTACGAATATGCATTCTTCTAGTTATACGACAACTGCTGATTCTGAACATAGTTTCATTACTTCTATTTATCCAAGTGAAAATGGGGAAGCATTTAGCAAATATTATTCAAACACGTATAATGACATTTTTAAAAATTATAAAAAAGCCAGTTACACTAATGTTTACGCACACGGAAATTATGATACATTTTGGAATCGCAAAAATGTTTTTTCAAAATATGATGTGGATAAAGTCTACTTTATTAATGACTTTGAGGATACTTCTGAATTAATACGTACCTATTTATCGGACGAATTATTGTATAAGCAAATTTTTGATATGTTGCCTGAAACAGACGAGCCAATTTTTGCTGATATTGTGGCTGCCTCGTCTCATAAACCATTTGATTTGGAAGGAATTCAAAATAAAGAACAAAAGATAACGATTGATGTAGGAAAATATCGTGGAACGGCTTTGGGAGATTATTTGGAATCTGTTCATTATGCTGATTATGCATTGGGCATCTTTTTAGAAGAATTGAAAATAAGAGATTTATATGATAATAGTGTTGTTTTTGTGTATGGTGACCATTATGGTATGACGATGTATGATGAAGACTTGATGGAATTTTTAGGAGAAAATAAAGAAAATTACAATGTAGCAAGAATGCAATTTGAATTTTCCAATGTCGCTTGTGGAATGCGAATTCCGGGTGTACAGGCTATGGCCATTGATGCTCCAGTTAGCAAAGTGGATATCAAACCAACCCTTATGCAGATTGCTAATATTGAAGATACGTTTTCATTGGGAAATAGCATTTTTGAAGGAAAACCTTATGTATGTGTGAATAATGGAAAAATCGTCAAAGAGGGATATTATTATGATGCGGAAAATTGGTACGATTTGGCAACAGGGGAAATGTTAGATTGGGAAATGCTAGAGGAAAGCGTAAAGAATGATTTGGATAAAGCAGTGGAGTATACAGATAAAGAATTGGGAATTTCGATGTCTATTTTGATTGATAATTTGTTAAGAGGAAACGTGTAAATGATAAAAAACACGAATCTTGTCGAACGAAAAAGGAAATTTTACTTGCAATTAGAAAATAAGTATGTTAGAATAATCCTAATTAAAAGAAAGGAGGGAGAAAGATGGAAGAAAGAATATTAAATGCTTTGGCTGAAATGAATCAGAAATTCGACAAGAAATTTGATGAAATGCATAAGGAAATGCATAAAGAAATGGATAATTTGCGTCAAGAAGTAAATCAAAATATGAACCATTTAGCACAGAAAATTTTGGATCGACAATTTGTATTTGAAGATGAATATGGTAGGAAAATTGATGCCATTTTTGAATATGTTGAATTTCATCAAAAAAATAATTTGCAAAGATTTGACCGAATTAGCAATTTAGAAGACAGGGTTGAGACAACCGAATTGCAAATTTTAGACCATGAAAAAAGAATTTCAGCATTAGAGCGAAAAAAAGTATAATTTTCGGTCTGAAAATTATAACAATCCACAAAAAATAGAGAGCATACCAATTATTTTTATTAGGAGAAGTAATTGATATGCTCTCTATTTAATGAATATCACTATTATTTTTGTTTCTGACAGCTTCCTCAAACAATAATTTTAATTTGTCAAATAAGCGATAAAAGAATTTTTGACCCAAATGTTCTTGCTCTAAATCTAATAATTCTGTCTGCAAATTGTTTAAATAAGCTAGTGTTCCATGAGTTTTAATTAATTCACGTTTTTCTTCTAATTTACACATCATGTGATTATAAAACTGATGATAAAAATGATAAGAATCTGTAGTAATCAAGATTTTACGGAAATCATATAATTTTTTTTGAAAGGCATTTAACGAATCGTTATCTATAATCAAATCAAATTCGTGATGAAAACAATTTTCGATGATGATGTTTTGTGTTGATAAAGTTAAATTTAATAAAGTGGTTTTGACTGTGTCAATTTTAGTATTTAGGCGTTTTACTTTTTTGAAATCTTGTAAGCAGTTTGAAAGTTCAGAAGAATACTGTGCTAAAATTCCTTCATAATGAAGTAATAAATCAAAATTAGCTACAATTTGGTTGTAAATCTTTTCACTAGATTTGGCAATAAAAGTATTTTTAAAAACATGATTACTGTAAAGTGTGCTATGAAAAAGTGGATAAGAACCAGTAAAATATAACATTTGGTTAATTAAAGCAGTTTGGATTGGGTAAAAAAGTGGGCTGGATGTTTCAAAAGTCAAGTTATAATATTTGACACTATCTTGTTTGGTTTGAGCAATAATAGAAGCCATTAATTGAACAGAGGCTTCGTTGATACCTTGTCCCTTGCCATTTGATAAATCAAACAAGCCGAGCTTTAATAATTTTCCATGAGAATTTTTAATTTCTTGAAGTGCATGAAGACATTCATGAATCACTAATGTATCCAGATTTTCAAAATCAAGTTTTTCACTAAAATAAATGGCATGATTTCCGCGAAAAATATTTAGCTTCTGAGTCTTCAGGCATTTTTGCAAAATACATAGTGAGATTGTTTAAACTTGAAAAAACATCAGTTACATTTAAATTATGTTCTGGAAATGCATGGCAAATTTTATTTGACACAATATCTGCGATTTTACTAATTTGTAAAGATGTCAATTGTGATTTAATTTCAATTCCTTCTTTTTTTAAAATTGCATTTGTATTCATAAATTGCTCCTTTGTACAATATAATTTTATTATACATAAAAAATCAAAAAAATAAAGTAAAAATTACAAAAAATGTATTACATTTTTGTTACAGAAATGTAATTAAAATGTAACATAGAAAAGCTTGATTTTTTTGATAAAAAAAGTTATACTATATATGATAGATAAAATTACAATTTAAAGAAAAGAGGAATGAAAATGAAAAATAAATTATTAAGTATTGTATTAATGATTTTATTAATTGTTTCTATAATAACAATATCTGCTAATGCTGTAAGCTTTACTGCGACGATGACACCAAGTGCTACGACAGTAAAAGAAGCAACAGAATTTACTGTAACGGTAAAAGTTTCAAATTTAGATGTTGGAACAAATGGGATTAATTCATTAAAAGGTAATTTGAAATATGATACAGCTATATTTGAAACAATTAGTGAATCTAATATAGAAGGACTAAATAGTTGGTCTGCCAAATTTGATGAAGCAAGTGGAGAAATTTCCTTAACGAAAAGTACATTTGTTACATCAACACAAGAAGTATTTCAAATTACATTTAAGACAAAATCAGGTGTTTCTGGGAAAAGTGGATCAATCTCATATAATAATATAGTAGCTTCAAATAGTGAAACAAATATCTCTGCTACTGATATTTCAACATCCATATCCATTGGAAATGAAACAAATACAAATACAAATACGAATTCAGCTAGCGGAAATAAAACAGTAACAATTAATGCTCTTTCATCAACCAATAATTCAGTAAATACAAATAACACTACCAATCATACAGTTAACAATTCGGTATCAAGCTATGTTAACACAATGACAAATACACAATCACAAGATAATATACCAAAAACAGGTGTAAATGACACAATTTTAGCATTAATATTTATCGTAGTTGCGGTTGCGATTGCATTTTATATAAAAATTGAAAAACTAAATAATGATTTAAAATAAAAATAAAAAAACTTGTTTGAAAAAACAAGTTTTTTTGCTTTTTATATTGTTTTTTTTACAAAAAATGTGTACAATAGAACTATAAAATTGAGGAGGATAATTATGCTAGAACATTTAGAAAAAAAGATTGGCTACACATTTACCAACCAAGACTTACTAAAAAAAGCACTGACTCATACTTCGTATGCCTACGAAAACAAACTAGAAAGCAACGAAAGACTAGAATATCTAGGAGACAGCATCTTAGAATTTGTCAGTAGCAAATATTTATTTGAAAATTTTAAAAATTTATCAGAAGGAGAAATGACTAAAGTTAGGGCATATGCGGTGTGTGAAGACAGTCTCTACAAAATTGCAGAAAACCATAATTTTAGTGATTTCTTATACCTAGGCAGAAGTGAGAAAATGTCACATTCCATTAAAAAGGCTCTGATTGCCGATAGCGTAGAAGCTGTCATTGCAGCCATGTATTTAGACGGTGGTTTGGAGCCAGCAGAAAAATTTATTTTGGAAAATATCAAAGAAGCCGTTGATTTTGCTAGCCAAAATGTCGGAATGAAAGATTACAAAACTGTTTTGCAAGAGGAACTTCAAAAACATGGAGAAGTATGCATCAAATATCACTTAATCAAAGAAGAAGGTCCAGACCACGCAAAAGTTTTTACTGTACAAGTCGAATGTGATGGAAAAAAATTATCGCAAGGTGTTGGAAAAAGTAAGAAAAAAGCAGAAATGGAAGCAGCAAGAATCGCACTGGAAAATAGAAAATAGAAACGGAGAAAAATCATGAAAAAACAATATATCATTCCGATATTTGTGCCACATCTTGGTTGCCCAAACGAATGTACCTTTTGTAACCAAAGAAACATTAGTGGCCAAATGAAAAATGTTACACAAGAAGAGGTAAAAGAAACAATCGAGTATTATTTAGACCTTTTTAAAGATAAAAATGCCTATAAAGAAGTTGCTTTTTTTGGTGGAAGTTTTACAGGAATCGAAGTAGAACTGCAAGAAAAATTGCTTAAGGTAGCCTATGAATATGTCAAAACGAAACAAATTGACGGAATTCGAATTTCCACAAGACCAGATTATATTGATAGGCAAACTTTAAAAAGACTCAAAAAATACAAAGTTAAAACCATCGAATTAGGTGTGCAATCTACAAATGATTATATTTTGGCAAAATGCAAAAGAAATCATACGTATCAAGATGTGAAAAAAGCATCACGTTTGATACGTTTTCATGGTTTTCAATTAGGTCATCAGATGATGGTGGGACTTCCAGAAAGTACACGATTAGACGAATTAAATACAGCACGTGATTTGGCAAAATTAAAGCCAAAAATGATTCGCATTTATCCTGTTTTAGTCATTCGAGATACACAGTTAGAGCGCGAATACGAAAAAGGCGAATTTGAACCACTCTCTTTGGAACAAACCATTGAAATTTGCAAAGAATTGACATATTTTTTTGAAAAGAAAAGAATCAAAGTTATCCGTGTGGGACTTCAAAGTACAGATACGATTGTTCGTCCAGAAAACAAGAATAGTCAAGTGGTCGCAGGTCCCTACCATGAGAATTTGAGACAACTTATTTGTGCATCGTATTATTATGATTTATTGAATGAAAAAATCAAGAAAATTAACACAAAAGCCAAAGAAATCGAAATCACGGTCAACCCACAAATTGCAAATGATGTGATAGGGTACAAACGAGAAAATATCGAAAAAATCAAAGAAATTTATAATTTGGATGTACAAGTCAAACAAAATCCGAAATTTAGTTTGAAAAAAATGGACATAAAAATCACGAAAACCTATAAAGATTTTGCAGACGATGACGAAACATACGTCAAGAAAAGATAGAATAAAAATCTCCCAATCTATCCATAATATGACCATAGGGGCACGGAGCACCGTGCCCTATAAATTTATAAAAGGAAAAAATTATGGAGAAAATCAAAGAAACGATAAAAGAGTATAGTTTATTCATTTTAGGTAGCATTTTGGCGGCTTTTGGAACAAGTACCTTTTTGCTACCAAATCAATTATCCAGTGGCGGATTTGCTGGAATTGCGACAGTTATTTATTATTTATTTCATGTGCCAATGGGAACGACAATTATTATTCTCAATATTCCCGTTTTTATTTTGGCTTATATTCGAGAAGGAAAAAATTTTTTTATCAAAACCTTGGTTTCTACTTTTGTTTTTTCACAAGCCATTAACTATTTTGAAACGATTGAACCATTCACAAATGATAAAATATTAGCTAGTGTCTATGGAGGAATGATTATTGGTTTAGGTTTGGCGCTAGTTTTTAAAGGAAAAAGTTCGACTGGTGGAACCGATTTGATTGCCAATATTATCAAATCGTATCACAATGAAGTAAGCGTGGGTCATGTGTTGCAGATTTTGGATATTGTGGTTGTGGTGCTAAATATTTTGTTTTTGCGTGAAATTGAAATTGGTTTGTATTCGGCAATTGCTATTTTTATTATTGATAAAATGCTCGATATTATTTTTGAAGGCATTAATTTTAGCAAAATGATTTATATTATTTCCGACCAATACGAAGAAATTGCGCAAGTGATAAACAAAGAAATTAAACGTGGAGCTACTGGAATTTATGGAAAAGGTTTATACTCTAATCAAGATAAGACCATTATTATGTGCGCTTCAAAAAGAAGACACGTTTTGAAAATTCGTGAAGCAGCCAAAAAAATCGATCCAAACTGTTTTATCATCATCACAGATGCCAGAGAAGTTTATGGGTTGGGTTTTAAAAATTAAAGAAATTTTGCATGAAAATATTGTCATTTTTTTGAAAATTAGATATAATAAAAATAAAAACTGGCGAATCCGAAAAAAGGAGAAAATATTTCATGGAGCAGGAAAAAAAGAAGAAAAAAATAGTCGTTATTTTAATCGTATTTTTGCTGATTATTTTAACTGCTACATATGTCACATATAGTTATTTTGCGAAAAACGTGGCAGGGCAAATGCTCAAAAAAGAAATGTTAGAAGTTATAGGAAATCATGATTTATCGTTTTTTTTAGAGGAAAATGAATTATATGAAGCAATGAGCGAAAAAATTGAAAACAACAATTTTGAAACCGATTCCGAAATCAAAATGTCAACCACCATGCAAAACAATATGTTTTCCAACCTTGATTTATCCAATTTCCAATTAACGCATTATCTCATGAAAGATAACGAAAATAACAAAACTTACAACAAATTACAAACCAAGTACGCAGGAAATGATTTGCTGACATTTGACTTTTTGACAAATCAGACACAAATTGCAGTAAAGTCAGATGAAATTGTCAACCGTTATGTAGGGGTAAATCAAACCAATTTTCGAAAAACGGTAAATGAAATTTATGAAGAAAATGTTGATTTGTCTGAATTTGAGATTGTAAACAATTTTCTATTCAAAAGAGAACCAATCAATTTGGCAAATTTGAAAAATCTGAAAACTTATGCTAGTTTTATAGAACCAGAAATATTGCCACAAAATATTTCCAAAAAAGAAAATGTAGTAGTAACCATGAATTCTGAACAGATTACAACTACCGAATATACGATTTCCTTTGCCAATCATCAAGTGGTAAATATCCTACAAAATATTTCAAAAACCATTGAAAACGATACGAATACGCTTTCTGAATTGGTGGCAAGTGAAGTCCAAAACATAGAAAATGGAATTTTGGAATATACCGATAATGATAATACAACCCAGGTTTCTGGCGAAGAAAACAATTTTGAAACATCGCTCGAAATTTGGGGAGAAAATACAACCAACGAAACGACCAATACGGCTGTTCCTTCGAACAACACCATAACACAAGACAATACGGTTGCCAATACCATAACCAATGAAACCGTCAATCAAGTTACCAATCAAACGGCGAACGAAGTAACAAACGAAAGCAACAACCAAGTTCCTTCTGAAAACACGGTCAATACAAGCGACACCGTAGAAAATAATAATGCACCTGAAGAAGAACCACCACAAGAAATCATGCAACAGCCAGCCAATGAACCAGTCGAAACGCCACAAGAAAACGAGCGACCACAGCCTGAAAATCCAACTCCAACCATTGAAGAAGAGGATAATTTTAGGACACAAGGTTTTATTGGAGTCAACGAAGATTCCGAATTTGCAGAAGATAATTTTATTATAGGAGAAGATTACGAAGAAACGCTAAAAAACATGACGTATTGGATTGAAAAAATAGACTGGAAAACCTATCTTTTCACAGGAGCAAAAGCCAACTGTACGCAAGAAGAATTAATCGAATCCATTGAGCAAATGATAGATGACCGCATCGAACAAAATCATAGTCTCAAAGTAACATTATATGTAAGTGAAGGAAAGCTTATCAAAATCAAGTTTTCTGTTCCAGAAACCATGGAAAGTTTTGATGTCGAAATCGTTTCCAAAGGCGACCAAGAAAAATATTTGAATATTACATCTCTACAAGGCGAGCAAAACAGTAGTAGTGGAAACACGATTAGCATTTATCGCAAAAAATCAGATACTGTAATGATCACCAAATTAAACATGAACCAAATTTCAAAAAATAAAATTACACACAAAACCAATATCGATATTCAAACCAAAGGAAGTGTAAATGCGAAAAAATACATGACCCATATCGATATCCAATATTTGAATGCAGATGGCGAATTAAAAGCCAATTTGGAAAACACTTTAAACTTTGACGTGAATCCAGAAATCGAAGATTTAAGTGATGAAAATTGCTTGTTTTTAGATACGCTATCGAGTGAAGAATTGCGTGCTACAGCAAAGGCAATCCAAGAGAAATTCACAGAAGTTTTAAGAGAGAAAAATAGAAATCTAAACATTCTTGAAGTGGATAATTCCAATTTGATTGTCCAACCAGAAGAACCTAATTTACTAACAGAAGAACAAATACAAGCCAAAGAACAAGCAAAACAAGCCCTAATCAAAACAATTGCAGACAAAATGCGTGATTATCAAAACGAAGGAAAAAGCTTAAAAATCGAAGATTTAGAAAACTTGCAAATACCAGATTATGAAGTAAGCATTTCTGTTAGTTCCAATTTGGCGATTATAACAGTAAATGGGTATGATTTTAAATTAGATTCTGATTTTAATTTGTCAGATTCTTAAATAAAAATAAGGAAATAGATATGAGGAAAAAAGTAAGATTAGTTGTTTTATTAATTGTAGTAATTGTTGTTATTGTGGGAATCAGCAAGGTTTTCTCCCAACATGAAAATGGCAATATTGCCAATATGGGACTTGCCTGCGAAGCAAAAGGCGCAATTTATTATAATAAATACGAAAAAGGGATTTTTTCCGTAAAAAATGGAAAAGAAACCAGATTGACCGAAGAAACCGCGTATTCCTTAAATATTGTGGGAAATAAAATTTACTATATTACAGTTGCAGATTTTAATAATGTGGTCATAAAAAGTGTCGATTTAGATGGCAAAAATTTGACCAATATTGCCACAATTTATACATCAATTAGCAAAATTTTTGTAGACAAAAAATTTATCTTTTATGCCACAAATGAAACGGGAAAAGGAATTGCCAAAATCGATTTAAATGGCGAAAATGAGCAAATTGTTTTGACGGAAAATGTGCAAGATTTTTGGGTAAAACAAAATAAAATTTATTTTGTCAATCAATCAAACCAAATTTGTAAAGTAGATGTTTCTGGCGAAAATAATAGGGTCTTAAGTGACAACATTTCTGCTCGAAAAATTCAAGTCATTGGCAAATGGATTTATTACTATCATCCAAACGAAAATGCTTTATTTCGTTTGAAAAATGATGGCAAGAAAAATGAATTGGTTTCCACTTTAATTCATCATGAAACGTACAATATTTGTGGAAAATATGTGTATTATTTTGACCGAGAAAATTCAAAAATTGCTCGTATGAAAATTGGAAAAAGCAATCAATGTGATGATCTGATTAGTTTGAATGTTTCGAATACAAAAATAAATATTGTAAATAATCAAATTTACTATCTAGATAAAGCCCAAGATTCTTCGCAAACTTATCAAATTTATAGAATAAAAACGAATGGAAAAAGTGTTAAACCAATTGAATATTAGTATGGAAATAAAGGAGAAAATATGAAATTAGGGACGATTGTGTATGAAAATGAAATTTATAATTTAGATTATATGAATGCAAGCGAAATAAAGCAAATCATTAATATAGCTGAAACGAATAAAATCAAAAATATAAACGAAGGAAAACAAACGATAAACAAACCTTATTAGGAGGAAAAATGAGAATAAAAACAAACGATAAATATGCTTCCATTATGCTAAAAAACAGGTATGAAAATGTGAAAAATGAGATTACTTTAACCGCCATTTTAAATAGTGTTTATGCGCAAAAAATATCCAACGAAACCATTCAAACCAAAGTTAATCATCAAATCCATTCCATTGAAACAGCGATAAATAGAATCAATCCCAAATTTGGCGAAAAGTCTAAAAATTATGAAAAAATCAAAGAGCAAATCCTAGATATTTTAAATGAATTTGAAACCAATTTGAAGCAATTTTGTGAAGTTTTTGATAAAGAAATTCAAGAAACAATTTTGCAAAAAGTAGAATTCGAAAGCCAACTATTCATGGCGGTTTTGCGCAAAGAATTGTTGGAGCCAAATGAGAAAAAACAACCAAAACAAAAAGAAAAAAATAAACCAAAACAAAACGTAAAAAATACAGTTGAAACATTAGAAAAAGAAGTTAGAAAAATCACACAAAAAATCAATGAATTAAACGAGCAAAAAGTCAAAAAAATATTTGATGCTATGGAAACAGAAAACAAAGCCATATCCACACAAATTCGCAAGCCACGCACCATCAAAAAAATAACGAAATTTTTTGCCAATCGATTTAATACTTACCATGTGATTGTGAAAAGCGTGCTTGAGCCAATAGAACATAGAATTGATGAATTTAAGGTGAATGAACTTGAAAAAGTTGATTTTCAAAATCAGGAATTTGATTTGAAGGAAATGGAGAAGGAAATTAGGGAAAGAGAAAAAAACGTGTTTGAAAGTGAAGAAAATAGAAAAATTTGTGAAAGTCTAGGCATTCTGTAAAAGTAAAAAAACAGTTCTATACTCTTGACTTTTTAAAAAAATGTGGTATAATTTATACAAATTAAATAAAACCGCTTGAAAAAGCAAAGTAAATAAACAACGAAGATATCTCCAGAGAAAGTAAGCATTAGCTGAGAGCTTACCTAGGTATTTGTTTATTGAAATTTCACTTTTGAGGTTCTTATATTGAAACAGTAGTAGATATAAGCGTTTGTTACGTTATAACTTTTGAGATTAAAAGAAATTTTAATGAAATTAGGTGGTAACACGAGCATTTCGTCCTATGGATGAAGTGCTTTTTTGTTCTAAAAATTTAGGAAGTAGAAGGAAAGTAATTTTGTGGAAAAAATAATAAATATCATTTTAAAACAGAATACAACTTTATTTGGAAATAATCCTAAAGTAGAAAAAATTAATGTAGGTTTTACCAATATGGTATACAATATAAACGATTCTTTTGTTGTTAAAATTTGTACGAATCGTAATAATGAAAATGAGTTTCAAAAAGAAATTGATTTTTATAAAACGAATGAAGGAAGTAGTTTCATTCCCCAATTATATGATTCAAGTACGGATAAAAAAGATATTCCATATTTTTATGAGATTATAGAAAAAATAGACGGTGTTTCTTTATATAATGTATGGCATACTTTTAATGAAGAACAAAGAGAAGAAATTATAAAGGGGTTATGTATTGCTATGAAACGCATTCATAGTAATATTGGTGAAAGTTATGATTGGACAAAAAAAATAAAGGAGCAATTTATATCGTTAGATGAAAAAGCAAAAGAACTTAATATATTTAATGAAGAAGAACAAAAAATTCTTGATTATGCATATGTTAAATTTGAAAAATATTTAGAATCGAATGACTTTGTTCTAATTCATAACGATTTGCATTTTGACAATATCTTCTTTAAGGATGGTAAAATTAAATTAATAGATTTTGAAAGGTCAATGTATGCTCCTAGAGATTTTGAACTAGATATTCTTTATCGAATGATTCGAAAACCGTGGAAGTTTGCTAGTGAAGAAACTGAAGCCTATACTGACTCAAGTCATTATTCAAACATAATGTCATATATAGAAAAATATTACCCAGAGTTAGTTAATATTCCAAACCTTTATAAAAGATTGGCTATTTATGATATCGTATATTTTTTGAAACATTTCATACAACATCCAGATATAGAAGAATTAAAAAATGATGTTTTAGTTGCTGCGAAAAATGTGTCATTAAAGGATTAAATTACAATTTATAATTTAATAACAAAAATAAATATAAGGAGGAAATTATGGGAGACAAAATTTCAGAGATGGGCGAAATGGTCAAGAAAAAACTTGGCGAAATTAAAACTTTGCAGGAATTGCAAGATTTGAAAGTCAAATATTTAGGCAAAAAAGGGGAAGTAACTTCTATGCTAAAAGGCTTAGGAGGTATGTCTGCAGAAGAAAGACCAATTTTTGGGCAAAAAGTAAATGCACTTCGTGAAGAAATTGAAAAAGCCATGGAAAGACGTGAGCAAGACGTCAAAGAAAGATTGTTGGAGCAGAAATTAGCCAAAGAAAAAATTGATGTTACGATGCCGGGAAAAAACATTGAACTTCGGATCAGTTCATCCAATTACACAAGTTATTCAAGAAGTAGAAGAAATCTTTTTAGGAATGGGATATTCCATTGCTGACGGACCAGAAGTCGAAACAGCCATTTACAATTTTGACAAATTAAATACGCCAGCCGACCACCCAGCAAGAGATTTGCAAGATACGTTTTATATCACAGATGATGTCATTTTAAGAACACAAACTTCGCCTGTGCAAGCAAGAGTCATGGAAAATCAAAAACCACCCATTAAAATTATTTGCCCAGGAGCAGTATATCGTTCTGATACGTTAGATGCCACACACTCGCCAGTTTTTCATCAAATTGAGGGATTGGTTGTGGATAAAAACATTACGATGTCAGATTTAAAAGGTACTTTGGAGATGTTTGCGAAAAATTGTTTAGGTGAAAATACGAAAGTACGTTTTAGACCACATCATTTTCCATTTACAGAACCAAGTGCAGAAGCAGATGTTTCATGCTTCGTTTGTGGTGGAAAAGGTTGCCGTGTTTGCAAACAAGAAGGTTGGATTGAACTTTTAGGTTGTGGAATGGTACACCCCAAAGTGCTAGAAAATTGCGGAATTGACCCAAATGAATATTCAGGCTTTGCCTTTGGATTTGGTGTTGAAAGAATCGCCATGGCAAAATTCGGAATTGATGATTTGCGTTTATTATATGAAAACGATGTGCGTTTCTTGAAGCAATTTTAGACTGCCGTCTGGGGCTTTAAGGACGCTGTCCTTAAAAATCCTGCGAAGGGTTTCACCCTTTCGAATCCCACGCCTCGGTCGGCGGGACATTGGCTTGCTGGATTGGGAGATAAAATCTAGTGACTCCCCGTGCGGATTTAATTAAGAATAAATATCTGTTTTTGCTAAAAGAAGTTTTACAAAAATTATAAAACTGATAAGCACATGATTATGAATTCTATGTGATAATCGTATGAAACTTGTGCGAATTCTGAAAGGAGAACAATGGAACCAACAGATTATATCGGAAAAATGGTTCATGTGAAAATAGATAGACCAATTGGAAGTAGTCATTCTAGCTATCCAGACCATATTTATTTGGTAAATTATGGATTTGTTCCTAATACAGTTAGTGGCGACGGGGAAGAACTGGATTGCTATATTTTAGGTGAACATAAACCACTAAAAGAATACACAGGCAAATGCATTGCGGTGATTCACAGAACCAACGACGATGACGATAAGTTAGTGATTGTACCAGAAAATAAGAATTTTACAGACAGTGAAATAAGACTTTTGACGGATTTTCAAGAAAAATATTATCAAAGTGTGATTATAAGATAGGAGGAAAAATATGAAAGCAAGTATCGAATGGCTAAAAGAATTTAGCGATATCAAGGTTTCTGGAAAAGAATTAGGAGACATTCTAACCATGACTGGTTCCAAACTAGAAACCATCGAAGAAAAAGGAAAAGACATCGAAAATGTCGTAATCGGCAAGATTTTAGAAATCGAAAAACATCCCAATGCCGATAAATTAATTGTTACGAAGGTAGATGTCGGAAACGAAATTTTACAAATTGTAACAGGTGCCAACAATGTAAAAGTAGGCGACATCGTCCCAATTGCCAAAGACGGTTCTACTTTGCCAAATGGAGTTCATATCAAAAAAGGCGAGCTTCGCGGAATCGAATCCAATGGAATGATGTGTGCTTGTACTGAATTAGGTATTCCAGTTGACCGTTATCCAAATCAAATCGAACACGGAATTATGATTTTACCACAAGAATTGGAAAGCAAATTAGGCGAAAATATTGTAGAAGTGTTAGGTTTAGAAGAAGAGATTCTTGATTTTGAAATCACTTCTAACCGACCAGATTGCTTATCAATTGAAGGTTTAGGACGTGAAACTGCTATTTCTTTAAATACAGAATTTAAAAATCCACGCCAAAATTTAAGTGAAATGAAGGTAGAAAATCAATCTGAAATGGAAGGAATCCATGTTGATATTACTGCTCCAGATTTGTGCTATCGTTATATTGCTAGAGTTGTAAAAGATGTCAAAGTTGGCGAATCTCCAGAATGGATGAAAAGACGTTTGGAAGCCTGTGGCGTAAGAAGTATTAACAATATTGTGGATATTACCAATTATGTGATGTTAGAGCTAGGTCAGCCGATGCATGCTTTTGATATTAACTCAATTAATGGAAAACACATCAATGTAAGACGTGCTACCAATGGCGAAAAAATTACAACTTTAGACGAACAAGAGCGAATTCTAGATGAGGATATGTTAGTCATAGCAGATGACGAAAAAGCAGTTGCAATTGCAGGTGTTATGGGGGCGCAAAATTCCGAAATTGAAAATTCCACAGCTACAGTTGTCTTCGAATCGGCTGTTTTTAATGGTGGAAGTGTCAGAAAAACGGCGAAGAAACTGGGACTTCGTACAGAAGCGTCAAGCCGTTATGAAAAAGGTTTACCTGCGGAAAATGCGGAGCGTAGTATCAATCGAGCTGTTGAATTGGTGGAATTGATTGGTGCAGGCAAAGCAGTCCAAGGCAAAATCGATGTGTATCCAGCCAAACAGGAAATCAAAAAAGTAGAATTTAGTCCAGAGAAAATTAATCGTTTATTAGGAACTGAAATTTCGAGAGAAGATATGATAAAAACGCTGGAAAAACTAGAAATGAGAGTAGAAGGTAACTATGTTATTCCACCTTATTTTCGAATTGACATTGAGTGCTTAGCTGACCTTGCAGAAGAAATTGTAAGATTTTATGGTTATGACAAAGTCGATTGTACGTTAATTAACTCAGAGGCGACTTTGGGAATTCGAACAAAATCGCAAAAGTTGAAAGATAAAATTCGTCAAACATTAGTAGGTAAAGGGTTATCTGAAATTTGTACGTATGGATTTATGAGTCAAGACGATTTAGATAAAATGGAAATCACAGAGGATAGCGATTTGCGTAGCCAAGTGATTCACGTGAAAAATCCGCTAAGCGAAGATTATTCCATTATGAGAACCACCACACTTCCAAGTATGCTACAGACTATTGTTATTAATCAATCTAAGAAAAACAAAAATGTAGGATTATTCGATATTTCCCGTGTTTACAGAAATGTAGAAGGACAAATCGAAACAGGAAATGTGCCAGAAGAGGATACGATTATAACACTTGGAATGTATGGAGAAAATATTGATTTTTACATCTTGAAAGGATTGGTTGAGAAGATTTTGACAGTTAGTTCGGTTTTACGCTATGATGTGGTCAGTGAAAGGAGCAACAATAGTTATCATCCAGGTAAAACAGCCAATATCAAGGTAGGAAAAGATGTAATTGCGACTTTGGGAGAAATTCATCCACGTGTTAGCGATAATTATGGCTTAAAAGGTGAAATTTATGTGGCTGAAATTTGGCTAGATAAGTTAGTGAAATATGGAAAAATCAATAAAAAATATACTGAGGTTGCTAAATTTCCAGCAGTAGAAAGAGATATTGCCATGGTAATTGATGAAAATGTGGAAGTTGGAAATATTGAAAAAGCGATTCAGAAAAAAGGCAAAAAAATCTTAGAAGAAATCCAATTATTTGATGTTTACAGAAATGAAAAGTTGGGCGAAAGTAAGAAGAGTGTTGCTTACAGCTTAAAGTTTAGAAGCAATGAACGAACTTTAACAGATGAAGAAATTAATCAAACAATGGAAGAAATTATCAAAGAATTAGAAGATAATTTGGGGGCAGAACTTAGAAAATAAATGAAAAAATCCGTTTCTTGTATCAGAAACGGATTTTTTATTAAGTTTTTTCAAAACAGTGTGCTTAAGCAAAACATACCGTAATATGTATCGTTATGGATTACATATTTAAACACGGTATAATAATTGCCAGTGATTTCTTCGCCTTCTTTTAAAGGAAGCAGATAATTTCCGCTTTCATTCGGCGAAATTTGAATCCAATTGGATTCAGGAGGAATTTCAGATTCTGAAGTTATATCATCTGCCGGCAAATAAGAAAATTCCTTAATGCCAGACGTACAAGGTGAGACTTCAATGATAGTCAAATCCGCTTGCGATGAGGTATTGAAAATGGATGCATCTTCAATCAAATTCCAGTTATTTTCTGCCACTGCCCGAATGACTGGCTGTTCAAGGTCTAAACAGTACAGCAGGTTGTCCTGATTGCTTTGCCAAACGATTTCGGCGTAGCATTGCTCATACAACCGTTGGTTGACATCGAAATCAGATAATTCTTTGGAAGGTGTCGCCATTGCAAGGGATTTCTCCAATTCTTCAAGAGAAGAATTGATTGCCTGCACTTTGTTGGTATTGTAAGCTAAGATGCCAACTACAACAGCAAGTGAAAGCATAAAAAAGATTAGTACTGCAAAAAATTTTTTCTTCATAAAATTCTCCTTTTCTTCAATAAAAATATTCTGGAACAAGAATATTATAGCATAATTTACATAAAATGTCAATAGATTTTTTAGTAGAAATGTTAGAACTAAAAAAGGTTCTATTTTAAGTAAAAATACAAAAAATTATATAGGGTTACCTTAAAGTGCTTTCGAATTTCTGAAAGAAGAATTACAAAAAAGTGTTGACATTTGAAAAAAATATGAGATAATAAATAAAAAAGGAGTAAACAAAAGATGAAAAGAGTAAATCAAAAAAACCGAGGAATTACATTAATTGCATTGATTGTAACAATCATTGTTTTATTAATTTTAGCGGGAGTAACGTTGTCATTAATAGCAGGAACTGATGGGATTTTAGGAAGGGCAACAAATGCCGTAGACAAGCATGAAATTGCAACAATTCAAGAAAGAGTGGAATTAAAAGTTGCCGAGGATATAGAAAAATTTCATGAAGAAAAATACATTAATTTTTCAATCGATAATGCTATGTCTGCATACGAATATCTAAAGAAAAATACAGATAAGACAATTCAAAAAGGAGACGAAGAATATACAATTACGTATATTGACTCAGGCGATTCTAACAAACCAGACGACAACAAAATTGAAGTAAATTATGCCAAAAAAGGAACAA
>CANEDP010000013.1 GCA_947426305.1 uncultured Clostridia bacterium | reverse complement strand
TTTAAGTTATCAATCGGAAGGATATCCGATTTACACAAGTTTTACGATAGGCTCGGACATAAGAAAATTTTTGAATATATTCGAGGAGTGATAGAATAGTCTACCACTCCATTTTAAAATTTATAACACCCCCATCCTACTAAAATAATTGCAACACTCTCGACCACCCAAAAGGAAAATCTCATATTCTTCAAATCTTAGCAATTCATAAAACAAATTAACCACTTTTACCAATGCTTCACATTCTGGAAAACTTAACTTATGAGCCGTTTGATCTTCCAAAATATCTCGAATACTAGGGTACTTATTCAAAATTCGCTCAATCTTATAGAAAATATTTCGATATTCCATATTATTATTTTTCAAACTAACTTTCGTATCACTAATACACTCAAACAATTCTGCCGAGTCAAAATCATATAAACTACATTCTTTCATAAATTTCCTCCTACAAAGTTTTTATAATGTACATACATTAATTAAGTTATAACGTACAAATTCAAATTTGTCAGCGCCCTTTTTGAAAAAAATTAAAATTTTATGCATCAAGTTCAATATCATACATATTTTCTTCATATTCAATCTGCATTTCCGGGTCAAGATAAGTGTCGTTTTCAATCTCAAATTCTCTAATCACTTCATCTTCAGAAGGCATAGAAAACTTTTTGCATATCCAATGAATAAATTTATCAATCGTTTTTTCTAAAGTTGAAATGACTTTTTTCAAAAAGCGATTTTCATTTTCTAATTGATAAATTTCGCTTTCATATTTTTGTTCTAGTTTCTCTATTTCTTTGTTTAGTTTTAAAGAATAGTTAGTCTCTATAGATTCAAATTGACTTTTTAAATCTTTATTTTCAGCCATAATAGATTTTCTTTCTTTTTCATATTTTGAAGCTCTTTCAACAGTTTTTACTTGGCTTTGCAAAGTTAGGTAAAGCAAGGAATTTTGTTCATATAATTCTTGTATTTGCTTATCTTTTGGAGAAATAATCAATTCTTGAATTTTCTCATCTCGATTTCTCATTAATTTTCCAAAATCTTTAATATCAGGAGTTTCTGGCAATTCTAATTTTATATCTTGTAGTACAGCTTTCGATTTTTCAAAATTTGTCACTTTTTTGTAATCTTCAACAGACAAATGAACTCTACCATTTTCGTTTCCTCGTGTCAAATCAAAATGATTTGACACCATAAATTCATAAAAAGCGTCTTGTAGTTGTCTATAACTATCTTTTGCTTTCCAAAACTCACTACAAGCAATTTTATCAATCTCATTTCCATTTTTATCTTTTGTGTGAACGACTGGAATAAACATCAAGTGAAGATGAGGCGTTTCCTCATCCATATGTACGTTTGCCGACAAAATATATTGTTCGCCTAAATCTTTATATTGACAGACAAATTTATAAGCAGTTTCAAAGTATCTTTTTGTTTCTTCTGAGCCAATACTCTCAAAAAACTCTTTATCCGAAGTAATAATGTATTCACAAGCAATATTGCTTACAGTTTTAACTTGTCCTTTTAAATCATATTTCTTTCTAATTCTATCAAATTCCTTCTCATAACTAAATTGTGGTTCTTTTAATGAATAATTCAAATAAGATTTTTCTTTATTTATATTTTTATTAGAATAATTTTTATTTCTTCTTTCGTTATGTCTAAAAATTCCTTTTAAATTTTCTCTTTTGTATTTCGTATTTCTAATTATTGCGTAACTCATTTCATATCTCCTTTCTTTGCTTTATGAATTAACACTAGGCAATATAATTTTTGTGCTTTTTGGGGGTTGTGTTGTAACACACTACAACACTTTTTTCAAAAGTGTTCGTGTGGCAGGGCAAATCCCTACAACCCTTAACCAAAATATTTGTTATATTTTGGTTCTTAAATGAAAAAATGTTAGTTACATTTTTTATTTAAGATAAGCAAGAAAAAGTTTTTTCTTACTCAATTCACTTTGCTAAAAATAGAAACCAGAGGGAGAGAGCAAAGGGGATTAGGTGTAATAATTCCCTTATGCCAAAAAGAATTATCACACCTACATTTTAGAAACCGTCAGTCGGTCGCCTTGTTTTATAGGTAGTCTAGTAAGTAGCAATTTTGCTACTATAATTGCTGACACTAATAGAAGTGTCTTGTTCATCCTTGCCCAAACTTTTTACAATTATAAATTCATTTCAAGTTTTGCCTCCCATTACTCTTTAATTATTGTGAGTCTGTGTTGTAAAATCTCACTCACGCATTTTGTGTAAATAGACTGTTTACACAAATACGAATGAATTTACTGCATCGGCTCATCACACCTATCACTTTTATAGAGTTTGTGGCATTTCTCTTTAAGACGACAAAAAAGACCCTATTAATAGGATCTTATATGTATATTAACTATTTATTTTTGTTTATTTTCATCTTGAGAAGGTTTCTCTAAGATATTATCTATATCATTAACCCACAATCTTAGTATATCACCTTTTAGTAGATTTTCATTTTTATGACCTAAATCTTTTCTTATAGTATAAAATAACTTTTCAATTTGAAACATCAATTCTATTCCGTTTCCTGAATTATTTATAGCAATTTTTCTAAAAATAGACCATTCTTTTAAAACTGAATCTGATGCCCATGTGATTAACTCACCATTATTATCTGCTACAAACTTAATTAATCTGTTAATTTTTTCGATTTGAAAATTTTCTTTTTCTTCTTCGGTTGTTAAATTGGGATCATTATAAAAGAAATAAGAGAATTCATTAATCATTTTTTGATATATTGGTAATTTTTTATTTCTAATTTCTTGTTCCTTGTTATCTTTTCTTTCCCATACTTTTTGAACAATAATCGCAATTATAGATAGAAAACCAGTAATAATTGCGACGGTAATAGTTGGATAATCTTTTATGGAATTCCAAATAAATTTAAAAATCATATAGATACTAACACATATTGCAATTATAAAAATTAATCCTAATATAACAAAAAAAGTTTGAAATAGTTTGTTGTTTGACTTGTTCATAATATTTTCTCCTTTATTTATAAATTCATACTATAAAAATATTATATCATAAAATTACAAAAAAAGTTAGTTGTTATTAAATCATGTTAAAGATTATCAAATGTTAATAAAAATACCTAGCAAAATTGATTGACAAAAATAATTTGACTTTAAATATGAATATCAATAAGTAAGTCAATTGTTATGAATTTTGTCAAACAAATGTCAAACAAATTCTTTTTTAAATTTGATTTTTATAAAATATTGTGATATAAATATTTTATAAAATAATAACTGTAAAGCTTTGTAAAATGGATAGTTTAAATACCAAAGTTTAATTTTAAATAATGGTAACTATAAAATGAAGGCTACGACTTTGACTCTGGCATGCGTGTGTTCGAATCCCACCAGCCCAGCCAAGAAAAATAGCGAGTTTCAAGAAATTGAAATCGCTATTTTTTTATGTTGGTAAAGAAATGGATTGCAAATTAGTAACAATTATGATATAGTAATAAAGTATCTACAGTTTATTCTATTTGGTTTGGTCAGACCAAATAAATTTTTCGTGTTCGTAATTAGAAAGGAGAAATGTATGGTATTTAATAAACGGGAGTTTGCCAAGATTAAAAGTAGATGTGAAAATTATATCTTTTGGCAGTCAAACTTGGACCGATTCAAAATCAAGGAATATTTTTATAATGAGGAAAAGTATCCACTAAAGGAAGCCTTTCCAGATAAAGATATTGCGTGTTGTAACTGTGAAAATTATCATTTAGTTACAGGGAGTTTTACCACAGGCTTGAAATATATAAATGAGCAGGGGACTTATTATATGTTTTTGGCAGCGAATAGTTATTGGGCACCAGTACAGGATATCGCGATTGGAAAGGCAGACAAAGGAATCGTATACTTGATACAGGATGGCTATCCATCTAGTTTTGGTCTTAACTGTATAGAAATTACAGAAGACTATATTACTCCTAAAAGGAAAGGTTTTGTTCCGAGAAGTTATAGGGGTGCGATTTATATTCGCCCGAATTCTATGGAGCAGTCAATCAAAGAAATAAGTGACAGAGATGTGAAATGCATTGAAATTGCTTATGAAGGAGTTGAGGCGTTTAGTGATTTGATTCCTTCATAAAAAATAATATTCTGACCATAATCGGCACTTAAAAATAAGTGCCGATTATTTAAAATTTTTGTAACCTTTTTGGAAAAAATGGGATTTTATTTATGAAAGTACTTTCGAGAATAAAAGGAGTTTAACTTAAAAAGTGGAGCCTAAAACAGTTGCGGATTTTGAGGAAGATGGTCAATTGAATATGGAACAAATTGTGGAGATGTATAATGGTTATTTGTATACGATTTTGAAAAATTGTATGACAAGTAGCCAAGATATGGAAGAAGTTTTGTCAGATATTTTTGTGATTTTGTGGAAAAATCAGGAGAAAATTGATAAGAATATGTTGGTAAAACCGTATTTAGTTGGAATTGCAAAGAATTTGATACGCAAAAAATATCGAACCTTAAATTTGGTAGAGCATTTTGAAAATTGGGAAGATTATGACGATCAAATAATGGATCAGATGAATCTTGAAAATTTAGTTGAACAGAACGAAAAAAGTCAAATTATCCAAAATGCGATAGATGAGATGAAAGAGCAAGAAGCACAAATTTTTGTGATGTTTTATTATCAATCTAGAAAAGTGAAGGAAATTTCAGCAGAACTTGGAATTACGAAAAATAAGGTAAAAGTAACGTTATATAGGCTTCGAAAATTTGTTAGAAAAAAATTAAAGAAAAGAGGGTATGACTATGGAAAATCAAGAATGGAATCGTAAAATATTGAAAAAGGTGAGAAATAAAATAGTTGTATCGAACTTGGAAAGAGAGGAAAGTATGAAATTAAAACAAAGAAAACAGACAATTTCTATGTGTGCTGTGGCGATTATTTTATTATCAGGTAGTTTTTTGACAGTCAATGCGGCAACTGATGGAAAATTGGTAGAGGAAATTAAACATAAATATGAGGAAATGATTGCGGTAAGAATTGATGAAAATAAATACAAAGTAACGGAAACAAAAGAAGGAACTGACGAAAATGGAGATAAAACGATAACGTACACCGTTCAATCCGTTGACGGGGAAGAAGAAGCTACCATTGGAGTGAATAAGGAAATTTTGGAAAAAGAAAATTTACAAGTGGAAGCAGAAGTGAATGAAGAAGGAATGATGATGGTAATTCAAGATAGGTAAAGATATTTTTATAAAGTCGAGTTATTGGGAAATGCTTGATAATTATGTAAAAATGGATTATATGGTTTGGTTAAGCACGATGGAACCGTGGTTGTTGAGTTTCAATGGAAAGATATGGAACTCAGTAAATTAAAGGAAGATCTTCTACCTGTGGCAATTGAAAAAGAAGACAAAAAGAAATGGGGATTTGTGAATATCAAAACCGGTAAAACACAAATTGAGCCTGCCTATGATGCAGTAGAATATTTCGAGCAAGGTTTTGCACCTGTTTGTGACGAAAAAGTTTGGGGAACAATTGATACGTATACTCTAACAAAAGAAGTAGACGGCAAGCATATTAAGACCGTAAAGCAATTCCGGATGCTGAATTACAAAGAGTAAGACAAAATTTAATAGCGAATAATTAATTCTTAAGACAAGATGCAAAAAATTGTGAATACAAATTCTTGCATCTTGTTTTTTACAAAAAATTTACACTTTCGATACATTTTTCGGTTATAATAAAATAGGGTGAAAAGAATGAATAAAATTCTAATTGTAGAAGACGAAATGGCGATTCGTGATTTGATTAAGATTGGTTTGGAATCACATGGATATCAATGTGAATGTGCATCTGACGGAGAATTGGCGGCAGATTTTTTGGAGCAAAAAAATTATGATTTGATTTTGCTTGATATCATGCTTCCAAAAGTTGACGGATACGAACTTTTGGAATATATTAAGCAAACGCTTGAGATAACGCCTGTGATTTTTATCACAGCCAAAAGTCAAACTAAAGATAAAATCAAAGGCTTAAATCTTGGCGCAGATGATTATATTACCAAGCCATTTGAAATGGGAGAATTGATTGCAAGGGTTGAAGCGGTTTTAAGAAGATTTCACAAAACAAGCGAAAAAATTGAAATTGGGGATATCACGATTCATGTAGTTGCCAGAACTGTCAAAAAGAGAGAAGAAAAAATTGACTTGACACCAAAAGAATTTGACCTTTTGCTATTGCTTGTGCAAAATAAAAATATGGCACTTTATCGAGAAGTCATTTTTGAGAAAGTGTGGGGCGAAGAATTGGAATTTGAAACAAGAACTTTGGATTTACATATTCAAAGATTGCGAAAAAAATTGAATTGGAAGGATAAAATAAAAACAGTATATCGAATTGGGTATATGTTAGAGGTGTGAAAAATGAAATTTTGGCTAAAAATGGTTTTGAGTATTATTGTGATGATTTCTGTGATTTTGTCAGTTAGCAGATTTATTATGGTAAGACAGAATTTTATGCGTTCTATTCAAACAAGTGCAAATCAAAATCGAAATCAAAATACTTTGGAAAAATATCATTTAGAAAGTAGTATGATAAGCGACATTCAAATGGGCGAAGAAATTACGAAAGACAAGATTGTAGAGTATGTCAAATCCTTGTATTCTTATGTGGAAAATAGTCTAGAGAAAGTTGCTGTGTATACGGAAAATCATGAACTCGTTTTTTCGAATTTTGAGAAAATCGAAGAACTTACAATTGAGCCACTTTTTAATAAGGAAACTGATTATTATGCTTTAAAAAAAATAAAGGATAAAAATTATATGCTATTTTCTGGGTATTGGTCGATTAATAATGAAGTTGTTTATATGATTCATATTTATGATATTACCGAGATTTACGAAGAACGAGAAAGGCAAATCAGAGAAATTATGTATGCAGATGTTGTGATTTTAGTGATTGCTTCACTTTTTATCTTCATTTTTTCACGATTTTTGACAAAACCAATTGAAAAATTAAATGAGACAAGCAAAAAAATTTCAAATGGAAATTTTAAAGAAAGAGTAAAAATCAAAACCAACGACGAAATTGGAGAGTTAGCCAGTAGTTTCAACCGAATGGCAGATGAAATTGAAAATAAAATTAACTCTTTGAATTTGTCCATCCAAGCCAAAGACGATTTTGTAACTGGATTTTCTCACGAAATCAAAACACCAATGACTGCCATTATTGGCTATTCTGATTTGCTAAGACTAAAAAAATGTGACGAAGAAACAACGGCAAAAGCCTTAAATTATATTTATTCAGAGGCCAAAAGATTGGAAGAACTTTCGTATAAAATGTTGGCATTAATGGAACTGTCGGATCAGAGATTGGAATTGAAGCAAACCAAAATCAAAGAATTCATCGAAAAAATTTCTGCTAAAATTATGCTGGAAAATATCGATTTAAAACTGGATTTAGAAGAGAGAGTTTTACCAATAGACAAAAGTTTAATGGAAGTAGTAATTCGAAATTTAGTTCAAAATGCTAAGCGAGCCAATCCAAAAGATAAGTGTATTGTGATTCAGGGGAAAAATTTAGAAAATCAGAAATATCGAATTTCTATAATTGATAAAGGAGATGGAATTCCGAAAGAGCATATTTCGCGCGTTACAGAAGATTTTTATATGGTGGATAAATCGCGTAGCAGACAAAATGGCGGAACAGGAATTGGGCTTTCGCTATGCAAGAAAATTTTGAAAATGCATCATTCTGAAATCCAAATTGAAAGTAAGGAAAATGTTGGAACAACGGTATTTTTTGAATTGGAGGTGAAAGAGAATGAAAAATAAAATAATCATTTTGAGCGTTTTTTTGATTCTATTGGCTTCCTTTTTTGCACCTCAGGTTCTTTTTGAAATGGAAGATTTGAGAACCGAAAAGCAAATTTTTACCCAAAGCAAAACGAAAAGAAGTATTGATGTTCAAGCAGAAAAAATTTATTTGGTCAATGCTATTCACGAAATGTGTCAAGAAACTTTGGGAATACAATATCAAATAAGCAGAGAAAGAATCGCGGTAGCAGAAGCGAAAACTCCTGATTTTAACCAAGAAAATGAAAATGCGATAAAACCAATTAAAAGTGAATTGTTAAAGTTGCAAAACTGCAAAATTCTTCAAAATATGGATTTCAGTATGGAAAATACAAAAATTCTTGCTGAAATTTATACAGATTTGAAAAATGAATATAAAATACAATATATTTTTTTAGAAAATGGAAGCGAGCAGATAAATATTGGAATTGAAAGCAAAACAGGCAAAATTTTATTTGCTGTTTTTCCAAAAGATAAACTGGTAACGGATTTTGGAAGTCAGGAAATTCTGGAAAACTATGTAAAATATTTAGATTTATACATCATTGGAGATTGGAAATTTGAAAATAATCGTTTGAATTCCGAAAAAGCTCAACTTTATGCAACACTTTTTTTAGATTCGAATACGAATATGTGTTTTTTGTCAATTCAATCTATAAAAAAAGATACGAAGTATTATGAAATTGTAGAAAGTACGAAATAGATACAAGTTTGATACACGCCTAAAACAAATTTGATACAACTGTGTGTTATTGTAACATAAGAAAATTGTTTTAGGAGGTAAAAATGAAGTTTATTGCAAACAAAGGAAAAAAAGTAGAAATTGAAATGGGAGGCGAAATTTATTTAAGACACGCCATAAAAACGCGATTTGTCAAGCAAGGCGAAAATTATTTGAAACTTTTGGAAGAATATGTGCTTCCCATTTACGAAAAAGGTGATATAATAGCAAGTAGTGAGAAAATAGTTAGTCTTTGTCAAAATCGAGTGGTACGAAGGGAAGATTTGAAAATTGGGTTTTGGGCGAAATTTTTGTCAAAATTTGCTTGCCAGAAAAATCGTGGTGGCTATGGGGTAGGAATGGCGATTAATATGCAATACGCGATTGGTAAAGTAGGATTAGCAAGAGTTTTATTAGCAAGTATGGCTAGTGCAATTACGAAATTATTTGGTATTAAAGGTGTATTTTATAAAATCGTTGGACGAGAAGTAAGTCGGTTTGGATGGATTCTACGATGGCGCATGGAGCGAATATCGTGATATTGGAATTGAAATTCCAAAAAATTCAACAAAGGTTTGCAACGAAGTAAAACAAAAATTGGGAATCAGTTTAATGATTATCGATTCTAACGATTTTGGACAAGAAATCTTGGGAAAATCAGATGATATATCTTTTAACGAGCAAAAATTAAAAGCACTTATCAAAGACAATCCAGCAGGACAAGGTCAGCAATGTACACCATTTATTTTAATTCGAAAAAAAGGTAACTTTTGTGAAAAATAGGAGAATATGTAAGTAAGAAACGAAGAAAGAGATGTCGAAAAATATGAAGAAAAAAAGAAAAAGAAGAATGGTGTGGCTCGGTATTATGCTTCTAATTGTTTTTGTAATTTGGCACAAAACAAAATCAAAGCTTTCTGAAGAAACACAAATCTGCCAGTCCAACTTGCTACAAACCATTGAAAATAATGTAGAGATTCCAAATTCCAAAAAAGAAATCACCGATTGGAAATTGATTTTGGTTAATTACGAAAATTCGTTGCCAGATGATTTTGAAATTGATTTGGCCAATATTGATAAAACAAGAAAATTTGATAGTAGAGCGATTCAATTTCTGAATGAAATGTTACAAGCCATGAAAAGTGATGGAATTACGAATGTTTGGGTGCAATCGGCGTACAGAAGTGTAGAACATCAAGAAAAAGTGTTTGAGAGAAAAGTAAAGCAATATGAACAACAAGGAAAATCACACGAAGAAGCAGAAAAATTGGCGCTTCAAACGATTAATAAACCGGGCACAAGTGAGCATAATTTGGGACTGGCTGTTGATTTTAATTATGTGGATTATCATTTTGATGAAACGGCAGGATTTATTTGGTTGAAAGAAAATGCTGAAAAATATGGATTTATTTTGCGTTATGCAAAAGAGAAGGAGAGTATTACCAAAGTGGACTATGAGCCATGGCATTGGCGTTATGTGGGCACAGAAAATGCGATGAAAATGAATGAGATGAGGATGTGTTTGGAGGAATATGTGGAATATTTGGAAAGTCAAGAATGAGATTAGATAAAAACTAATCTTATTTTTTTGTCAATCGAAAATATTAATCTTTTCTTAAAATAACATAAATACTATTAACAAAAAAACAATTTTGTGTTACAATAAAATTATAGACAAAATAAAAATGGACGTGTCTTACAAAAATGTAAGATTTGTGTAAGTTAATTCGATACCAAAAAAGAAAAAAATGAAATATAATAAAGAAAAGAGATAAGGGGAGCAATAAAATGGAGAAAAGGAAAATTTTAGAAGAATTCATGATTTTGTTTTGGCTATTTATTTTGGGAAGCATCATTGGTTATATTTTTGAAATGATTGTTGTACTATTTCAAAAAGGCTATTTTGAATCAAGACAAGGCTTGATTTATGGACCATTTACGCCAGTTTATGGAATTGGAATGGTTGTCTATTACTTGGTTTTGAAGTCCATGGATACGAGAAACAAAATCGAAGTATTTTTAGTAACGATGCTACTTGGTGGAATTACAGAATACATATGCTCTTTTGTGCAAGAAAAGGCGTTTGGAACAATTTCGTGGGATTATTCTCATTTGCATTTCAATTTAAACGGAAGAACAAGTCTTCTACATTGCACTTATTGGGGAATTGCTGGAGTTTTGTATATGACATTCATTTCTCCAAGAATTGCGAAATTTAAAAATTTGTTCAATATTAATCAAACAAGTTTGAAAGTAGTCACCAGTCTGGTTCTAGTTTTTATGGTATTTAATATAACCATTTCCTGTATTGCAGCAGAAAGGCAAACGGAAAGACGAAAAAATATTGAGCCAACCAATCGAATTGATTTATTTTTGGACGAATATTATCCAGACGAATATATGGACAGAATTTTTGCCAATAAAAAAGAAACATTTTAACGAAAAAACAAACATAGAATTGAAATGGAAGTGAACAATAGTATGAAAGAAATTTATATTGTACTAACTCATACGGGAACAGTATTATCTAGAATAATTAAGACTTTTACAAAAGACGAATTTACCCATAGTTCGATTTCTTTAGATGTAAATTTAAAAGAAATGTATAGTTTTGGAAGATTAAATCCATATAATCCATTTGTGGGTGGATTTGTACATGAAGCAATTGATGGTGGAACATTTAAAAGATTTTTTAAAACGCGTGCAAAAGTATATGCTTTGGAAATAACCGATGGTCAGTATGAAGCAATTAAAAATAATATTAAACAAATTGAGGAAGAAAAGGAAAACTATACATTTAATCAAGTAGGCTTATTTGCAGTTGGTTTTCACCGAAAAATTCAGAAAGAACACTCATTTTATTGTGCTGAATTTGTCAAATACCTATTAGAAAACGCAGGTATTAAAACTGGTTTGCCGGAACTTATTAAACCAGAAAGCTTCAAGGAAATAGAAGGTTTGCAACAAATTTATGAAGGACTTTTAAGAAAGTATTCTTCTCCAAAAATCAATGTAGCAGAATTAATTCGCAATAATTTATTAATTTATGCTAAAAAAGAAGGGATTGTATGAGTAGAAAAAATAAAATAAAAATTTTCAAAAGAATGATGACCGGACTGGTTCTTCTTATTATGATAGGAATGACAGCTTATTTATTTCCAGTCATGAAAAATCTGTCCTCTATGGAAGGACAAGTTGCTTTTAAGGAAAAGGTGGAAAATTCTGGAATGTTTGGGATGTTAACCTTATTTGGTTTACAGGTGGCACAAATATTTTTAATTATTGTGCCAGGAGAACCTTTGGAAATCCTTGCTGGAATGTGTTATGGTTCTATTTGGGGAACGGTTTTTATTATGGTTTCTGCTGCGATTATATCCTGTATTATTTTTGGACTGGTTCGAAAATTTGGCAGAAATTTTGTATGTAACTTTTGTGAGGAGGGAAAAGTTGAAAAAATCGAAAAAAGCAAGTTATTCCAAAATCCCAAGAAAATTGAAAAAATTATGCTGATTTTATTTTTAATTCCAGGTACACCTAAAGATTTACTTGTTTATGTGGCCGGTTTATTGCCTATTCAACCGATGCGCTTTATTTTGATTTCAACATTTGCTCGTTTTCCATCTGTGATTTCGTCCACACTTGCAGGAGCCAATTTAGCGGTCGGAGATTGGAAAATGGGACTGATTTTGTATGGTGTTGTGCTAGTTTTGGTAGCCATTGTTATTTTGATTATGAACAAATTGGACAAGGATAAAATGGCTGAAGCTGCGTTAAAAACAATGAGTGAGAAATAAGCATATTTTTAACGATTTGTCAAGTTGACTTTTACACTAAAATATGATATAATAAAAGATAGGGGATGATGATTAAATCATCTCTATTTTTAAGGTAAGAAGGAGAGAAATATGGCAACTACACGGAGAATATATTGAATATGTATGTGACCAATTGCAAGGGATCGGAGAAATTCGCTATCGTAAAATGTTTGGTGAGTATATGGTTTATTGCAATGATAAACCAGTTCTTACGGTTTGTGAGAATACTGTTTTTGTCAAAAAATTGGCTGTAATTGAAGACATGATGAAAAATGCAGAATGCGGATTTCCTTACAAAGGCGCGAAAGAGCATTATATTCTGGAGATTGACCAACGCGATTTTTGCCGAGAAGTTGTGCAAAAAGTGGAAGAAGTAACACCACTTCCCAAACCAAAAAAGAAAAAATAGTTTGAAAACCTTACAAAAATGTAAGGTTATTTTTTAGAATGTTTATGTTATAATCAAAGTGGAGGATTAAGATGCAGAAAATATTAATTGTTGAAGATGATGAAAAATTGTGTGATGAATTAAAAATTTTCTTAAATAATAACGGATACGAGGCACGAACTTTGAAAAAGTTTGATAATACCATTCACGATATCTTAAGTATCAATCCAGATTTATTATTGCTTGACATCAATTTGCCCAATAATGATGGAGAATTTATTTGCAAAGAAATTCGAAAAGTTTCTAATTTACCGATTATCATGGTAACAAGTCGCGATAATGAGTTGGACGAACTGCTTTCCATTAATTATGGTGCAGACCATTATGTTACAAAACCATTCAATATTCAGATTTTGCTGGCGAAAATTGCATCGCTTTTAAAAAGAAGTAATGGAACATTAAATGCGCGGGGACAAAATGGATTGCAGAGAATTTATGCTGAATTTAGCAAAAAGCACGATTGAGAAGGAAAATAAGGTGATTGAACTGACCAAAAATGAATTTAAAATTTTAAAATATCTAGCTCAAAAGCGAGAAAAAATTGTGCCAAGGGAAGAGATTATGGAAGTGTTGTGGGATAGTGAGAGTTTTATAGATGATAATACGTTGACGGTTAATATTACTCGATTGCGTAACAAATTGGAGGAACTCAATTTGAAGGAATTGTTAGAAACGAAACGTGGACAAGGCTACATTTTAAAAAGGAGCGAAAATTAAATGAATTTAAAGGATTTCCTAAAAGATAAATTCGTAAGCATAGCACTTTTGCTGTTGGCAGTTCTTACCATCGAAATTTTTTTGATGATTTATCCATTTGGAACTTTTATCAAATGGTATATTCCAGTTGTAATTTTTACTTGCTTTTTTCTGGGACTTTTGATTGAATATGGGACGAAAAAGCGATTTTACGATAAATTTTCGGATACGTTAAGTGAACTAGAGGAAGCTTATTTGGTAACAGAAATTATTAAAACTCCGAATTTTTTGGAAGGAAAAATGCTGAAAAATTATCTAGAGCAAATTGATAAATCGATGTATGAAAATGTCAATCAGTATAAATATTTGACAGAAGATTATAAAGAGTATATCGAACTTTGGATTCATGAAATCAAATTGCCGATTGCAGCAAGTAAAATGGTGATTGAAAATAACAAAAATCCAATTACCAAAAGTATTGATGAAGAACTCGATAAATTAGAAAACTACGTTGAACAGGCTCTTTTTTATGCAAGAAGCAATACGGTTGAAAAAGATTATTATATCAAGAAAAATAGTTTAAAAGAGATAGTAAGTGAGAGTATTAAAAAGAATAAAATGATCTTAATGCGGAGAAAAAACAAGACTTAATTTGCATGATTTAGAAATCCAAGTGAATACAGATAGCAAATGGATTGTTTTCATTTTGAACCAGATTCTGCAAAATTGTAGTAAATACCGAAAAATAGAAAGTGATTTGGAAATTGAGATGTTTGCCAAACAAGGGAAAGAACAAGTAATTTTGTATGTGAAGGATAATGGAATTGGTATCAAAAAAGGAGAAGTCACGAGAGTCTTTGAAAAAGGATTTACTGGTACAAATGGTAGATTGTTAAATAAAAAATCAACAGGAATTGGTTTATATTTGTGTAAAAAATTGTGTGATAAATTGGGAATGGCATTGGAATTGAATTCGGAGCAGGAGGAAGGAACAGAGGTGAGATTGGTGTTCCCACAGGGAAGTTTGTATTTTGAATAAAGAGAAGACTGTGTTGCTGTACTGAACCCAAAAAGTTGAACATTTTACATTGCGAATGCTTACAAGAAATTGCCAATGGGTAGTTTTACTTTTTGATGAGGTGGTTCAATACATTGTTGACCACCAAATAGAAGGCTATCATCACTACAAATAAAACAAAAACTGGAGCAAGACGAATCTTGCTCTAGTTTTTGTATGATAAGAACCTTACAAAAATGTAAGCTTTTCGTAAGCCAAATCGATGGAAAATGGTTGGAATTTGAGTTATAATAAAGCCATAGCATGAAAGGAGTTTTTTATGGAAAAGATTTTACAAGTAAAAAATATTGAGAAATTTTATGGGAATAAATCCAATTTAACAAAGGCAATTGATAACATTAGTTTTGAGGTCTCCAAAGGTGAATTTGTTGGAATTATGGGGGCATCGCGGAAGTGGAAAAACAACTTTGCTGAATTGTATTTCTACAATTGATAAAGTAACGTGTGGACATATTATCATTAATGGAGAGGATATTACGAAACTAAAAGGGAATCGCTTGAACAAATTTCGAAGAGAAGAATTGGGGTTTATTTTCCAAGATTTCAATTTGTTAGATACGCTTACAGCTTATGAAAACATTGCTTTAGCACTTACCATTCAAAGAGTGAGTCCACATGAAATTGACCGAAGAGTGATTGAAATTGCGAAAAAATTGGGAATTCGTGAAATTTTGGCGAAATATCCATATCAAGTATCGGGTGGGCAAAAACAAAGAATTGCCTCTTGTAGAGCGATGATTACCAATCCACAATTAGTTTTGGCAGATGAACCTACAGGTGCATTAGATTCGAAATCTAGTCGCCAGTTATTGGAAAATTTTGAATACTTAAATCAGCAAATGCAAGCAACGATTTTAATGGTTACTCATGATGCGTTTACTGCTTCTTATGCGAACCGAATTTTATTTATCAAAGATGGCAAAATTTTCAATGAATTAATCAAAGGAAATGACACAAGAAAACAGTTTTTTGAAAAAATCATAGAGGTACAGACACTTCTGGGAGGTGATTTGAGCGATGTTATTTAAGTTATCTTTTGAAAATATGAAAAAAAGCATCAAAGATTACACGATTTATTTTTTGACTTTGGTTTTGGGAGTTGCCATTTTTTATTTATTTAACTCGTTAGATAGTCAAGAGGCTATGCTACAAGTTTCGACTTCACAAAGACAAATGATTCAATTAATGATAGAAATGCTTGGCATGGTTTCGGTGTTTGTCGCAGTCGTTTTGGGGCTACTGATTGTGTATGCCAACAGCTTTTTGATTAATAGGCGTAAAAAAGAATTTGGTATTTATATGAGTTTAGGAATGGGAAGAAAGCAAATTTCAGCTATTATTTTAATGGAAACGATTTTTGTTGGAATGATTTCTCTTGTGGTTGGCTTAGGAGTTGGCGTTTTTGGTTCACAATTTATGTCGATTTTGGTTTCAAAATTGTTTGAAGCGGATATGAGTAAATTTGAATTTGTGTTCTCGAAAACAGCTTGTATCAAAACTTGTGTGTATTTTGCTATTATGTATGTAGCTGTGATGTTTTTTAATACTATGACGATTTCACGCTATAAATTGATTAACTTGCTAAATGCGAGCAAGAAGAATGAAAAAGTAAAAATGAAAAATCCGGTTTTGTCGATTTTCGTTTTTCTAGGAGCAGTCATTTTATTGGGATTTGCTTATTGGAAAGTAAGTGCAGATGCGACTTCTTTAAATACAGCAGATAAAATATTAAAAATAATTTTAATGGGAATTGCCGGAACGGTTTTGGTGTTTTGGTCGCTATCTGGTTTCATTTTGCAAATTGTACAAACCATGAAACAAACGTATTTGAAAGATACGAATCTATTTATTTTAAGACAAATCAATAATAAAATCAACACCATGGTTGTGAGCATGAGTGTGATTTGTTTGATGCTTTTTATGACGATTACGATTTTATCCTCCAGTTTAGCCTTACGAAATACCATGCAACGCGATTTGATTGAAATGACACCAGTTGATATTAATTTATACAAAACCGCTAATTTGCCAGAAAAATCAACAAACCGTAGCGGAAAAGAAATTGTTTATACAGACTTGCAAAGGCAAGATTCGAGAGTTTCCATCCAAGAAACTTTGAAAAACAATGAATTTGACATGAATTTATTAAAAGATATTATAGAAATTCCGATTTATGCAGATAATAACTTGACTTGGGAGAAATTTTTCGGAGAGAAAATCGAGGAAATCCGTGCCCAATTTCCAAATTTGATGTATGGCACGGCAGAAGAAATTGTCAAAATTTCGGATTATAACAAAATTGCGAAATTGTATCGAATTCAGGAATATGAATTGCAAGATGATGAATATATCGTGCTTTGTGATTTTGAAAGTCAGAAAAAAATACGAGATGAAGTTTTGGCAAAAGGAAATTACGAACTAGAAATTGCCGGAAAAACATATACTGCCAAATACAACGAATGCAAAAGTGGCTTTCTTGTGATGTCGACAAGCCATGTGAATACTGGAATTATTTTAGTGCCAGATAGTTGCGATTTAAAAGAAGACATGAAAGAACAATGTTTTTTGGCAGCCAATTACAATGTTGAAACAGAAGAAGAAAAAGAAGAAATTGAGAAGATTTTCGCTGATAAAGAACAATCCAACTTTTTGAACAATCTAAGTGAAAAAGAGTTGCAAATTGATGGACTCACCAAAATCTCTATTATTGAAGCAAGCATTGGTTTGGTAACAATGATTACGTTTATTGCGATTTATTTAGGAATTATCTTTTTAATTGCAAGTTCTGCGATTTTAGCATTAAAACAATTGACTGAAAGTTCTGATAATAAACAAAGATATACCATTTTAAGAAAAATTGGTTGTGATGAAAAAATGATCAATAATGCTTTATTCAAACAAATCGGTATCTTTTTTGGAGTGCCACTTGTTTTGGCAGTGATTCATTCTGTGTTTGGCATTCAGTTTGCACTTTCTACTTTGTCTGGAATTGCAAGCAAAAAAGATTTGTTGCCATCGATTATTGGAACGGTGGTAGTCATGGGAATGATTTATGGGGCGTATTTTATGGCAACTTACTTAGGAAGCAAAAATATTATCAAAGAGGAGTGATTTGTAACCTCAAAAAACATCAGAAAGATCTGGTGTTTTTTATTTTCTAAAAAACTTTTTTATGCTATCCCAAAAACTTTCCTTTTTTTCTGGTTCAGGTTTTCTTTTTCCCATTTCTTCAATTTTTTCATATAAATAATCTCTGTAACAATCAAAACATAATCCTCGATATGTTTCCTCCTTAGGATGTATAGCTCTTCTACATTTTTCACAATATCTCATAAAAAAATCCTCCTTAAAAAAATTAACTAAATACATTATATCACAGTTTTGGACAAGTTTCAACAGTTATGGATTCTTAATAAAATTTTTTTATCAGTATACAATATAATTAAGGAGGATTTGCAAATGTATGAGATAGATTATAAAGCAATGGGACAACGTATTCGAGAAAAAAGATTAGAATTGGGATTCACACAAGAAAAGTTGGCAGAAAAGATAGAAATGAGCACATCTCATGTTGGTGAAATCGAAAGAGGAACAAGTATATGTAGTTTAGCAGTTTTAGCCAATATAGCAGAGGTACTAGATTTAAATTTGGATACGTTAGTAAGAGGGATTAATAATGATAATGCAAATCAAGCTTTTTCAGAAATATTGGGATCCTTGTCAAAGGATCATAAAGAATTATATATAAAATTATGTGAAAATATTGCAGATACTTTGAAGTAAAAAAGGTGCTGAGACTAAAAAATGAAATTAGTTTCAGTATTTTTTTCCTGAAAAATTAGGCGTTTGAGAGAAGTTTGGCGAAAAATGTCGAATAAAAATAAAATTTTTTTCAAAAAACACTTTACAAATGAAAAGTATGATGTTATAATACGTTCAAGTTAAATATTTTTTAACGTATCATTTTAATCTGAAAAATAAATTTCAATTCCGAAATTTATATTTCCCAAAAAGAGAATTATGTATAGTTAATAGTATATTATATCCCCCTAAAATAGTATAAAAACTAGAATCTTTTTAATTGTATAATTTTTTATAGTTCATTTAAATATTGCCCCCAGCAATTTATAGAAACTTAAAAGAAATACGTTAAAAATATTTAACTTTTATTAATATATTTTACAAGGAAAGGAGGGAGGCTATGGACAAAAAACAGAAAAAAATGTTTTTTTCGATATGGATGGTATTGGCATTACTTGTTTTATTAATTGGTTTTACACTAGCTAAATATTATTCAAGCTATCAAGCAAAAGCGGCTCTTGAAGTTGCAAAATGGAGTTTTAATGTGGACGGATTAACTAATGCAGAAACAGGAAAAATTGCGTTATCAGATATAATGAGCGAAGTTACATTAGAAGAAGGAAAAATTGCTCCAGGATTTGATGGAAGAGTAGAAATTGACTTGGATGCAAGCGGTTCAGAAGTGGATGTAGATTATTCGATTGAAGCAACAGAAGAAGGACATAAGCCAAGTAATATGTTATTTCAAGCAATTGTAGATGGAAATACAACGGAAATGTATGCTACTTTAGAAGAATTAGCAAGAGAAGAATTACACGGAACGATTTTAAAATCAGATTCTACCCAAGTAAAAAATGTAACAATTTGTTGCATTTGGCCATATGAAACGATAAGCGATGACAAAACAATATCAGAAGAAGACGCAGAAGATACAGCAGTTGGAACAGGCACAGTAGCAGGAAAAGAAAATCAATATGATTATACCTTTTCTCTAAAAGTTGTAGGAACGCAAAAGCTAAAACCTACAATCTAAAATTTAAAATTTAAAATTATATCCAATTTAAAAACCTTATTATGTATTAGCAGGGAGTTTTAACTCTCTGCTAAGAATATTAAAATAATGTTTTTAGCAGAAAGTTAAGAGGAAATATGATAAAAAAATTTGTTCAAAATGTAGTTTTGGTTTTATTAGGAATTGCGTTAAGTTTAGTAGGCTATTCGAAATTTATTAAGAAAGATTGCGTTGTAAAAATTGGTGACTATGGCATTTTAATTGTGCTTACAGAGAGTATGGAACCTACCATTTTTCGACAAGAATTTATTCTAATTAAAGAATGTGATAATTATGAAATAAACGATATTGTGACTTATGAAAATTCGAATGAATTTTTAATCACACACAGAATTGTGCAAATCGATGAATATGATTTTATTGCTAAAGGAGACAAAAATCAAGTTGCAGATTCTAGTGTACCAATAGAAGCTATTCAAGGAAAAGTAATTTTTCACTCTAAAATTTTAGGAATTTTTGTAATGCAATATTTGAAAAGTGCAATCATTGCTTACTTTGTAATTTGGGCTATAATTTATGCTACAAAATTAATAAAGGAGAAATAATATGAAGAAAAGTAGAAAATTATTACTGCTTTTTTGTGAATTTGTAATTATAATCAATTGTATTAGTATGTTGCAAAATGTTCAAAGTACAGAAGTTGGAGTTCATTCTGAGATTTTAAAACCAATTATTGTGCTAGAAAAAAATGAAATGTTAAAACAGCAAATTCATGAAAAATCTTTTCCAATGGAATATAAATTTTGCTTAAATAATTATCAGGAAAACGAAGTTAATGAAATAGATTTTGACTATCAAATCGAAATCGAAAATTCGGTGGATAATTTTCCAGTAAATTATCAGTTAATTGATTGTGCAACAAATCAAAAAATTGAATTGATAGATGGAAAGAGTGAAATATTGCACATTAAAAAATCGATTAAAGAAAGCCGAAAATTTAAACTAGTTTTGGAGTGGCTTGAATTGGATGAAATGGCGGATGAATTACAAATAAAATTAAAAATCAAACTAATTCAAAGGAGGAAATAATATGTCAAAATTTATTAAAATTGTAGCATTAGCAGTTATTGGATTAATTGTTTTTTCTGGCAAGATTTATGCAAAATATACCTATTATTTTGAAGAAACAATTGCAGAATTTAGCAGGGATAATGATCAGCCAATTTGTCAAGTTAGTTATTCGACAGAAGAACAGACAAATCAAAACGTTACGGTAACGATTGTTGCTAATAAAGAAATAGAGCAAGTGAGTGGATTTCAATTGTTAGAAGATCAAAAAACGCTTACAAAAGTGGTTACACAAAATGAAAGCAAAACAATCATAATTAGAGATATTTCAGGTAATTGTACGACAGTAGAATATGGTGTTGACAATATTGATAAAGAACCGCCCCAAATAATTGGTTGTGAGAATGGCCGAACATATAAAGCACCACTAATTCTTGATTATTCAGACAATGACGAAATTGAAAAAATTGAAATTAATCAATATGAAGATAAATTAGTCTTAGCTTGTCAAGGCGTATATTACGATTGTGCGCAATATTATGGAACTGGAAAAACGAAATCAGAAATAACTCTGCAAATCAAAGCCAATCCGCAAAATGCAAAAAAATATAAATATTATGCCAATAATCAATTATATGCTACATCAACAGAAAAAGAATATCAATTTGCTGGTTTAAAAGCGGGTACAGAATATTTGCTAAAAGTGCAAGCGTTGGATAATTTAGGAAATATATTAGATGAAAGTGAAATTACCACTAAAACCAGTTATTATGGCTCAATTGATTCGCAAAAAACAGAAAATCAATTTCAGGCTACATTTTATGATATGGAATCTTCTACTACAAAAATCAAGTATGCCATATGGAATGTTTTTAACGAAAAAAAGGTTATCTGGAAAGAAGCTGAAATTGTAGATAAAAAAGCCCAAATTGACTTTTCTCAATTCAATCTCACCAATTATCCTAATTATATGATTCATGCTTATTTGTATGATGAGGACGATGAAATATTGGATATTGTAGAATTTTCAATTGATTTTGCAACAGAATATGAAGAACCAAAGAGTAAAGAAGAAAATTTTTACGAGATTAAAAAATCAGGAAAATATGAAATCAAAGTAGTAGACTTTGCAGGGAATGAAACGATTTATAACATAAAAGTAGAATAAATTTAAAAAAAAGGCTTGAAAAAAAATAGAAATTGGTATAAGATGAGGACAGTTGTAAAAACTAAAATGTGATTTGATACGAAAAAGTATCAAGAAGGAGGATTTTATGTCAGTAAAAGTAGCGATTAATGGATTTGGACGTATAGGACGTCTTGCATTTAGACAAATGTTTGGAGCAGAGGGATATGAAATTGTTGCAATCAACGATTTAACAAGCCCAGATATGCTTGCTCATTTATTAAAGTATGATTCTGCACAAAGAAGATATGAAAAAGCAGATACAGTTAAAGCAGGAGAAGATTCTATCACAGTTGATGGAAAAACAATAAAAATATATGCTGAAAAAGATGCAGCCGATTTACCATGGGGAAAAATCGGAGTAGATGTTGTATTAGAATGTACAGGTTTCTATACAACTAAAGAAAAAGCATCTGCTCACATTAAAGCAGGAGCCAAAAAAGTTGTTATTTCTGCACCAGCAGGAAATGATTTACCAACTGTTGTTTTTGGTGTTAATGAAAAGGTTCTAACACCACAAGATACGATTATCTCAGCAGCATCTTGTACAACAAACTGCCTAGCACCAATGGCAAAAGCCTTAAATGATTATGCACCAATTCAATCAGGAATTATGACAACGGTTCATGCTTACACAGGAGACCAAATGGTATTAGATGGACCACACAGAAAAGCTGATTTAAGAAGAGCAAGAGCAGCTGCAGTAAACATTGTTCCTAACTCAACAGGTGCTGCAAAAGCAATCGGATTAGTTATTCCAGAATTAAATGGAAAATTAATCGGTTCTGCACAAAGAGTTCCAGTTCCAACAGGTTCGACAACGATTTTAATTGCTGTTGTAAAAGGAAATGATGTAACAGTTGATTCAATCAATAGTGCCATGAAAGCACAAGAGAGTGCATCATTTGGATACACAGAGGAACCATTAGTATCTTCAGATATCATTGGAATCACAAACGGTTCTTTATTTGATGCTACACAAACAATGGTTACAAAAGTAGCTGATGGATTATATGAAGTTCAAGTAGTAGCATGGTATGACAATGAAAATTCATACACAAGCCAAATGGTAAGAACTATCAAATATTTTGCTGAATTAAATTAAACATGCCGAAACAAAATTAATGTGTAGGGGCAGGGTTCTACCCCTGCCCCTATGCCATTAAAAAAATAAATAAAAGGAGAGAAACCAAAATGAATAAAAAAACCGTAAAAGACATTGACTTAAAAGGTAAAAAAGTATTAGTTAGATGCGACTTTAACGTACCTTATGATGAAAATCGAAAAATTACAGACAACAGAAGAATTGTTGCTGCCTTACCAACGATTCAATATTTAATCGAAAATCATTGCAGAATTATTTTATGTTCGCACTTAGGACGTCCAAAGGGAGAAGTAAAGCCAGAATTTTCTTTGAATATTGTGGCAGACGAACTTTCTAAATTATTAGGCAAAGAAGTAAAATTAAGCAAAGATGTTGTCGGAGAAGATGCTAAAAAATTGGCTTCTGAATTAAAAGAAGGAGAAGTCATGTTACTTGAGAATGTTCGATATGAAGCAGGAGAAGAGAAAAATGATGAAGAATTATCGAAAAAATTTGCTGACTTAGCAGAAGTGTTTGTTAATGATGCATTTGGAACAGCGCATAGAGCACATAGTTCAACAACAGGTGTTGCAAGTTATTTGCCAGCAGTATCTGGATTCTTAATTGAAAAAGAGTTGAATTTCTTAGGAACTGCTTTGGAAAATCCAGAAAGACCATTTGTTGCTATTTTAGGTGGAAAGAAAGTTTCGGATAAAATCGGAGTGATCAACAGCTTGTTAGAAAAAGTGGATACTTTACTAATTGGTGGAGCAATGGCATATACTTTCTTTAAATCAATGGGTTACAATGTAGGAAATTCGATTTGTGAAGAAGATAAATTAGATTTAGCACAAGAATTAATGGAAAAGGCCAAAGCAAAAGGGGTTAAATTCATGCTACCAGTTGACACAAAAGTTGGTAAAGAATTTGCTGCAGATACGGAAAGCAAAGATGTAAAATACACAGAAATTCCAGATGGTTGGGAAGGATTTGATATCGGTCCAGAAACCATAAAAATATACGCGCAAGAATTGCAAAATGCAAAAACAGTTGTATGGAATGGACCTTTGGGGCTATTTGAATTTGAACAATTTGCAGTGGGAACCAATTCAATTGCGCAAACTTTGGCAGATGTTGAAGCAGTAAAAATTATCGGTGGTGGAGATTCAGCAGCTGCTGTTGAAAAAGCAGGATTAGCAGAGAAATTTACGCATATTTCAACAGGTGGTGGAGCGTCACTAGAATTTTTGGAAGGTAAAAAATTGCCGGGAATTGAAGCGTTGCAAGAGATTAACTAATTAATCCATTTATGTTTTCTTAATAATGTATGATACAAAAGAATAAAAATATACGGAAGAACATATTAAGGTATTAAAAGATGGAGAAATAAAATGGCAGAAATGATAGATATATTTACAGAGCAAGGAGAAAAGTTAGGAACAATATCAAAAAGAGAATATTATTCATTAACGTGTGCAGATAAGGATATTCCTTGGATAAATTGCGCTTCTTGTTTTGTAATAGATAATAAGAATAAAAAAATCTTATTTACTAAAAGAGGAAAGCGCTTTTTAGATCCTGGAAAATTGGATGTAGTTTCTGGGCATATAAGATCTGGAGAAATTCCTATACAAGGTATGGTTCGTGAGTTAGCTGAAGAAGTATCCATTGATGAAAATGATTCTCGAAATTTGCAATTTTTAGGAAAAGTAAAAGTGGATTATACTACTCTTGAAGATGAAACTAATAGAAAAAGGCTGAAATGTGATGTAAGTATATATGCATTGAAGATAGATGATATTAATCTAATAAAGATAGACCATAAAGAGGCAATTAGTAAAGGTTTTTTAAACTATGATGATGCGGTTGGCTTTGTAGAAAATAGTATGACACGTATGCCATATGAAGAAAAACTGAAACCACAATATGATGCGATATTTGAAGAATTAAGAGATTATATGTTTTCAAAAAACAGAATAACAGAGAAAGCAAGAAAAGAAGGGAATACAAGATGCTAGTTGCATTAGTTGGAGTAACAGGAGTAGGAAAATCGTTTTTTAAAAATTTGATAATTCAAGAATTGGGCCTTAAAAATTTGCCAATTGTTACAACAAGGCAAATGCGAGAAGGCGAAGTAGGTGGAATTGATAAAGAATTTGTGACAGATGAAGAATTTGAAAAAATGAAGCAATCAGGTATTACGCAAGTGAATTTTGAACTTGCAGGATCAAAATATGGTTATCGAAAAGTGTATTTACAATCACAGGAAAATCACGTGACTGAAGTGCATTATAGCACAATTTACGAGCTAAAAAAATGTGCAAAAGATTTATTTTCGATTTATATCATTCCATATGATTTCGAAAGAGCAAAATTAGAATTGCAAAAAAGAAATCTTCCGTCAGAAATATTGAAGCAAAGACTAGAAGATATTGATGAGCATATAAAAGAATATGCGAATAATTTAGGTTTGCGAGAACAATTTGACTATGTATTGGTCAATGATTACACAGAAAATTCGAATCAAAAAATCATTGAAATTGTCAAGAATAAAATGAAAAAAGGTATCGCCAATGAATGAAATTGAGAAAAAGTTTTTAATTAAAAATTTGCCAGAAAATTTAAAAGATTATCCCAAAGTACGAATTGAACAAGGATATTTAAACACAGTTGCTACACCGACATTGCGCATAAGAAAGTATAACCAAGAATATATTTTATGTTATAAATTCAGACAAAAAACAAAAATGCAAGTAGCAAGTGTTGCAAAAGAGATAGAATTGCCATTGACTGAGAAGGCTTACAAGCATTTGAAGACCAAAATTGATGGAAAAATGATTGAGAAAGACCGCTATTTGATTCCATTACAAAATGGTTTAACGGCTGAATTAGACGTGTTTGACGGATTTTTGAAAGGATTACAAAATGTCGAAGTTGAATTCGAATCGGAAGAACAAGCTAGCAAATTTATTCCACCAGATTGGTTTGGAAAAGACGTATCTTTGGATAGTCGTTACAAAAATGCGAGACTTTGTACGATTTCGGATGTGGCGGAAATTTTGAAAAAACAATAGCCTAACCTTTTATTATATCATATTTTTTCAAAAATGTCTACCAATTTTGGGTTGCATTTTTAAAAAATGTTAAAAAAGAGGAGAAAAAATGGAATTAATTGATGTTGTAGATGAAAATAATCAACTAACTGGTGAAAAATGCGAAAGAAAAGAATTACATGAAAAAGGATTATGGTATAGAGCTGTTTTTGTTATCGTAATGAATTCAAAAAATGAACTATTGTTTCAAAAAAGAACTTCCGATAGAAAAATACATCCGAATAAGTGGGGAATTACAGGAGGACACGTGGATAGTGGAGAAAGCGAACGTGTTGCTGCTGCTCGAGAAACACAAGAGGAAATTGGAATTGAAAATTTGGATCCAAAGGATTTAGAATTTTTATGTGTAAAAAAGATAGTTCGTAAATATGGAAATGTAATCAATAACCATTTTAAAAATATATTTTTGTTAAGAACAGATTTAAAAATTGATGAATTTGTACCACAAAAAAGTGAAGTAAGTGAACTGAAATATTTTTCGATTGACGAAATTAAAAATATATGTCAAAATAAAGAAAAATATGAAAAGGAATTTATTCCAACATTTTTTGATGATTATTTCTTAGAAATTTTAGAAGAATTAGAAAAAGGAGGAAAATAATATGCGAAGAAAGGTAATTGCAGGAAACTGGAAAATGAATATGCTTCCAAACGAAGCAATTGAGTATATTCAAGAATTTGAAGGATTAGTAAAAGATACCCAAAATGAAGTAATTTTATGTGTTCCGTATACTGATTTATTCTATTGTTTAAATTGTGCACAAGGGACCAATATCAAAATAGGAGCACAAAATATGCATTGGGAAGAAAAAGGAGCTTACACAGGCGAAGTATCTGCTCAAATGCTAAAATCGATTGGTGTGGAATATATCATTTTGGGGCATTCTGAGAGAAGACAATATTTTGCTGAAAACGACGAAACAGTCAATAAAAAAATAAAAACAGCCTTTGCAAATGATTTAAAACCAATTGTATGTGTTGGGGAAACACTAGAGCAAAGAGAATCTGGAAAAACGGCTGAAATTATCACAACGCAAACGAGACTTGCATTAGAAGGATTAACAATCGACCAAGTCAAAAATACAATCATAGCCTACGAGCCAATCTGGGCGATTGGAACAGGAAAAACAGCGACATCAGAAGATGCCAACAACAGTATTAAAGAAATTCGTCACGAGATTGAGAAAAATTATGGCAAAGATGTGGCAGACGAAGTCATTATTCAATATGGCGGAAGTGTCAAATCATCAAATGCCAAAGAATTATTTTCGATGTCAGATATTGATGGCGGTCTAGTTGGTGGAGCCAGCTTAAAGCCAGATGAATTTGCAAAAATTGTAAATTTTGACAAATAGAAAAAAATCTGATACAATACACGAATAAAAAATGGTGTGCAAAAGCAAACCACAAAAAGGAGTAAAAGAAATGGACAAAAAATTAACAATGCTAATGATATTAGATGGTTTTGGAATGAACGAAAAAGAAGAAGGAAATGCTGTCAAAATGGCCAATATTCCAAACCTAAATAAAATACTTACTGAAAATTCCAATACAGTAATCCACACAAGTGGAGCAGATGTGGGATTACCAGACGGACAAATGGGAAATTCTGAAGTTGGTCATACCAACATCGGAGCAGGAAGAATTGTTTACCAAGATTTAGCCAAGATTACCAAATCAATTGAAGATGGCGAATTTTTCAGCAAACCAGAATTCTTAGCAGCCATTGAAAATTGCAAAAAACACAATTCTAAATTGCACATTATGGGGTTATTGTCTGATGGTGGCGTTCATAGTCATATTAGACACTTATTTGGTTTACTTGAAATGGCAAAAAGAAAAGATTTTGAAAACGTATATGTACATTGTTTTTTAGATGGCAGAGATACGCCTCCTGCTTCCGGAGAAGGCTATATTGCTGAATTAGAAAGCAAAATGCAAGAAAAAGGAATTGGTGAAATTGCCACGATTTCAGGAAGATTTTACAGTATGGATAGAGACAAAAGATGGGAAAGAGTGGAAAAAGCTTACAATGCAATTGTTCGTGGAGAAGGCGAAACTGCCTTAAGTGCAACCAGTGCAGTTGAGGAGTCTTACCAAAAAGAAGTATTTGATGAATTTGTTGTTCCAACTGTTATTACAAATAAAAATGGGGAACCAACAGCAAAAATCGAAGAAAACGATTCTGTGATTTTCTTTAATTTCAGACCAGACAGAGCAAGAGAAATTACTAGAAGTATTGTTGACCAAAATTTTGACGGATTTGCTACTGAGAAAATAAATACCTATTTTGTGTGCATGACGCCATATGACGAAACCATGCCAAATGTTGAAATCGCTTTTCGAAAAGATGAAATTAGAAATACATTTGGAGAATATATCAGCAAAAAAGGAATGACACAATTGCGTATTGCGGAAACCGAAAAATATGCTCACGTTACTTTTTTCTTTAATGGTGGAGAAGAAAAGCAATATGAAGGCGAAGACAGAATTTTGGTACCATCGCCAAAAGTAGAAACTTACGATTTAAAGCCAGAAATGAGTGCTTACGAAGTGACTGAAAAAGTGGTAGAAGCCATTAAGTCAGGAAAATATGATAGTATCATCCTAAATTATGCAAATCCAGATATGGTAGGTCATACTGGAAATATTGAAGCAGCCATAAAAGCGCTAGAAACAATTGACGAATGTGTAAGCAAAGTGGTAGAAGCCATTGAAAGTGTTAATGGAACATTACTGATTACAGCAGACCATGGAAATGCAGAGCAAATGGTTGATTATAAAACAGGTGAACCACATACAGCTCATACGACAAATCCTGTACCACTTGCCATTATAGGAATTGGAAATCGAAAAGTGAAAGAAGGAAGATTGGCAGATTTGGCGCCAACCATGTTAGATTTAATGGAGCTAGAAAAACCGGAAGAAATGACAGGAGAAAGTTTGCTAGCAAAGAATTAACATAGGAGAAAAATATGGTAAGTTCATCAGAAGAAAAACAAATTTATGCAGAAATACAAAGAAGATTATTTTATATTATACCGGAAAAATGGGAAAGTGTGTATTTATATGCATCCATTATTGATGTGCCGAATCAAAGGCCGACGCGGAGAGATGTATTTTTACTATTTTCCCAAAGGAATTATCAAGAAAAAACCAGTTAACTGTTATGAAATTCCAAGTGCTTTTAATATTGATGAAGATGAATATTCCAAATTAATTATGGATTTATATCATGTGCTTAAAACACTAAGGCAAATGTGGATTGTGCAGAAACGAAAAAGATGGACAAATCTAACGATTTCGATTGAGAATTTTCAATTTAAAATAGAATACGATTATATCGATTTGCAAAATTCTCAGTTCGATTCTTATGAAAGGCACGTTATTTGGCGTTACCTTTATTTGAAACCAGATTTTAATTTACTCGAGAAAAAGGAAAAGCAAATTATTGCAAAATATCAACAATACTTAGAAACGACACAATTGCCTAAAAAAGATTTATACCAAGAAGGTATGTATGCACAGCCAGTTCGAAATATTGTGGATTTTGAAAAAACGTTATCGGTTGAAGAGGCGATTGCTCAATCGGAAAAAGAGGAGCCCAAGAAAAAGAAAAAAAGTCCATTTTTAAAGAAGAAAAGAGTAATCGAAGATATTATTGAATTAGAAGATGAGGAAGAAATTAGTAATCAAATTTTAAATTGGAAGAAAAAATAATGGCGAACGAAAAGTTCGCCATTTTTGTGGTTAAAAATTAATTTAAATTAATACGGATACGTGTTCCTGCGTAAATCAAATTTGGATTGATAATATTATTTAGATTGATAATGCTTTGGATGGTTACATTATATTTTTGTGCAATTGAAGTTAAGGTATCACCAGCTCTAATGGTATAAATAATATGATTTGTTTCATGTTTATCGCTTGTAATAGTGGCTAAATCATTGGTTGTGTCAATCTTTAAAATTTCTCCCACATAAATTAAATTTGGATTTTGAATTCCATTTAGACCAGCAATTTCGGTTACGGTTGTATTAAACTGAAGTGCGATTTGACTTAATGTGTTGCCTGCCTGAACCGTATAAGAAGAAATTTGGTTAGAAGTATTTTCTGGTGTAGTAATATTTTCTGAGGAAGATAGGAAAATACTATCGGTAAAAGAATCCATATCGGTATAACCACTAATTCCGGGAACAACGCCATTATCGCTGTATTGAAAACCTTCATAAGTAGACCAATTTCCAGTATTGGGTGAGGTTACTCCATATTCTGCAACCCAAAGTGGATAGGAATTGGCAAGGTCACGATTAAAAGTGTTTCTGGCATTGGAAGCATCACTGTAAATGACGACTTCTTTTCCAGTTAATTCCTGCACTTTTCTTAAAAAAGCAAAAGAGATATGATTAATTTCATCTTTGGTTAAATTTCCAAAAACTTCAAAATCCATAGCCAATTTACAATCTGGAGAAGTTCCAGAAATCACACTTGAAAAGAACTCTGCTTGCTGTTCGGCTTCAGAAACTGACCTTGCTGTTAAAAAGTGATATAGGCCTACTTTTAAACCATTTGCTTTGGCATTATTGTAGTTTGTTCGAAAGTGGGAGTCGATAGTTGAATTTCCTTGACTTGCTTTTATGTATACGATTTCAATTCCCGAATTTCTAACTTCGGAATAATTGATATATCCTTGCCAATTGCTAACATCAATTCCTTGATGAATGGCAGCATAAGTAGATGTAGGCAAAAATAAAAGGATAGTAAGAATGACACTAACATATAATATTTTTTTCATAAAAACCTCCTAAGATAGGATATGAAAATTATGAAAGATTGACAAAAAATAAAAAGTATAAAAAATGACATTATTTTAAAGAAAGTGACAGCAAAATACGATAGGAAATAAAATAATAAAAAGGAGCTCCCAAAGGATTTTTAGAATTCAAAAAATCCATTTTAAGCTTCTATTCAAAAAAATAATGAAAAATGATTAAAATTTACATAAAATCAATCTGAAGTACCCTAAAATGCATTTTAGAGGCATAAAAAGGTATGGTATCGAAAAAATGGAGATTTAAAAGTAAGCAAAATATTTTTTTTCAAAAAACTATACAAAAAATTTTTTTAATGATATAATGCAAATAATTATGGTACGATAGAAAAGAGGAAAAATATATGGGGAATATAGTTCTATTAGATGATTTAACAATCAACAAAATAGCAGCAGGAGAAGTAATTGAAAGACCAGCATCTGTGGTAAAAGAAATGGTCGAAAATTCCATTGATGCAGGAAGTAAAAACATTTCAGTTGAGATAAAAAATGGCGGAATCTCGTTCATCAAAATTACAGATGATGGTTGTGGAATTTCCGAAGATGACATGGAAATGGCATTTGAGCGCCATGCAACAAGTAAAATTCGAAAAGCGTCTGATTTAGCAACTGTCATGACAATGGGATTTCGCGGTGAAGCTTTGGCAAGTATTGCGGCCATTGCAAATGTCGAGATGATTTCTAAAAAAGAGGGAGAAGAAATTGGACACAAAATTGTGGTAGAAGGTGGAAAAGTCTTAGAAAAATCCGAAGTTGGTTGCCCAGTTGGAACCACCATTATCGTAAAAAATTTGTTTTTTAATACACCAGTTCGTTACAAATTCTTGAAAAAAGACTACACAGAAGCAGGTTACATAGAAGATAATGTTCGAAGAATTGCCTTAATTCATAAAAACATTTCACTCAAACTAGTGAACGCTGGAAAAACGATTATTCAAACAAATGGCAGTGGTGATTTTAAAAATATCGTTTATAGTATGTACGGAAAAGAGATTGCAAGCGGTATTCTAGAAGTCGACTATACCTATGAAGACATGAAGGTAACAGGAGTTGTAGGAAAACCAGAAATTGCAAGAGCCAACAGACAAAACCAGATATTTTTTGTTAATAACCGATATGTCAAAGATAAAAACTTGTCTGCAGCGGTGGAACAAGCCTACAAAGGCATGATTCCAATTGGTAAATTTGGATTTGTGATTTTAAATATCGAAATGAATCCACAAAAATTAGATGTCAATGTGCATCCTGCCAAATTAGAAGTGAGATTTCAAGACGAAAATGCTGTATTTAAAGCAGTTTATCATGCAATCAAAGCAGGACTAGGAAAAGGCGAATTAGTAGCCAATGTAGAAAGACCAATTGACATAGAACCGAAAAAAACAGCAATTCAAGAGCCGAAAGAAGAAATCAAACTAGAAATCAAAGAAGGAATGACAATCGAAGAAAGAATCAATGCGATTAATTCTTTGATTGATAAAATTACACCTGAAAAAACAATGAAAACAGCCACACAATTACAAGTTCCCAAATTGAATTCCGAAAATAAAATAGAAGATATCTATAAAACAGGCTTTATTGCTGATAAAATTCAAACAGTAGAAGAATCAGAAAATGAGGAAAAAGTAATCAAAATTGGAAACACCAAAATTTCAAGCAACACGCAAACCATCAATACAGCTGAAATTAATGAAAAATTAAAAGAAGAAACGGAAAATTCCATTCAGGACGAAGTCGAAATTCAAGAAAAAGAAGAAGTACCACAAGAAACCGTAAAAGTAGAATTAAACGTAAAAGAAGAGTCAGAAGAAATACAGCAAGAGCAAGAAAACCAAATAGAACAAGAAGTGGAAGAAAAAACAACAATAGAGGAAGACTTAGAAAAAGACAAAATAGCGGAAGAGAAAAAAGACGAATTCATCAGTGCCGTAACCGACAAATTACTAGAAGCCAAATTGAACGAGGATGAAAACACACAAATGATTGATACTGCGAAAGTTAAAGAAGCATTAAAAGAAATTCCAGAAATTACGCCAGAATTTGAAGAAATGTATAAAAAAGCGTTTGGCATTGACTTAGCAAGCAATCGCAAAGAAGAAACGCCAAAAGAAGATTTGGGCGAAAAAATCGACATAGGTGGTGTCGAATATGCAGACTCTTTGAACCAAAGTTTATTTGAAGACAAAGAAGAATATCAAGAAGTAAACTATAAATTCATTGGAATTGCATTTTCCACTTACATTGTCATCGAAATCAAAGACGATTTATACATGATTGATCAACACGCAGCTCACGAAAGAATTATGTATGAAAAAGTAAAAGCCAATTATTATAGCGAAGAAGAAAAAGACTCGCAACTATTGTTATTGCCAGATGTTGTAACTTTAACCAATAAAGAAATGGACATTGCTAAAGAAAATGTGGAAATGTTTGCCAAAGCAGGTTTCGAATTCGAAGAATTTGGGGAAAATACCATTAAGGTAACATCTGTGCCAAGTATGTGCGAAAACTTGAATACTAAGCAGTTATTTCTAGAATTGTTAGACGAAATCGATACAGTTGCCGTTACAGCAACCCAAGAAAAAGAAGACAAGTTTATTGCAACTGTTGCCTGCAAATCAGCGGTAAAAGCCAATATGAAACTAGACATTCAAGAAGTGGACAACCTAATGCAAACCCTATTAAAATTACCAAATCCATTCACCTGTCCACATGGCAGACCAACCGCCATCAAAATGACAAAATATGACTTAGAACGCAAATTCAGTCGTAAATAAACGTAGGAACATGGGGATACCGTGTCCAGAACAGAACAATACCATGTAGGAGTAAGGTTCTGTCTACCCTTACTAAAAAAGGAGAAAACAATGAAACCTAAAGTCATCGTAATAGCAGGTCCAACTGCCTCAGGTAAAACAGCGTTATCCATTGAATTAGCCAAAAAAATAAACGGAGAAATCATATCTAGTGATTCCATGCAAATTTACCAAGATATGAATATTGGAACTGCCAAAGTTACTCTAGAAGAAATGCAGGGAATTCAGCATTATTTGATTGATTTTGTTGCACCTAATGAGCGATATTCGGTATCCGACTTTAAAAAAGATAGTGAAAAAGCGATTGAAGAAATTTTAGAGAAAAGAAAAGTTCCTATTGTGGTAGGTGGAACTGGTTTGTATATCGATTCTTTGATTTATGGAATTGAATATCCAGAAATGGAATTTGATGAAACTTATCGAAATGCTTTAATGGAGCAAGCACAAACAGAGGAAGGATTAAGAAAACTCTATTTGCAAGCAAGCAAAATTGATGAAGAAGCCATTCAAAATATTAGTCCCAATGATAAAAAGCGCATTATTCGCATTTTAGAAGTTTTCAAGGCGACTGGGAAAAATAAAACAGAACAAGAAAAATTATCCAGAAAAAATGGCGTAAAGTATAATTTCAAAGTTTTTGCTATTGATATGGAACGAGAAAAATTGTATGAACGCATTAACAACCGAGTAGATATTATGTTGGAACAAGGTTTGGTTCAAGAAGTAAAAAAATTGAAAGAAAAATACAATTGCTTCCCAACTGCTATGCAAGGGCTTGGCTATAAAGAAGTTGTGGATTATTTGGAAGAGAATTATTCGTATGAGGAAATGGTAGATAAGATTAAACAAGAAACCAGACATTATGCCAAAAGGCAACTGACATGGTTTCGCAAAAATAAAGAAACTGTCTGGCTAAAAGCAGAAGATGGAATACAAAATAATATCAATATTATTTTGGAGGGAATGAAAATTGAATGACAATGAGGACAAATTAAGTCTAGGAAAGATCATAGTTGCTATGATTGCAATTGTGTGTGTGGCTATTTTGGTTGAAAAAGGAATTCATATGCTGAATCATTTGTCACAAATATGTGTTGTAGAAGAAGGTTCTCTGAAATTTGAAGAACCAGCAGACACTTATATTTTAAGACAAGAAACAGTTCTGCAAGGTGAAAACTATAAAAATGGTATGGTTCAAATGATTTCAGAAGGCCAAAGAGTAGCCAAAAATGAACCTGTTTTTCGCTATTATTCTAATGGTGAAGAAGAAATTTTGCGTCAAATGGAAACCTTGGATGATGAAATTAATGCAGCAATTGAAAGTAGCGGATTAACAATATTTTCAACTGATATTGCAAATCTAGAAACACAAATTGAAAAATTAGTCGATTCGATGTACCACATCAATGATTTAGAAAAACTGCAAGAAAAAAAGGCAGAATTGGATACTTATATTTCCAAAAAAACGAAAATAACTGGGAACTTAAGCCCAGCAGATTCACATATTAAATCATTGATTGAAAAAAGAAATCATTTAGAGCAACAAATTAGCAATGAATCAGAAGTAATGACAGCTCCAGTTTCAGGATTGGTTTCTTATCGCGTCGATGGTTTGGAAGAAATTCTGCGGAGTGAAAGATTTTAGTTATTTAAATAAAGAGTTTTTAAAATCGTTAGATACAAAATCTGGTGCGACGATTTTGACCAGTGAAGAAAAAGGAAAAGTAATTGACAATTTTGAATGTTATTTGGCGTGTATGATGGACACAGAAAAGGCTTCAGTTGCTAAAGTAGGAGATAATGTAACACTTAGACTGCCATCTACTACTGAAGTAGATGGAACAATTGAATATATTGTAGAAGAAGATGACAATCGAATTCTTGTATTTCGAATCACGGAAGATGTAGAGAAATTAGCTGAATACCGAGAAGTATCTGTTGATGTAATTTGGTGGAATTATAAGGGATTAAAAGTCAGCAATTTGGCGATTTTGGAAGAAAATGATATCAGTTATGTTGAAAGAAGTAAAGCTGGCTATATTGAAAAAATATATGTTAAAATTTTAAGACAAAATGATACTTATTCCATTGTGGAAAATTATACAGATGAGCAATTACTTCAATTAGGATTTGATGAAGAATCTGTAAACAAAAGGAAACAACTCAATTTATATGATGAAATTTTATTGCATTAATTTAACAAAAATGTAACAAAAATCTACACAATATTACAGAAATGTTAAGATTGTGTAACATTGATAAAAAATGGAAAAAAACTATTGACAATCGAGCAAAAAAGTTAGATACTATATGTATGTTATAACACGAAGGAGAAAAATTTTAGGAGGTTAAAAAAGTGGCGGGAACAGCAATTAAAAAAATTATGAATTATTTTTGGGGAGAAGAAGAACCAGTAGAGGATTACGACGATGAATTAGACAATGTAGAATATGGGGAAGATTACGAAGAAGAGGAAGAAACAAGCAAAACTTTAAATATCTTTAAAGGAAGAAATAAAGTTGTCAGTATGCCTCAACCACAACAAATCAAAATGCAAATTTCAAAACCAACCAGTTTTGAACAAGCAATTGATATTATTGCACAATTGAAAAATAAGAATTCTGTTGTGATTAATTTAGAATATGTTAGCAAAGATGTGGGAAGAAGAATTGTAGATGTGGTAAGTGGTGCTGTAAAAGCATTAGATGGCAATATGGAAAAAGTTTCTAATGCAATATTTGTCATTGCTCCATATAATTATGATATCGAAAATCAATTTTCAAAAGAAAAATTGGATGGAAAATTCTCAGCTTCTTGGATGAAGTAAAGAAGGAGGAAGTATTAGATGCTAACACCTTTAGATATTGAAAACAAAAGATTTACCAAAACAATTAAGGGATATAATGTAGACGAAGTTGATGATTTTTTAGATCAATTAACAATAGAATATGAGAAAATTTATAAAGAAAATAGTGAATATAAAAATAAATTTGATGGTTTAAATAAAGAATTAGAACATTATAAAACAGTAGAACATACCTTGCAAAGTACGCTACTTATGGCTCAATCGACAGCAGAAGATATTAAAGCTATGGCACAAAAACAAGCTGATCAAATTATAGCTGATGCAAAAAAAGAAGCACAAAAAATGGTAGAATCAGTGAATCAAGATGAAGTAGAAATTCGTAGAAAAACGGAAGACTTGAAAAAGCAATTCGAAGTGTATAAGGCTAAAATGGAAGCATTACTTATCTCGCAATTGGAATTGCTACAAAATAAAAATGAAAATGAAGAAGATTAAAAGATTGCCGAAGGGGCAATTTTTTATTTGATAAAAAATTACATAAAAAAACTTGCAAAAAAGTAACAGACTTTCAGGCAGCACAGCAGCAAAAGGAGGATGATGAAGCAACAAAATTGCAGGAAGAATTAGAGCAGGAGCGGAAGGAGAGATTAAGAAAATACATAATTAGTACTGCTATAGTTTTAATATGTATGGGTATTTCCGGAATAATTGCTTTCAATGCCGGCAAGAAAAGCGTGCGGGACGAGGCAAATGCGAAAGTTGCAAGACTGGAGCAGAAACTGCAGCAAGAGTATATCGACAAAAAGTATGCATTAATCGAAGAGCAGTATGAAGTTTTTAGCACATTAAAGGATGAAAGTATGTTACCAGAATACAGAATTCGGCTTTGTATGGATCGGATTCAGTGGAATCATGGATTATTTCTTGATTTAGAAGATGATGCGCTGGATGATTTAATATTGGCTGATGTGGAATATCCTCCAATTTTTTAAAGAAAATTCTAAATTTTCCTTGACAAACGAAATAAATCGTGCTAAAATAATACTATTCTTAAAGAAGAAGTATCCACTTCTCACCTTATCTTGGCAAAGAAAGCATAAGGTTAAATATCAATTTTATATTGTTATTGATGGAGTGGATTTGACTTTTTTAGAAAGTCAAATTTTTTATTTTTTAGGAAATTTTGACTTTAAGAAAAGGCGAAACATTTAAATTATGGAGGTGTTTTATTATAAAACAAGAATTGCCAATTAACAGACAGATAAAAGCAAAAGAGGTTCAACTTATTGGGGCAGATGGAGATAAAAAAGGTGTATTGCCTTTTGAAAAAGCTATGGAACTTGCGGAAGAGCAAAATTTAGATTTGGTACTAGTTGCACCGAATACACAGCCACCGGTTTGTAAAATTATGAATTATGGAAAATACAAATTTGAGCAAGCCAAAAAAGAGAAGGAAGCAAGAAAAAACCAAAAAGCTGTTGAATTAAAAGAAATCCGCGTTTCAACTAATATTGGTGACCACGATTTTGAGTTCAAAAGCAAAAATGCAAGAAAGTTTTTAGAGTCTGGAAATAAAGTAAAATTCTCTTTAAGATTTAAAGGAAGAGAAATGAATAACATGAAAATTGGAGAAAATGTTCTAAATAAATTCGTAGAAGATTTATCTGATATTGCTACAATGGAGAAAAAACCATTGTTAGAAGGCAAGACAATGTTTGTTATATTAACAAAAAATAAATAGTAAGAAAAGAAGGGGGTAGTCGAAAAATGCCAAAATTAAAAACAAACAAAGCAGCAAGTAAAAGATACAAATTTACTGCGCATGACAAAATTAAAAGAACAAAAGCCAATAGAAGACATCGTTTAGCAACCAAAACCAAAAGAACAAAATTAACAGCAAGAGTTCAAAACGGAATCGCAGATAAAACTTGCGAGAATACAATTAAAAAATTATTACCTTATGGCAATAAATAGGAAAGAAAGGAAGGATATAAAAAATGGCAAGAGTAAAAACTGCTCGAACAACAAGAGCAAGACATAAAAAAGTCTTAAAACAAGCAAAAGGTTACTTTGGCGCAAAACATTACAGATATAGAATGGCAAAACAAGCTGTTATGAAATCTGGAATGTATGCGTATGTAGGAAGAAAAGATAAAAAATCAGATTTTAGAAAATTATGGATTACGCGTATTAACGCTGCTGCAAGAATGAATGGTTTAACATATAGCAAATTAATTGCAGGATTAAAAAAAGCCAATGTTACCATCAACAGGAAAATGTTAGCAGAAATCGCGGTATCGGACGAAAAGGCATTTGCAGAAATTGCAGAAATTGCAAAAAAAGCCTAAATATTTAAAAAATGATAATATAGAATTTTGGGGGATTCAAGTAATAAAACTTGGATCTTTTTGCTTTATTGGGGGAAGTTTGGAGGTATTATGTTTGAAACTATTTTAAATTTTCTATTTCCACCAGCTTGTAGCGTTTGTGGAAAATTGAATCAAAATTGGCTTTGCCCAACGTGTGAAAAAAGAGTGGAAAGATTGGAGAAATCTTGTTTAGTAGAAGTTGAAAATAAAAAATATGAGAAATTGTTATATCTTTTTCAGTATGAAAGCTTGGTGCGAAAATTGATTTTGCGTTATAAATTTTCGAATAAAGCGTATTTGAACCATTTTTTTGCCAATCAAATTGCGCAGAATGAAAAAAATCGAGAGCTTTTGAAAGAATACCATATGATTATTCCAGTACCAATGCACCAGAAAAAAATGCAGAAAAGAGGCTATAATCAAACAGAGCTGGTTGCACATGAATTGGAGAAAAGTTTGGGGATTCCAATGAAAAAAGATATTTTGTCAAAAGTGGTTAATACCATAACCCAAAGTAAACTAGGAGGAAAAGCAAGACAGAGTAATATTCAGCACGCATTTTTTATCAAAAACGATATTGAGGTGGAAGATAAGAAAATTATTTTGTTAGACGATATTTATACAACAGGAGCGACTTCAGAGGAATGTAGTCGTGTTTTGAAGGAGGCTGGGGCAAGGGAGATTTTGGTGCTTGTGCTAGCAAAAGATTAAAAATAATGATTGACTTAAATGATATGCTATGTTAAAATTCAAACATTGATAAATAGAAAAAGTTAATTATTCAAAAGGAGGGTAAAAAGATGCAGAATGAAAAAATTTCAAAGGATGGACGGGAAAAGGTAGAAAAACTAGTTAAGGTTATTCTTGAGAAGTTTGAATGGCAAGAAGAAGAGCATCCCAAAGTAAATTATATTATAGTAAACTATGATATTTCAGAACTAGGATGGATAAGTCAGGATGCTATGTATATTGGAACAAAAGGCAAGACATATGATCTGAATAATGCCGAAAGAGAATATTTTAAAGAAAGAATAGGAGAGTATTGTTTTGTTGATGAACAAGGCAGAACGGTAAAACTTATCAAAAAGCAAAAGAAATAATTAATAAAGTCCTCGCTTTTGTAAACTTTTACAAAAGCGGGGCTTTTTATAGTGAGAATGTTAAAAGGTTGAAGCTTAGTATTTTGAAGTAAGAGCATATTTTTAGCAATTTGTCAACTTGAAGTGCACCCCAAAAGTTAGACAAAAAAGTTTAATAACAAGGA
>CANEDP010000012.1 GCA_947426305.1 uncultured Clostridia bacterium | reverse complement strand
AGTTATATCTAACAATTCTATCCATTTTAGGTAAAAATACCAATTATTGATTTTAAATTATAAAAAATGACCAGTATTCTACTAGTCATCTTTAAAAGTTTTGCAATTTCTTAGGAAAAAGTTTTCAAATAATCCAAAAGACTTTCTATGTCTTGTTTGCTAAAAATAGGACCAATTTCCTCAAATATGTCTTCCTCTTTCATTGAAATTTCTTCTGGATCAGTTTCCAAGGCTTTCAAGGCTTCCAAAAGGTCTTGAATTTCTTTGTCACTAAGAGCAGAGCCAACTTCCTGAAATATTTCTGAAAATTTTCCTTCTCCGTCTCCCTCTTTAATCTCTTGCCCCATTAGAATTTCTTTTGGATCAGTTTCCAAGAAGTTCAAAAAGTCTTGAATTTCTTTGTCACTTAATACTGAAGCCATACTTTACCCTCCTGTACTTTTTTCTATTGCGATTACTTAATTAATTTATCACATTTTATGTAAGTTGTGAACTGTCCACTTGTGCCTTAACTTCTATTTCTAATTCTTCAATTTCCTCTTTCTGCAACCCACTATATTTCATTATTTTTTCTCCATCTTTTAACATTTCTTTGACAATCTTCTTTTTCGCCCTCTTTTCTTCCTTTCGGCCTTCTTCCATTCCTATTCTATATCCTGTTTTTTTCATATTATTCGTATCCAAAATATGTTTCATTCTAAGTTCTGCCAAATATTGTTCTTTTTCCATTTTGGTAATTCAATTATATGGATTTCACAAACTTCTGTCAAGACTATTTTAGAAAAATCTTTTTCTCGCAATTTCCATTCCGTATGACCTTTGGCAATACTTTTTAAATGACGTAACTCAAAATTTGCAATTAAAATCCCAATACATTTCTTCAAAACATCATAATTTTCACCCTTTCGTATATTTCCAATATACATTTTGCTCCAAATTTATTTCTTTTACTTTGGTATCCAAAATTGCATTCAGCAACCCCTTTGTAATCATTTCATTTCCAACACGACCAAAAATACGCTTAAAGACGTAGTCATTTGTTGGAACAAAGACATCTAATCTATCGATTATCATCACTCCTTTTCGTTTAAATTTTTAATTTTGATTTTGTGGCAGAATTGCCTTGAATTTTGGTTGGATATTGAATATATCCTTGAGATAAATTATTTATATCACAAATATTTACATTTGTCAACATTTTATACTGAAATCATAACATAAAAAAATGACCAGAAATATGTAATAAAAAAACGAGAATAATGTTGCATTATTCCCGCAAAAATTACCTATTTATTATACCACATTTTCGTCATTTTGTCAACTTGACAAAATAGCAAAAATATGCTCTCACTTGATAATACTGGTTTTTCTTAAACCAATTTCAAAACAGCCATTTGAGCATTATCACCTTTTCTAGGCTCCATTTTCAAAATGGTTGTATATCCACCAACTCGATCTTCGTATTTTGGAGCGATTTCATTGAATAATTTGTCAACTAAATCGATTCCTTCTACTTTATTAACTTTGGTCATAATTTTTCTTCTAGCACTTAGCCTTGATGGCATATCTTTTTGTCTTTTTTCCATTCTTTCTTCTTTGACAATTTTTAGATATTCCTTTCCATTTTTGCTAGTTGCTTTTTCTGTTACTTTTCTTCCATTGCTATCTAATTTGGCTTTTACAACTTTCACTTCTGTTTCTTCGAAGTTTTTATGTTCTTTAATCGCCAAGCTAATAATACTATCAACAATTGATTTCAATTCTTTTGCTCTACTTTCTGTGGTTATGATTTGTTCATTTTTGATAAAATCAGTTGTTTGCGTTTTTAACATCGCTAATCTTTGATCTGTTGGTTTTCCAAGTTTTCTTGTACCTGCCACTTTCTTCACCTTCCTCTATTTTAATTAATCTTCATCTGATGAAAATTGTAAACCTAAATTATATAATTTATTCGTTACTTCATCTAACGATTTTTTTCCTAGATTTCTTACTTTCATCATATCAGCTTGCGTTTTCTTTGCTAAATCTTCTACTGTCATAATTCCTGCTCTTTTCAAGCAATTGTAAGATCTTACAGAAAGTTCTAATTCCTCGATTGGCATTTCTAGCACTTTCTCTTTGGTAGATTCTTCTTTTTCTACCATAACCTGTGTATTTTTCGCTGTTTCTGACAAGTCAATAAATAATTCTAAATGACCTGTCATTACTTTGGCAGCCAAACTCAATGCTTCAAAAGGTTTTAGACTTCCATCTGTCCAAACTTCAATCGTTAATTTATCATAATCTACCATTTGTCCAACTCTTGTATTTTCAACAGAATAATTTACTTTTTTGACAGGAGTAAATATCGAATCAATTGGTAATACATCGATTGGATTGTTATCTTTTTTATTTTTGTCTGCTACATTATATCCGCGTCCTCTATTAACAGTCATTTCCATATGAACGTCAGCACTTTCAGAAGTTGTTGCGATATGTAACTCTGGATTCAATATTTCAATTGTTCCATCTGTTACGATATCAGCCGCTTTAATTTCTCCAGCACCTTTGTGGTCGATTTTTATGATTTTCTCATCATTATCAAAACATTTAATTCTCACATTTTTTAAGTTTACAATAATTTCTGGAACATCTTCTACCACACCTTTTACTGTAGAAAATTCATGTACTACACCGTTTATTTTAACACTTGTAATTGCGGCACCTGGTAATGAAGATAATAAAATTCTTCTTAAAGAATTCCCTATTGTCATACCATAACCACGTTCTAATGGTTCACATATGAATTTTGCATAATTCCTCTTATCGTCTGCTTCTAAACATTCGATTTTTGGCTTTTCAAATTCAATCATTTTTACCTCCCATTTTAGAAGTTGTGTTTCAACTTCTCGTTACTATTTAGAGTACAACTCAACGATTAAGTGATCTTCAACTGTTAAATCGATTTCATCTCTGTTGACATTTCTTAATACTTTTGCGCTTAAAGTTTCACTATTTAGTTCTAACCATTCAGGAATTGGCCTGGTCGCCCCTTTTTCAATATTTTCTTTAACAATTGGATTATCTTTTCTTATTTCACGAACAGCGATTTCATCACCTGGTTTTACTAAATAAGAAGCGATATTTACTTTTCTTCCATTTACTTGGATATTTCCATGTGTTACTAATTGTCTGGCTTGGGCTCTTGAACTACCTAGTCCTAGTCTGTAAACGACATTATCCAATCTACTTTCTAATATTTGTAAAAGGTTTGTACCTGTGATTCCTTTTTTGTTTTCAGCCATTGCAAAATATTTTCTAAATTGTTTTTCTCCAACTCCATAAAAATATCTTGTTTTTTGCTTTTCTCTTAATTGAGTACCATATTCAGAAAGTTTTGATTTCTTTTGACCATGGTCACCTGGGCCATAGTTTCTTCTTGTTACACTACATTTATCTGAATAACATCTATCGCCTTTTAAGAATAATTTGCATCCTTCTCTACGGCATATACGACATTGCTCATCTTTATATCTTGCCATTGATATTTTACACCTCTTTCTTAATTAATTTATACTCTTCTTCTTTTTGGTGGTCTACAACCATTATGTGGAATTGGAGTAACATCTTTTATCATTGTTATTTCTAAACCAGCTGTTTGTAATGCCCTGATAGCGGCTTCACGTCCAGCGCCTGGTCCTTTTACATATACATCAACTGTTTTCATTCCATGTTCCATAGCAGCTTTTGAAGCTACTTCAGCAGCTTGACCAGCAGCATATGGCGTGCTTTTTCTAGAACCTTTAAATCCTAAACCACCAGCACTTGCCCAAGAAATAACACTTCCTTGGCTATCTGTTATAGAAACAATTGTATTATTAAAGCTAGAATGAATATGTGCTTGACCTTTGTCTATATTTTTTCTTTCTCTTCTTCTAACTCCAGTTTTCTTTACGCTACTACTTGCTTTTGCCATTTTAAGTTTTCCCTCCTTAAAAAATTTTTAACAAAATTTTTTAATGAAATTAATTTCATTAATTTTTTATTTTTCACATACTATGCTTTTTTACTTTTGCTTACTAATTTTCTTGGTCCTTTTCTAGTACGTGCATTCGTTTTTGTTCTTTGACCTCTTACTGGTAAGCTTCTTCTATGTCTGATTCCTCTATAACAGCCAATTTCCATAAGTCTTTTGATGTTTAGAGCAACGTCTCTTCTTAAATCGCCTTCTACTTTATAGTTTTCCATTGCTTTTCTGATTTTTGCTTCTTCCTCATCTGTTAAATCTTTTACTCTAGTGTCTGGATTTACACCAGCTTCTTTTAGAATTTTTTGTGAACTTGATAAACCGATACCATAGATATACGTTAAACCAATTTCAATTCTTTTTTCCCTAGGTAAGTCAACTCCTGCTATACGAGCCATAAATTTTTACACCTCCATGTTTGTTCTATTAATTTGAATTTTAAAAATAAATTTTTAAAATTCATAAAATATATATAAACATAAATATGAAATTAGATAACTTTTATCTAACAGCCGCTCCATATTTATGTTAATACCTGTTTTATCCTTGTCTTTGTTTGTGTTTAGGATTTTCGCAAATAACTCTAATTTTGCCTTTTCTTTTGATTACTTTGCATTTTTCGCATATTGGTTTTACTGATGGTCTTACTTTCATTTTTTCTTCCTTCCCTTCTTAGTATTTTTTATAATTGCAACTTAAGTTGCCTATATTTTTTATTTTTTATCATAGGAGTTTTTCTAATGAAGTTATCTTACTATGCTATATTAAAAAGCAATCCGTAACGCTTCTTATATCGCGAACGGTTTACTTTATTTGGCTCTCCAAGTGATTCTGCCTTTGCTTAAATCGTATGGCGACAATTCTAATTTTACTTTATCTCCTGGAAGAATTTTGATGTAATTCATTCTTAATTTTCCAGAAATATGCGCCAATACTTGGTGACCATTTTCTAATTCTACTTTAAAATTTGTATTTGGTAGAGTTTCAACAACAACTCCCTCTACTTCAATAACATCTTCTTTTGACAAGCTATTTTCCTCCTAATTTCAAGGTTTAATGGAAATTATTTTCCAATTAAGCCTTTATAGTATACAACATTTTTAAATGATTGTCAATACTTTTGCCTCTTTTTCTGTAATTAAAATTGTATTTTCATAATGTGCCGCTAAACTTCCATCTTCTGTTACAATTGTCCAGCCATCTGCACCTTCTAATATGTCTGGTTTTTTCTGAATTACCATAGGTTCTACGGCAATGGTCATTCCTTTTTCAAGACGCATTCCTTTTCCTTTTTTGCCATAATTAGGAACTCCAGGATCTTCATGCATTTCACGCCCGATTCCATGTCCTTGAAATTCTTTTACAACGCTATAACCAAATTTTTGAACATATTCATTTATGGCAAAAGAAATATCTCCCACACGATTTCCTTCTTGGGCAAACTTAATTCCTTCGAAAAAGGCTTGTTTCGTAACTTCTACAAGTTTTTTTGCTTCATCTGAAACGTTTCCTATCAAGTGTGTTCTAGCTGCATCGCCATGAAAACCATTTTTTAAAACAACCAAATCAATACTTACGATATCGCCATCTTTGATAATCGTTTTCTTGCTTGGAATTCCATGAATAATTTCATCATTAATGGATACACACAAGGTTGATGGAAAATCTGGAATTCCGTCAACACCACTTGGATAACCTTTTTGTGCAGGAACCCCACCTTTAGATTTGATGAATTCTTCTGCCATTTTGTCTAAATCATAGGTCGACATTCCTGGTTTTATATTTTTTCCTAGCATATCATGTGTCTCAGCAGTAATCCTACAGGCTTCCATCATTAATTCAATTTCTCGTTCTGATTTTATGCTAACCAATTTATTTCTCCTTTATCTTTCATCGCCTTTTTCTGAATCTTGTTTTGTGCTTTTATCTACTCTAGCTTGTTTTGTTTGCCCTTTAAGTATTTCCCCAGCTACTCTCCATGCCTCTTCATCGCTCATCATTTCTTCTTGCTCTAAGTTTGGTTTCGCACTTTGATCTATTTTAGCCTGTATCGTTTGATCTTTAAGCAACTCATCTGCTATTTTCTTCGCTTCTTCATCACTTGTTTCCTTCTCGCCTAAAGTCTCATTTTCTTTTGATTCCTGAACTTTTGGAGTTTCCTGCTCTTGCATCTTATAATTGTACGTTCCAGCCTTTATAACATTCCCTTTCGCCAGATTTTTTCCTGTTGCATCTCTCCATCTTCTAATCTTATTCGTAACTTGATGCCATATCCTCCAATAAGTTTGCCTTAATTTATCATAAAAATTACTCATCCTATCTTCTCTCCATTTAAAATTTGTGTCTCTTTATTTTGTATCATTCTTATGCGACTTTTATTGGTTAATTTCTTTTAGGATATCATCTGCTACATCTTTTCCTAGTCTTCCTGTCTTTTCGCTGATTTCTTCGGTACGTAAAACACCTTTTTTGTTGTAAAATTCCACTAATGGCAACGTCTTTTCATCATAAATATCTAGCCTATTTTTGATGGCTTGCTCATCAGAATCATCTCCTCTTTGAACTAATTCTGCCCCACATTTATCGCAGATTCCTTCTTTTACTGGTGGATGCATTGTTAAATTATACGTCGTTTTGCAGGCTTGGTTTGAACAAACTCTTCTATTCAAAATTCTTTCAATAATTTCATCTTTTGGACTTGTTAAATTGATTACTAAATCTACTTTTTTTCCTTTTTCTGCTAATATTTCATCTAATTTTTCTGCTTGTGCAATGTTGCGTGGAAATCCGTCCAAAATTGCTCCTGCTTGTGCATCTGGCTCGTTTAGTCGATCTACAACCATCGGAACTGTAATTTCGTCTGGAACTAATTGACCTTTTGAAATATATTGATTGGCTTCAATTCCAAGAGGAGTTTCTTCTTTGATATTTTTTCTAAAAATATCTCCTGTTGAAATCTGTGGCCAGCCAAGATTTTCGCTTAGTAAACCTGCTACAGTCCCCTTTCCAGTTCCTTGCGCTCCTAACATTAAAATAACCATAATTTTACCTCCTTTAAATTTATAAATAAAACCAATTTTATCAACCAATCTTATTTATAAATTTAAACCGCAGGGGCGACTTTCTGCCGCCCACACGATTCCTATTTATTTTTCAAGAAATCCCTTGTAATGTCTCATTACTAATAATGATTCTAATTGTTGTACGGTCTCTAAAGCAACTCCAACAATAATCAAAATAGATGTTCCACCAAAAGACAAGTTCAAATTTGAAAATCTAAGTAGCATTGGCAAAATTGCAATAATACTTAAAAATACTGCTCCAAAGCAAGTTAATTTATTTAATGTGCTTTTTAAATAATCTGCTGTTGGCTTTCCAGCACGAATGCCAGGAATAAATCCACCATTTTGCTTGATGTTGGTTGCCACTTCGTCTGGATTGAATGTCGCATACGTATAGAAAAAGGTAAATCCAACAATCAACAAGAAATACACAATGGCATTTGCAAGCGAATAACCCCAGCCAACATTAGAAGATGATGTGGCAATCGAAAATTTATACAATCCTGCTAAAAATCCTGCTCCACCAATTTTGTCGCTCGCAAAAATTTGGATAATCATAGCTGGGAAAGTCATAAAACTACTTGCAAAAATAATTGGCATAACACCTGCCATGGCAAGTTTTAGTGGAATATGTGTATTTTGTCCACCATACATTTTTCTTCCAACCACTTTTTTGGCATATTGCACTGGTATTTTTCTTTCGGCTTGTTGCACGAAAATAACACCTGCAATTAAAATAATTGCTCCAACAATAATTAGTAAAGCCGTAATAATTCCGACTGTGTTAACTGCACCTTCTGTTACAATTAAATTCCATAAAGTCACTAATCCTCTTGGCAAACCTGAAATAATACCAATGAAAATAATCATGGAAATACCATTTCCCACACCTTTGTTGGTAATTTGTTCACCAAGCCACATTAAAATCGATGTACCTGTTATCAAAGATATCACGATAACAGCACCTGTTAAAAATCCTGTATCTTTAAAAATACCAGAGGAACGATAAGAAATATAAATTCCTAACGCTTCTACTAAAGCCAATACAATTGCTGTTAATTTTGTATATTTATTGACCTTGGCACGAGAAGTCTCTCCACCTTCCTTCATTAGTTTTTCTAAAGAAGGAATAATCATTCCCAATAATTGGATAACGATTGATGCTGTAATGTATGGCGTAATTGACATCGCAAAAATTGACAAGTTTGAGAAGGCTCCTCCTGAAATGGTATCAATCAGACTGGTTAGTGACATAGTTGATGAATTCATGGTTTCTGCTAAAGCAAATGTATCCACGCCTGGAACTGTTATATAACAACCTAATCGAAATAAAACGATTAATAATAAAGTATATAACAATCTTTTGCGGACATCAGCAGTTTTAAAAGCATTTTTTATTGTTTTAAACACCTTAAACCACCTCACACTTTCCGCCTGCAGCTTCTATTTTTTCTTGTGCCGCTTTTGTAAATCTTGTTGCTTTTACTGTTAATTTTTTATCTAATTTTCCAGTTGCTAAAATAACGATTCCATCATTTACTTTACCAATGATTCCATCTTTTAATAAAGTTTCAGCATTTACTTCACTTGCTGTTGATTTGTTAAGCATCGTTAATGTTACTTCTGTGTAAGTTTTTGCGTTGAAATTATTAAATCCTCTTTTTGGTAATCTTCTATATAATGGTGTTTGACCACCTTCGAAACCTCTTCTTACGCCACCACCAGATCTTGCTTTTTGTCCTTTTTGTCCTCTACCAGATGTTTTTCCTAGTCCAGAAGCGATTCCGCGTCCAACTCTTTTTTTCGTTTTTGTTTTAACATTTGGATGTAAATTTCCTAATTCCATGTTTTGCACCTCCTTATAAATTGATTTTATCTTATCTTATAAATTTTTTCAATACTTTTTACAAGGGTTGTATCGTATACAACCGAAAGTCATCTTTGGGTTACATACTATGCAACCCTTATATTTTAGTATGTTTTACAAAATTTCAGAAACTTTCTTTCCTCTTTTCTTCGCTACTGCTTCTACGGTTTGCATATTTTTTAATGCATCAAGTGTAGCAAAAACAACATTTCTTGGGTTTGTGGTTCCTAAAACTTTTGAATTAATGTCTTTGTAACCTGCAAGTTCTAATACAGGTCTTACACTACCACCTGCAATGATACCAGAACCTTCTGTTCCTGGTTTCAACATAACTCTAGCACTACCAAATGTTCCAATATATTCATGAGGAATGGTGGTTCCAACAATTGGAACTGTAATTAAATTTTTCTTTGCTTCTTCGATTGCTTTTTTGATGGCATCTGGAACTTCTGCTGCTTTACCATTTCCAACACCAATGTGTCCTTGTTCATCTCCAACAACAACAACTGCACTAAATCGAAAAGTTCTACCACCTTTAACAACTTTTGCAACTCTGTTAATGGCTACAACTTTTTCTTTTAATTCTTGGCTTACTTTTTCTTCTTCCATGTTTTTTATTTCTCCTTTCTCCTAAAATTCTAAACCTGCTTCACGTGCTGCATCTGCTAATTCTTTTACAACACCATGATAAATAAATCCACCTCTATCAAAAACGACGTTTTTAATTTTTTTATCTACTGCTTTTTTAGCAATAGCTGTTCCAACTTCTTTGGCTGCTTCTTTATTGGCTTTTTTCGTTTTAATATCTTTATCCATTGTTGATACGTAAACTAATGTTTCGCCTTTTACGTCATCAATAATTTGAGCAATGATATTTTGATTGGTTCTGCAAACTGCTAATCTTGGAATTTCAGTTGTTCCACTGATTTTGGTACGAACTCTTTTATGTCTTCTTTGACGTTCTTCTTTTCTATTGATTTTCGTAATCATTTTTTTCTCCTTTCTTTTTTTGGCATAGTAGGTTTTTCTAAGTTTGCTAACTTCCTTACGTAGTTTTTGTAAAATTCGTGCTTGGCAGAAGGGGTCTTTTCTAAGGAAGTTAACTTTGCTTACGCTACGTTAACAAAGTAATCCGTAACGCTCGTTCCTCGCGAACGGCTTACTTTTTACCAGCTTTACCTTCTTTACGTCTAATAACTTCATAATCATACTTAATACCTTTACCACGATAAACTTCTGGTAATCTTTTAGTTCTAACATTAGCGGCTACTTGACCAACTAATTCTTTGTCAATTCCTTTTACGATTACTTCATTTTGATTTGGTACATCAAAAGTAATTCCTTCTGGTGCTTCCATTTCTACTTGATGAGAGTATCCTAAGTTCATCACTAATTTATTTCCTTGTTTTTGGGCTCTGTATCCAACACCATTGATTTCTAATTTCTTTTCAAAACCATTTACGGTTCCTTCAATCATGTTGTTGATTAAAGTTCTTGTTAAACCATGTAAACTTCTGTTTGCAGGTTCATCATCTGGTCTTGTAACTTTTAAGACTTTGTCTTCTAAAGTTACTTTCATGTTTTCATGAATTTCTCTTTCTAATGTTCCTTTTGGACCTTTTACTGTAACTTTTTGACCGTCGATTTTTACTTCAACATTGTCTGGCACAGTAATTGGCTTATTTCCTATTCTTGACATTTTATTATTTCTCCTTTCTTAAATTGTTTCTTATAAAATTTATAAGAATTTTCAGAATTAATTATTTTTTATTGATTTTAGTTGTAATATTGTCGAGTTACCAGATATATGCTAGTACCTCGCCGCCGATTCCTAGTTCACGGGCTTTTTTATCTGTCATAATTCCTTTGGATGTTGAAATCAATGCGATTCCTAAACCGTTTAAAACTTTAGGTAATTCGTCTTTTGAGGCATAGATTCTTAAACCTGGTTTACTAATTCTTTTTAAACCATCAATTACTCGATTTCCTTTTTCGTCATATTTTAATGTGATTCTTAAAATTCCTTGAATTCCATCTTCGATTTCTTCAAACGATTTGATATATCCTTCTTCTAGCAAATTTTCTGCAATTGCTTTTTTCATTTTTGAAGCAGGAATATCCACTGTTTTGAATTTATTTGTATTCGCATTTCTGATTCTTGTTAACATATCTGCAATTGGATCCGTTATATTCACTTATTTTTCCCTCCTTTTTCTAACTTCTAGTTTTGATTTACCAACTTGCTTTCTTTACACCAGGAATTTCTCCCTTATGAGCCAATTCTCTGAAACAAATACGGCAAATTCCAAATTTTCTGATATAGGCATGTGGTCTTCCACAAATTTTGCAACGATTATATTCTCTTGTTTTATATTTTTGCTCTCTGGCACATTTCACTTTTAATGATTTTTTAGCCATCGTTTTCTCCTTTCTTTTTAGTTTCGGAATGGCATTCCCAGTAAAGATAGCAATTCTTTTGCTTCTTCATCTGTTTTAGCAGTTGTTACAAATATAATATCCATACCTCTTACTTTGTCGATTTTATCATACTCGATTTCTGGGAAAATTAATTGTTCTTTAATTCCCATTGAATAATTTCCTCTACCATCAAATGCATGAGCAGATACTCCTCTAAAATCTCTTACTCTTGGTAGAGCAACATTAAACAATTTTTGTGCAAAATCATACATTCTTCCTGCTCTTAATGTTACTTTGCATCCAATTTTTGCTCCCTCTCTTAATTTAAAAGCAGCAATTGATTTTTTTGCTTTTGTGATAACTGGTTTTTGACCTGTGATTTGTGTTAAATCATTAACTGCGTTATCTAAAGCTTTTGGATTATCCTTTGTTTCACCCAATCCAATATTAATTACTATTTTTTCTAACTTTGGAACTTCCATGATAGATGTATAATTAAATTTTTTCATTAATAGCGGTACTACTTCTTTTACATATTGTTCTTTAAGTACTTCCATTTGATAAAATTCCTCCTTTCTACTTACTATTTTAATTTCGCTCCGCATTTTTTACAAACACGTATCTTTTCGCCTTTTTCCTCGCTCAATCCAACCTTGGTTGCTTTTCCGCATTTTGAACATACTACATTTACTTTGCTACTATCGATTGGACATTCGCTTGATACAATTCCACCTTCATCACCTTGTTTTCTTGGTTTAACGTGTTTTTTTCTAACATTAACACCTTTTACGATGACTTTATTTTTCTTAGGAATTACTTCCATTACTTCGCCTGTTTTATCTTTGTCATTTCCTGATAAAACTTTGACATTATCACCTTTTTTGATTTTCAATTTCTTCACCTCAAATTCTTTTTTAAATTTTCGAATTTTGTATTATTTTTATAAAACTTCTGGAGCCAAAGATAAAATTTTCAAATAATTTTTATCTCTTAACTCTCTTGCTACTGGGCCAAAAATACGTGTTCCTTTTGGAGTTCCGTCATCACGAATGATAACAGCAGCATTTTCATCGAATTTTACATAAGAACCATCTGGACGTCTTACGCCTTTTTTTGTTCTAACAACGACTGCTTTAACAACTTCTCCTTTTTTAACAACGCCACCTGGTGTAGCAGATTTAACAGAAGCAACTATTACATCACCTATTTCAGCATATCTTCTATATGATCCACCTAAACATCTGATACACATAATTTCTTTTGCACCAGTGTTATCAGCAACTTTTAATATCGTTTGTTGTTGTACCATTTTTAAGGTTCCTCCTTCTTTCTTTCTTCAAGTTTAAGTTTATTTTACAATTGCTTTTTCTACTATTTCTACAAGTCTCCATCTTTTATCTTTCGATAATGGTCTTGTTTCCATCACTTTTACTTTGTCGCCCACTTTGCACTCGTTTTGTTCATCATGAGCCTTTAATTTATAGGTTCTTTTTACCGTTTTCTTATAAATTGGATGTGCCACGCTGTCTTCCACAGCAACTACGATTGTTTTATCCATTTTATCCGAAACAACAGTGCCAATCATGATTTTACGAAGATTTCTCTCTCCCATACAAGTCTATCTCCTTTCTATTTATTCTCTTCTAACTTTCTTTTTCTAAGTATTGTCTTTACTCTGGCAATTTGACGCCTAACTTCTCTAATTCTCATTGGATTATCCAATCCATTTGTTGCTAAACTAAAACGTAATTTAAATAATTCCGATTTTAATTCGCTAAGCTCCTTTTCTAGCTCAGGTGAAGACATTTCATTAATTTTCTTATTCTTCATCTAAATCACCGCCTACTTCTCTTTTTACAAATTTTGTTTTTACAGGCAATTTATGTCCTGCAAGTCTTAGAGCCTCTCTTGCAACATCTTCTGAAACATCAGAAAGTTCAAACATAACTCTACCTGGTTTTACAACTGCTACCCAATATTCAGGAGCACCTTTACCTTTACCCATACGAGTACCGATTGGTTTACTAGTAATTGGTTTGTCTGGAAATACTTTAATCCAAACTTTTCCACCTCTTTTGATATAACGTGTCATTGCAATTCTGGCAGCTTCGATTTGATTAGAAGTAATCCAACCAGCCGTTGTTGCTTGAAGTCCGAATTGTCCTTCATTGACAACATTTCCTCTTGTTGCATTTCCTCTATTTCTACCTTTTTGCATTTTTCTAAATTTTGTTTTTTTAGGCATTAATGGCATTAGTCTCTACCTCCTTCTTGTGCTTCTTTCTTTGCTGGAAGTATTTCACCTTTATAAATCCAAACTTTTACACCTATTTTTCCATATGTTGTATCTGCTTCTGCAAATCCATAATCAATATCTGCTCTTAAAGTTTGTAGTGGAATGGTTCCTTCTTTATAAAATTCAGTTCTTGCCATATCTGCTCCACCTAATCTTCCAGATACAGAAGATTTAATTCCTAAAGCACCTGCTTTCATTGATTTTTGCATACATTGTTTCATGGCTCTTCTGAAAGAAATTCTTCTTTCCAATTGACCTGCGATATTTTCTGCAACAAGTTGTGCATCTGTGTCAATATTTTTCACTTCCACAATATTTAAATTAACTTGTTTGTTAATCATTTTTTCTAATTCATTTTTTAGAGCATCAGAAAGATTTCCACCTTTTCCTATTACAAGACCAGGTTTTGCAGTGTAAACATTGATTCTTACACATTTGGCGGTTCTTTCGATCTCTATTTTTGAAATACCGCTAATATATAATTTCTTCTTTACATATTCACGGATTTTATGGTCTTCTACTAAGTAGTCACTAAAATTTTTCGAATCAGCATACCATTTTGAACTCCAGTCTCTAATTACGCCAACTCTTATCCCATTTGGGTGAACTTTTTGTCCCATGTTTTTGTAATCTCCTTTCTTTTATTTCCTTATTTCTCTTCTTTTTCTCTAAGTACGATCGTTATATGACTCGTTCTTTTTCTAATTCTTACAGCAGAACCTTTTGCAGCAGGTCTAATTCTTTTTAAAGTAGGCCCTTGATTTGCATAGATTTCGCTAACTACCAAGTTGCTTCTGTTCATAAAGTGATTATTTTCAGCATTTGCAATTGCTGAATTAAGCAATTTTTCAATTATCTCACTTGATGCTTTTGGTGCAAATTTTACGATTGCTAACGCTTCTTGCACTTTTTTGCCTCTGATTAAATCAGCAACAATTTTTACTTTTCTACTTGAAATTCTAGCATACTTAAGCGTCGCTTTTGCTTGGGCAACATCATTTTCGATTGCTTTTTCTTCCACGGCTTATACCTCCTATAAAATATTTTTCTCTTTTATTTAGCCTTGCGTTTTCTTATCTCCTGAATGACCTTTAAATGTTCTCGTTGGAGCAAATTCTCCTAATTTATGTCCAATCATTTCTTCAGAAATATAGATAGGAACGTGTTTTCTTCCATCATGAACCGCAATTGTATGACCTATCATCTGTGGATATATGGTAGAAGCTCTTGACCATGTTTTAATGACTTCTTTTTTGCCAGATTCATTCATTGCTTCTACTCTTTTTAATAGCTCAGGTGCTATATAAGGTTTCTTATCTCTTGCCATTATTTATTTTCCTCCTTTCAACTATTTACGACGTTTCACAATAAACTTATTGGATTGTTTTTTCTTATTTCTTGTCTTATATCCCATTGCTGGTTTACCCCAAGGAGTTAATGGTCCTGGTCTACCAACTGGTGCTCTACCTTCACCACCACCATGAGGGTGATCATTAGGGTTCATAACAGAACCTCTGACAGTTGGTTTTATACCCATATGTCTTTTTCTACCAGCTTTACCTAATTTAATATTTTCATGATCGCTATTTCCAATCGTTCCAATAGTTGCTCTACAACGAACACTAATCAATCTCATTTCTCCAGATGGAAGTCTTACGTGTGCATAAGCTCCTTCTTTTGCCATTAATTGCGCTTCTTGCCCTGCTGAACGCACTAATTTTCCACCTTGACCTGGATTTAATTCAATATTATGAATCATCGTACCAACTGGAATGTTCGAAATTGGCATCGCATTTCCTGCTTTAATATCAACGTTTTCACCTGATATAACTTTATCGCCATTGGTTAATTTAGCTGGTGCTAAGATATAACTTTTCGTTCCATCTTCATATTCGATTAATGCAATGTTGGCACTACGATTTGGATCGTATTCGATACCAACCACTGTTGCAAACATATCATCTTTCTTTCTTTTAAAATCAATGATTCTATATTTTTGTCTATTTCCACCACCTTGGTGTCTTACTGTGATTCTACCATAAGAATTTCTACCAGCATTTTTCTTCTTTTTAGCTAATAAAGATTTTTCTGGTGTTTTTTTCGTAACTTCTTCAAAGGTTGAAGTCGTCATATTTCTTCTTGATGGTGTATATGGTCTATAATGTTTAATTCCCATTTTCTTCTTCTCCTTTATTTCATTTATTTTCCTAGTTTTCTCTAGATATTCGTAGGAACATCTTCGTCCCTACCCAATTACGCATTAAATGCATCAATGGAATCGCTGTATTTCTTAGAAACTTTCACTTCTTTTCCGCCTTTTCCAAGATATTTGATATCTCCAACGTTGGTATCGATTGTTACAATCGCTTTTTTCCAATCAGAAGTCATTCCTCTGTGAACGCCTACTCTTTTTTCTTTTCCTTTGACAGTCATTGTGTTCACTTTTAAAACTTTCACATTGAATAATTTTTCAACAGCGTTTCTAATTTCAACTTTAGTTGCTTTTTTCGCAACTTTGAAAGTGTATTTTCCTTCTTGCATATCCATATTACTTTTTTCAGTAATAATTGGTTTGACAATAATTTCTTCTGCTACCATCTTAAGCATACACCTCCTCTAATTTCTTTACTGTATCCACTGTTACTACTAATTTTTTATATTTTAGTAAGTCAAATACATTAATTGTGCTAACTGAACTTGTTCTAACTCCTTCTAAATTTCTAGCAGATTTTTGAACTTTTTCATCTCCAGTTGCTAACATAATTAAAGCCTTATCTTCAATTTTTAAGTTTTTCATCGCATTTGCCATTTGTTTTGTTTTGATTTCTTTCAAATCAAATTTGTCAACCACTACTAAATCTTGGTCTAGCACTTTTGAACTTAAAATTGATTTTATCGCTAATTTCTTTTCTTTTTTATTTACTTTATATTTATAAGAACGTGGTTTTGGTCCTAATGCAATACCACCTTTAATCCATTGTGGTGCACGTATTGAACCTTGTCTTGCACGTCCTGTACCTTTTTGTCTCCATGGTTTTTTACCACCGCCTCTGACTTCACTTCTTGTTTTGGTACTTTGCGTTCCTTGTCTTTGATTAGCTAAATAATTCATTAATACATCATGTACTAATCCTTCGTTTGGTTTGATTCCAAAGATTTCTTCTTTTAAATCAATATCGCTAACCTTTTTACCTTCTACATTATAAACTTCTACTTTAGGCATTTAATTTTCCTCCTTCCCTTCTATTTACTTTGCTTTACGCTATCATTTATTTTTAAGATACTACCTTTGTTTCCAGGAACACTTCCCTTTACTAAAATAGCATTTTTATCAGTATCTACTCGAACAATAACAAGGTTTTGAATTGTTACTGTATCAACACCCATATGTCCTGGTAATTTTTTACCTTTGAAAACTCTACCTGGTGTTGAAGTTGGTCCCATTGAACCTGGTCTTCTATGATACATAGAACCATGTCCCATTGGTCCTCTTGATTGTCCATGACGTTTGATAACACCTTGGAAACCTTTTCCTTTTGTGATACCTTGAATATCAACTGCCTCTCCTTGGGTAAACGTATCGACTTTAATTTCATCTCCTACTTTAATAGCAGATACATCTTCTAATCGAAATTCTCTTAAGTGTTTGGTTGGTTTTACATTTGCTTTGCTGAAATGTCCTTTGCTTGGTTTGTTTACTTTCAATTCTTTTACTTCGCCAAAACCTAATTGGACAGCATCATATCCATCTGTTTCAACCGTTTTCACTTGAACAACTGGACATGGTCCACATTCAATTACGGTTACTGGAATAACAGCGCCTGTTTCATCAAAGATTTGAGTCATACCAACTTTTTTACCTATGATTGCTTTTTTCATTTTTATTCCTCCTAACTATTGGCTGGATTTTTCCAGCATGGTCATTTTTTATTTTTTTACTTCATAATGATTGCAACTTCGCTATATCCTAATTTTAGAAAACCGTAGTAGATTTTCTAAGGATTACAACTTCACTTCGTTTCGTTGCATAAGTTTTATCTAAGTTCAACGTTCACTAACGTTCCGTTTCACTAAGTTAAAACTTAATTTCAATATCGACACCTGCTGGTAACTCTAATTTTGTTAGATTATCAACAGTTTTTTGCGTTGGATAAAGAATATCAATAACTCTTTTGTGTGTTCTCATTTCAAATTGCTCTCTTGAATCTTTGTGTTTGTGTGGAGAACGTAAAATCGTTATAATTTCTTTCTCTGTTGGAAGTGGAACTGGACCTGAAACTTTTGCTCCTGTTCTCTTAGCAGTTTCTACTATCTTTTCAGCAGACTGATCTAAAACAACATAGTCATACGCTTTTAGTCTAATTCTGATTTTGTCACTTCCCATTGTGTTTGATGTTGCCATTTTTTTACCTCCTTATTTTATTTTACGTTTCGTTTAACGGCAAGTTATTAACGCACCCTAGTGTTTTCTTTTTCACCTTTTTTAATCCAAGCCATTTTCAAAGAAAAACTTGAAATTTTATGCCTTGGATAAGTTTTGTTAGAATCCGTTTATCAAACTTATCGCCTTGGTCTTAAGCCACGACATACTCCGCAAGAGTTCCCTCCGCCAAAGTAAAGCGAGTAAAATTTTCCACGTTTACTTTGCGTAGCCACATCTTGCTTCATCGCTAATCTATACGCAGTTGATATTATACTATAGATTGGTAGAATTTGTCAATAGCTTTGTCAATAATTTTTTTGTATTTTTCATATTACTTTTAAAAGTTTTAAATAACAAGAGTACTTTTACAAAAAATCTGTACATTTCTGTACAGATTTTTTCTCTAATTTTTCTCTATCCATTTTACTAAATTCAAATTTTCTTGATCTAGCACCATTTCATGCTTTGGAACAACACGGAACGTATAACCAAAGTTTCCGCCAGAGGTTAATTTAATTGTTGCTTCATATTGATAGATATGCTGTTCTCGATCTTCTCCAATCTTTTTCATAGCTTGTGTATACATATTTTTCACAGTTCCATTTTCTTGGATTTGTCCAAAATATACTTGTGTTTCAATATGTTCTTCATCAATATTGGGAAGACACACTTCACATCTTACCGTAATTTCGCTTCCTGCCACAAACTTGGCATTATCTACATTTTTATCTTGTGTAATCGAAATTTGATTCCAATTCATTCTCAAATTTCTTTTCCATTCCTCAAAATTCGCAACTCGTCCTAAATCTTGGAAATAGTTTCGATTTAGATTGCATAATGGCATATATAGATTATTAATGTAATCCACTACCATTCTTGATGTACTATATCTTCCACCTGTTGTTTTAATTGAATTTTTCATCAATTGAACCCATTCGTCTGATACACCTTTTTCATTTTTCTTATAGTAAATTGGAATAATTTTATCTTCTAAAATATGATACAAACTGCTACTATCTGCTTTATCTTGTTCTTCATAAGAATTGTAAGAGCTATTCGTTCCAATTGCCCAACCATTGTTTCCGTTATAGCCTTCTGCCCACCAGCCATCTAAAATACTGCAATTTAGAACACCATTGACAGATGCTTTTTCTCCACTTGTTCCAGACGCTTCCATTGGTCTACGTGGATTGTTAAGCCACACATCAACACCGCTTACTAAATATCTTGCAATTCCAATGTCATAATTTTCTAATATGAAAATTTTACCTTTGAATTGTGGCATTAGAGACATTTCGTGGATATATTTAATTAAATCTTGTCCTTCTTTATCAGCTGGATGCGCTTTTCCTGCAAAAATAATTTGAACTGGTCTTTTTTCGTCACTCAAAATCTGAGTTAATCTCGTAATATCTTTGAACATTAAAGTTGCTCTTTTGTAAGTTGCAAATCTTCTTGCAAATCCAATGGTTAATGCTTCTGGATTTAATTGGTTGACCATTTCCATGATTTTGTCATAACCAATTTCTGTATTTTCAAATCGTTTGATTAAATTTTGTTTGATAATACCAATCAATTTTCGTTTACGTTCCACATGAATTTCCCACAGTTTATCATTTGGAATGGTATCAATTTTTTCCCATGTGGAATCTAAGTGAATATTATCTTGCCAATAGGCTGGCAAATACTCATTGTATAATTCTTTTAGTTTTGGAGCAAGCCAAAAACAAGTATGAATTCCATTAGTTACATAAGTAATTGGTGATTCATCTTCTGCAATTTCTGGCCAAACTTCGCTAAATAATTCTCGCGAAACCTCACCATGAAGTTTACTAACACCATTTTTCTTGCCCGCAATTTTCAAAGCCAAAATTCCCATATTAAATCCTGGTTCTAAATGGTCGCATTCTTTCATTCCTAATTTTAAGAATTCGTCTCTGGAAATGCCAATTTTTTCGCATAGTCCCTTAAAATAGCGATCTACTAGACCAATATCAAATATATCATTTCCAGCTGGAACTGGTGTATGAGTGGTAAACACCGTTTGTACACTTGCTATTTCTTTTGCCATATTAAAAGAAACTTGTCTTTCTTTCATAATATTTTTGATTAATTCTAAGATTAAGAAAGAAGAATGTCCCTCATTCATGTGATACAATGTTGGATTCAATCCCAATACTTTCAACGCTTTTACGCCTGCCATTCCTAGTACGATTTCTTGGCGAATTCTCATTTCTTTGTCCCCACCATAAAGCGTTGCTGTTACATTTCTTAAATCTTCGTCATTTTGCTCGATGTCAGAATCCATCAAATATAGTTTGATTCTTCCGACATTAATTTGCCATAATTTTAGGAATATTTTTCTTTCTCCTAAATCCATATCGATAATGACATCATCATCAGAAGCATCTTTTACTGGATTGATTGGCAAATTGTAAAGGTCAATATTTTTATATTCTGAACATTGTTCTCCATATACGTTAATTTTTTGATGGAAATAACCATTTTTATATAACAATCCCACAGCAACAAAAGGTAAACCTAAATCACTTGCTGATTTTAAATGGTCACCTGATAAAATACCTAGTCCACCAGAATAAATAGGAAGAATTTCGTCTAAACCATATTCTGCGGAGAAATAGGCTACTAAATCGTTTTTATTGTTTGGATAATTTTTGTCAAACCAAGTATCATGGCTGTTCATATAGGAATCGAAATTGCGCACCATTTGATTGTATTCTTGCAGAAAAGAATCATCTCTTGAAATTTGTTCAATTCTTTCTTGGCTGACCATTTTTAGAAATTTAGTTGGATTTTTGGTTTGCTCCCATAAATCACAATCAATAATTTTGAATAATCTTAAAAATTCTGTGTTCCAAGACCACCACAAATTGTTCGCGATTTCGTTTAATCGGCTAATACTTTTTGGTAGTTGTGGAACTACTGTAACTTTGTTGAATATATACATTTTATATATTCCTCCTTCGTATTTTTTTATCTCTTTTGTCTCAAATTTTTTATAAGTGTATTATATTATGAAATGATTTGTTTTGTCAATAACATTTTTCATAGATTTCATTTTTTAGTAATATTTTCTTTTTTCTATTACATTTTGGTAACATTTAACACAAAACCATTTTTATATGGTATAATTTGTTATGGTAGGGATTTTATGTTTTCTCTTCCAAATGTACTAAAATTTCGTAAAATTTTGAAAGGGTCGTGATAATTTATGGACTTACATTCTCCACAAGATCGTATTTTATTAAAAAATTGTATTGTAGTTAAAATAAAACAATTACACTTAGATATGCATAAACCAAATGCAGATTTCTCATCTGCAAAAAAAGCAATTGATTACTATTCTAAACTAAAAGAATTACTAGAAACAGATAATACCGAAACTTTGATTGCAACATTAAATAATTCTATCGATTCTTCAGATTATGTAAATTTTAACCAATACATTTTTTCCACACCATCAAAAGATATCGCTAACGATTATTTGGATTTAACCAAATCACTTTTGCTTGAAAATGGCGTGTATTCTGATGAAAATTTTGAAAAACTAAAAAAAGCATTTTTGAATGGAAATGAAAATTTAACCCCATCTGATAAAACAAAAAATCTAAATGAATTAGAAGAGGAGCAAGAACCTGAACTTTCTACCAATATATCAAAAGAAATGCAGGAACTCTTAGATAAATTAAGTGAACTTTTTAGAGAAAATCCTCCAAAAAATATGTCAGGTGTAGATTTTAAAAATTTTGCTTCACAGTTTAAAGATTTAACAAAAAATTTGGGCATTTGTGCCTTACAACCAAATTTTGATGGAGCAAAGCAAACCATCCAAGATATGCAAATTTTCTATGAAAAACCAGCAGACTTCGCACCAGTTTATAAAGTCGATTTAACCCTTTGTGACAATATCTCTCACAAGCTATCGCACACAACTCTTACCGAGAGAGCTAACGCATCTGGCTATATTTCAACTTACTTTCAAAGCTTGTGCTATTCTATCATAGAATCTCAAAAATACTCTACTAAATCGGAAGATTTGTTGGATTCTAATATTATCATTAGCAAGATGAGTTCTTTTGCAGAATGCTACAAAAAATTAAAAGATATGACAAAATACAAATTAAATATTCTGCCCAACAACACAATTGCTCCATCTGCAGTCGCCACAGACGAGCCAAGTAAAGATTTAGATATGATACAAGAATTATAAAAAAATGGTGCCTTTTAGAAGGCACCATTTTTTATAGTTTTTCAATACTACTTACAAAATATTTTGAATATTCATATTCCTGATTCTTCATCAATTCTAGTTTTACAGTATCTGTTTGCAAATCACTTTTTTGCCCTGTCAAATAATCTGCCATTTGCTCTTTCGTCATCATGGCAAGCATATAAACAACTTCAATTTTATCTTCTTTTTTTGACACTTCCTTAATCTCCACACAATACGGAATTTTTTCTAAATTCTGTTTTTGAACATATTGATTTTCCGCTTTTCGAAATTCATAAATTTGACTTTGATTAATTTCCTCTTTCACAAAATCTCCTGCCACCTCTTGCGCTATTTTATCAACCAGTTCAGCATCGTATATTTTCCAGCTATTCTCATCTACTTGCACTTCATAGGAAGACATATTTTCTAAAAAATGAACCACCATATTCATTGTTTTTTCTTTTTCATTATCCTTTTCATCGATTAAATTTCCAAAAACTGACAAATATTCTTTTAATTCCTTTTCATTCATTCCCAAAGCCTGCAAATTCTCTGTATATTCTGCATTCGTATAAATTGACAATTCCGCTTTTTTATCTCTCAAAGTATAAACCGCCAAACCGCCAACCAATATTAGCAATACACTAAGCACAATGCCCAACTTCTTCAAATTCTTCTTCAATTCTCGATCCGTCATTTTTATCACTCCTCTTTGAAAAATTCTCTATTTTTATTGTATACTAAATAGCAGATTTTTTCAAGAGAAAAATTTGAAAAATCTATCAAAAAGACGGATTAAAATCCGCCTCATTTCTAAAGAATAATACAAATCAATCCGCCACTTCCTTCATTTACAATTCTTTGTAAAGTCTCCTGCAATTTTCCTTGTGCATCTTCTGGCATTCGATTTAGCTTATTTTGCAAACCTTCATTGACCAATTCATGCAAACTTTTTCCAAAAATATTTGATTCCCAAATTTTCTTTGGATCGCTCTCAAACTCGGAAAGCAAATATTTAACCAAATCTTCTGACTGTTTTTCACTTCCTACAATTGGAGAAACTTCCGTTTCTGTATCAATTTTTATCATATGAATCGATGGTGCCTTCGCCTTTAATTTCACACCATACTTTTGCCCTTGTTTCACAATTTCTGGTTCTTCCAAAATCAAATCATCAATTCCTGGAGAAACAATTCCATAACCCTTTTCATTAACTTCATGAAGCGCATATGCCATTTTGTCGTATTCCTTTTTTGCACATGCCAAATCCGTAATGCAAGAGAACAACTCTCCCTCGTTTTGAATTGCCACTCCAGTTAGCTCCGTCAAAGTATGATAAAATAAACTATCTTGCAATTCAATTCCAATGGTTACAACACCATTTCCCAGATTGATTTCCTCTACATTGACTTTCTTAATTTCTTCACATTCTTCCAATTTCGCATAATTGTCATTGATATCTTTTAAACGCTTAGTGCCTTCAAATGTTTCTTTGACTTTACCAAACAAACCACTTTTCAAATCATTTCCGCTTTCCAAGCCATTAATCCATCTTGGGAAACGAATGTTGATTTTATCAATCATAAATTCATACAACAATTTCGAAAAAATTTCGTTAATATCATCTAAATTCAAATTCTCACAATTGATTGGCATAACTGGCGTTTGATATTTTTCTGCCATTTGATTTGCCAAATTCAAACTATAGCCATCACTCGGATTTTGACAATTCATCAAAATAATAAATGGTTTATTGAGTTCTTTTAGCTCACTAATTACTCTTTGTTCTGGTTCTTCATAATCTTCACGAGGAATATCTGTGATACTTCCATCGGTTGTAATCACAATTCCAACAGTGGAATGTTCCACAATGACTTTCTTTGTTCCCAGTTCAGCCGCTGTTTCAAATGGCATTTCATTTTCTGACCAAGGCGTTTTGACCATTCTTGGTGTGTCATCTTCTAAATAACCCAACGCATTGTTAACCAAATAACCTACGCAATCCACAAGTCTTGTTCTCATTTTAACATTATCATTCAAATTAATTTCAATGGCTTCGTTTGGAATGAATTTTGGCTCAGTTGTCATGATGGTTCTACCACCAGCGCTTTGTGGAAGCTCGTCAATTGCCCTTTCTCTTTTGTAATCGTTATCAATATTTGGCAAAACCAATAGTTCCATAAACTTTTTGATAAAAGTAGACTTTCCTGTTCTGACAGGACCCACCACACCAATATAAATATCCCCATCCGTTCTGTTTTTGATGTCTTCATATATTTCAAAGTTTTCCATAAAAAAATACCCCCCTGTACATCTTTAGTTAAATGTATTCGTAAGGGATTTTTTTATGACTAAAATTTATATTTTTTATTCATCTGTATCGATTATCTTATATTTCAGCCCCGTATTCCTTTTCTTAATTTCATAATTATTAATCATAAACTCAATCAAATTTTTACTTCCTATTATAATAAGAAGTTTCTTCGCTCTCGTCATTCCCGTATATAGCAGATTTCGTGTCAAAAGCATACTCGATGCCTGTGGCACAACCAAAATGACAACATCAAACTCACTCCCGTTGCGCTTTATGAATGGTAATTGCATACGCATGTTCTAATTGCTCCAACTCAGAAAACGCATACCAAGCTATTTTACCATCATCAAATTCGACCGCAATCGTTTTATTAGTAGAATCAATTTTCGAAATAATGCCCAATTCGCCATTAAAAACGCCACTTCCGTGATCATTGCCAAAATCTGTTTTTCCAATTTTCTTTTCCCAATACATATCGTAATTATTTTTAATTTGCATCACGCGATCACCTTCGCGAAATTCAATATCGCCATAAGTTTTGCTCTCGTTTTCATCTGTTTTTGGATTTAAAATATTTTGCAAATTTTTATTTAATTCCTTTGTCCCAAGTTTTCCTTTTTTGGTTGGCGTCAAGATTTGAATATTTTCAATAAAATTATAATCTCCATATTTTTTTAATCTACCATTACTAAGACTCGTTACTTGCGCCAAAATTCTGTCCTGAACCGTTTCGTTCACATAGAAAAAATCCTCCTCCGCGTCTTCCACATAATCATTTTTTCCAATAAAACTAATCCCTTTATTGACATCATGCGAATTCACAATAATTTTACTTTTCGCCGCTTGCCTAAAAATCTTATTTAGCGCAGTTGTCGCAAATGTTTCACTTTCAATCAAATCCTTCAAAATACTGCCCGGACCAACCGACGGAAGTTGGTTGACATCTCCCACAAACACCAATTTCGTGCCCAAATAAACTGCTTTCACAATATAATTCATCAAAAAAATATCAACCATCGACATTTCGTCAATGACTAAAACATCGCTATCTATCGGAGAAATGTCGTTATCGATGTTTCCCAATTTGTCGTCTTCAATTTTACCAATTTCGAGCAATCTGTGAATGGTTTTTGCCTCTTCTCCTGTGGTTTCTGTCATTCTTTTTGCCGCACGACCAGTTGGCGCACACAAAACAATTTTCTTTTTATGAGACCTATAAATTTCAATCAAACATCTAATAATCGTTGTTTTTCCAGTACCCGGACCGCCCGTAATAATCGAAACATTATTATCATTTACTTGTTCAATGGCTTCAAATTGTTTTTCCGATAATTCCATTCCAATCTTTTTTTCTTGGGCTTTCACTTCTTTCTCGAAATTTTTGATATACTTTACATTTTCACAATTTTTCAATAACTGTAAGCGATCACTAATATTCTTCTCTGCCTTATACAATGGATACAAATAGACCCAAGTCTCTTCCCCACGTTTTTCCATGACGATTTCTTCCGCCATATTCAAAGCAATTAAATTGTTTTCAATATTTTCCCTGTTTACTTCCAAAATCTGCTGAGCATACTGGAGCAAATTTTCTTGGTAAACACACGTATTTCCATTATAACTCGAAACCAAAAGCGCATATTTAATACCGCTTTTAACCCTTTCGTCACTATTACTCGAAATTCCGATTTGCAACGCAATCTTATCAATTTTGTTAAAATCGACCCCATAAGCAACGTCCACCAAAATATAAGGATTTTCCGCGATTTTTTGGACCGCATCTTTTCCCAAAGTATCATATACTTTTTTGGCATTGTTTGCCCCAATTCCAAAACCTTCTAGAAAACTAACAATTTGCCAAACTTCCCATTTTTCATTAAATTCCTCGCCAATTTCAATGGCTCTTTCCTCTGTGATTCCCTTTACTTCAGCTAATCGTTTCGGTTCTAATTTGAAAATATTTAAGGTTTCATCACCAAATTTATCAATAATTCTTTTGGCTGTGGCAGGACCAACGCCTTTGATGGTACCACTTGCCAAATATTTTCCAAGTGATTCGGCAGTTTCTGGCATGATTTTCTCAAACGTATCTATCTTAAATTGTTCGCCATATTCTTGATGAACCACCATTTTCCCATGCAATTTCAGACAATCGCCTTCTGCAATAAATGGCAAATAGCCAACTACTGTTAGGATTTCGTTTTCGTTCGTTGAAAAAACAGCAATTGAATAATCATTTGCTTCATTTCGATAAATAAATTCTTCGATTTGACCTTCTAATTCCATGGCTACCTCGTACAAAAATGTGTTTGTTTCATTGTATCAAATTCTTGTAAAAATTGCAATGAATTTTAGCGCAAAAAACGGAAATAATTCAATTATTTCCGTAAATATGCTCCAACTTTTATTATATCATATTTTCTTCATTATGTCAAGTTGACAAAATTTGAAAAATATGCTCTCACTTAAGGTTACTTAGTTTTCCTGCCTTGACATTCTTATTTTTTCTTACCGAAAGTAATTTCTTGACACCAGAATTTTTTAAATCCAGTAAAGTCAACATCCTGACACCAAAAATCTTTTACAGCCTTGAAATCAACATCTTGACACCAAAAATCTTTCACGCCTGATAAATCAATTTCTTGATACAAAAAGTCTCTTAATTCTGGAAATTCAATTTCTTGAAATAAAAAGTCATGCACTTCTCCAAAAACTTTGGCTTGTTTTGGTGTTAATTCTAATCGAAAGAAATTTTTCAATTTATTTAAAGTTCCATATTGCGTTGGTAAACTGCTTCCCACTGTATTATCTTTCAAATTATATTCTTTCATTCTATTCCTCCTTGGTAAATCTTCTCTAAATCCTTACTTAATTTATTTAATCATATACTATAGCCTTAAATAAATCAATAGTTTTTACATTAAGTTTTGATTACAAAACGGTTACATTTTGGTTACATTTTCTGCAATCAATTCTGCATTTGAAAATTTCTGAATCGTAACAACTTCAATTTGGTTGATTAAATCCGTATTTGACTTCATTTTTACTAGTAAATAATTGGCTGTATGTCCTTGATAAAATTCTCCGTCTTTTTCTTCTACCAAGATATCCACTTTTTTTCCAATCCATTGCCTATGATAAAATTCCTGATTTTTTTCTGACATTTCCATCAATCTCTGGCTTCTTTCCTCTTTTACACGATTGATAATCTGATGTTCCATTTTTTCTGCCTTTGTTCCACTTCTTACGGAATATTTAAAAATATGCATTTTATAAAATTTGATTTTCTCTAGAAAATCCTTTGTCTTTTCAAATTCTTCCTCTGTTTCCCCTGGAAAACCAACAATAATATCCGTTGTCAAAATCACGTCTTCATATGTATTTCTTAATTTTTGCACAATTTCTGCAAATTGTTTGGTGGTATAGCGTCTATTCATTCGTAGCAAAGTTTCGTCACAACCACTTTGCAAAGATAAATGAAAATGATGACAGATTTTTTCTAGTTTTTGTAATCGGCTTAAAAATTCATCGGTTATCAAAAGTGGTTCAATTGAGCCGAAGACGAATTCGCTCAATTCCTTCAATTTGATTGATTTCTTCCAATAAATCAATCAACTGATAATGCTTTTTGAAATCTTTCCCATAAGACGCCACATGAATTCCCGTGATAACAACTTCTTTGATGCCTTTTTGCGCAATGCTTTTGATTTCGCTTACAACATTTTCTGGATTTCGACTTCTAACTCTTCCTCTAGCATATGGAATCAAACAATAAGAACAAAATCGGTCACAGCCATCTTGCACTTTAATGACGGCTCGTACTTTTTCGGTATAAGTCACACTTCCAAAATCGCTATATTCCTTGGTTTGAAATACATCATCAATTTCGCTTTTCTCTTTATTTTGCAAATATTTTTCAAGGCATTGCACAATATCTTTTTTCTCGTTCGTCCCCAAACACAAATCGATTTCGTCCATTTTTTCGACTTCTTCTTTGGCAACTTGCACATAACATCCGACCGCAACAATCGTAGAATTCGGATTCATTTCTTTGGCTCGCCTAAGCATTTGTCTTGATTTTCTGTCGGAAATGTTGGTTACGGTGCAAGTATTAATCACATAGATATCTGCTTTTTCGTGAAATTCTACAATTTCATAACCATTTTCGATAAATTTTTGAATCATTCCATTGGTTTCGTATTGGTTGACTTTGCAACCGAAGTGTATAAAATGCTACTTTTTTCATTGTTGATCCTTTCTTTGGTTTGAAATTTTGAAGGGTTGGTCAAGACCAACCCTCATGGTTATTTTAATTCAATTTTCTACGCCCTTCTCGATCGATCCAAATTATCCAAATTATCAAGCGCCTTTCCTGTTCCAATTGCCACACAGGAAATCGAATCTTCTGCAATCATGACGTTAATTCCGGTTTTTTCTTGAATTAGTTTATCCAATCCATCAATCAAACAGCCACCACCAGTCATGTAAATTCCTTTGTCACTGATATCAGATGCTAGTTCTGGTGGCGTTTTTTCCAAAACATTGTGAACCGCATCCACAATTAGCATAGAAGGTTCTTCCAACGCCTCTAGCATTTCGCTTGAATAAACCGTAATCGTTCTTGGCAAACCAGTCAGCAAATCACGTCCTCGCACATCCATTTCCATATCTTGAAATTTTGGATACACACAACCAATATTTAATTTCAATTCCTCCGCTGTTCTTTCTCCAATCATTACATTATGCCTTTTTTTGATGTATTTGACAATGGCTTCATCAAACTTGTCCCCTGCCACTTTAATCGAAGTGCTCACAACAGAACCACCAAGCGAAATCACAGCAATATCCGTCGTTCCGCCACCAATGTCAACAATCATATTTCCAGATGGTTTGGAGATGTCTAACCCTGCACCAATGGCTGCTGCAATTGGTTCTTCAATTAAATATACACGTCTTGCTCCTGCATTAGAAGCCGCGTCAATCACAGCCTTCTTTTCAACTTCCGTTACTTGAGAAGGAATACAAATCATAATTCTTGGAGCAAATAAAAATTTTCCACCTATTTTATTAATAAAATATTTTAGCATTTTTTCCGTAACCGTATAATCTGAAATCACACCATCACGAAGTGGTCTTGTGGCAATGATATTTCCAGGCGTTCTTCCAAGCATTCTTCTTGCTTCATGTCCAACTGCTAGCACTTCCCCTGTTACATTATTGACCGCAACCACAGAAGGCTCTCTTAAAACGATCCCTTTTCCTTTCACATATGCAATGACTGTGGCTGTCCCTAAATCAATTCCAATATCTTGTCCAAACATTAAACTTCTCTTCCCTTCTTAAACTAACATTATCCATCTATTTACTCTAGTTTTCACTTTTTATTACAGTTATATTACAATTATATTACATTTCTGTAAAAATTTCAACCTCTTTTTGTAATTTTTATCAATATCTTGAAATTTTTTTTCTTTTGTGATATACTTTTTTTTAGAATTTAATCAATTTAGGAGAAAAATATGGATAAAATATCAATCATTGTACCTTGTTATAACGAAGAAAAATCACTTCCTTTATTTTATGAAGAATTAACCAAACATACCAATTGCTTTAAAAATACCGAATTTGAATTTATCTTTGTTAATGATGGTTCCAACGATAACACTTTAACTGTAATCAAAGATTTATTAAAAAACGATTCTCGCATCAAATACATTTCTTTTTCTCGCAATTTTGGAAAAGAAGCCGCCATTTATGCAGGCCTTGAAAAATCAACTGGTGATTTTGTAACACTTATGGATGCTGACTTACAAGACCCACCTTCCCTTTTAATGGAAATGTACCAGTCTGTTACCGAAGAAAATTATGATACAGTTGGAACACGTAGAACGACACGTAAAGGCGAACCCATTATTCGCAGTTTTTTTGCCAAACTATTTTACAAAATTATCAACAAAATGGCAAAACTAGAAATGGTTGATGGCGCTCGCGATTATATTTTTATGAAACGAATCGTAGTCGATTCCATTTTATCACTTAAAGAATACAATCGTTATTCGAAAGGGCTATTCAGTTTTGTTGGATTTAACGTAAAATGGATTGAGTACGAAAATGTAAAAAGAGTTGCTGGTGAAACAAAATGGTCGTTTTGGAAACTAATGTCTTATGCCTTAGAAGGAATTACAGCATTCTCCACAACGCCACTGATTTTATCCTCTTTGATTGGTTTGCTATTTTGTTTAGTTTCCTTTATTTTTATTGTGATTATTATTATCAAAACCTTAGTTTTAGGAGACCCAACAAGTGGTTGGCCATCTTTGGTATGTATTATTTTTATGGTAAGTGGTATTCAATTATTTTCATTGGGAATTATCGGGCAATATTTGTCTAAAACGTATTTGGAAGTGAAAAAAAGACCGATTTACATTATTAAAGATACGAATATGAAGGACACTTTTTAGTGTCCTTTTAAAATATATTTTTCCATTTCAACTGATTTTTTTCCTCAATATGTTCTAACATAAATTTTAAGTCTGCAATATTTTCCAAAATATCTTCTGTTTCATCTGTCTCAAAATTAATTTCAATCAAAGCAATATCGTTGGTAACTTTTTCCAGTTCATTATGCTCTACAAATAAAGCCAATTTTTCTGTTTTCTCTTTCCATTTTCCTTGTAAATCGTAAAATTCTTCTTGCGCTTCCGATTCCTGATTTTCTTTTATTTTATTCTCAATACTTATCACGCCATTCTTCATCCACTGCGTTGCCTCTCCAAGACTTTTGCTCGTTAGATATTCCATAAAAAAAACAAAACTTAAAATAACAATAATAATCAAATATTCTCTCAAAAATCTCATGTTTTCTCCTTATGTTTTGGACACGGTGCACCATGCCCTACATTTTTTTCTGGCAGAAAATACTGCCATTTCCGCTGATGACAACTACTAAAGCATCTTCTGGGCGCATATTGAATTTGGCAACTTGTTTTTTTAGCCAATTGTAATCTTTGCCAAGTTTGACTAAATTATCCGTCAAAATTTTTCCGTCGATAACCAAATCATACGACATTCCAACATATTCTGGTTCCATTCCGAAATCTTCTGGTGTCGTTCCTCGCTTGTTTGGCTTAGGAATGACGGTAATTTGTCCACTGGTTTCCAAAATCGCATATTCCACATCTTCTAAATTGTAAGATCCGATTAACACGCAAACGAGATTCTAATTCTGTAATTGTAAAGTTTTCTTTGCGCATGGCTTTTTCGTCGATTTTTCCTCGAAAAATTAAAATTCTAGGCTTTCCACAAATAACTTCTCGAATGCGAATACTTTTTAAATTAATCATTGAAATCACAATATGCATCATCAGTAATCCTAAAATCGGAATGATGCCATACAAAATCGGAATTCCAGTTTCAGACATAGGCATAGTTGCTAAATCCGCAATCATAATGGAAATGACTAACTCAAATGGTTGTAATTGGCTGATTTCTCTTTTTCCCATAAAACGCATAACGATTAAGACCAAAAGATAAAGAAAAATCGTCCTTACAAAGATAAGTATCATATTTTAAACCTCATTTTACAAAAATTTATATGAATATTTTTCGCAAAATTTATCAAAATATACTTATAAAATATTTATTATGGATAAGTATTTTGTTGAAATAAAAATATCGTCATAAAATAAATTTTTAAAATAGACGATTTTTATACCAAGGAGGTTATTTGAAAATGGATAACAATTCACGTGCGCAGTCTAGCAATTCAACTTTAGGTTCCGTAGGTCAAGTGATCGGTAGATTTATTGTTGCAGCCATTATTCTTGGAATTACTGCATTTTTCACACCAAATTTCACAATTAGTAATTGGTGGAGTTTAGGTTTGGCAGCAATTGTTTTGAGTGTTATGGATTATTTAATTGTAAAATTTACAGGATTACACGCAATGGCCTTTGGTAAAGGTTTTGTTGGATTTGTATTGGCAGTTGTTACATTATATGTAACACAATTTTTAGTTGCTGGTTACTCAATCACTTGGATGGCAGCCATTATTGGTGCTTTAATTTATGGTGTGATTGATTATATATTACCTGGAGAACAGGGAGTATAGTAGATTGGCAAAAAAGAAATAACTTAGAATTTTTATCTTCTAAGTTATTTCTTTTATAATACTTTAATTTATATAACTGTTTTTAGACCAAAAATATATTTTATAACTGCATTATTTCTAAAATACTAGGCAAATTTAAGTCCTCCATTTCTAGCATATTTAAAGAATAAGTGAGCACCACGCTCTACTATTTGTCTAAATTCTTCTATTTCTTGATCTGTATAATTTCCATCTTTTTCCACAATTTCATAACTTGGAAGTTCAAAAACTACTGTATCAAAACCCTATTTTCTTTTTTTCTAATATCTGAAATCGTCAGGATATTTGCAAAGTATATATACCATTTTTATCACTTTCCTTGTATGGATTTTTTATTTTGTCTATCAATATTTTATTCAAATTTTAACTTTTTAAACTCTAATATTATACCACATTTCCTCGATTTTGTCAACTTGACATAATTTCAAAAATATGATATAATAAAAGGTTAGTCCTTTGTCAATTTATTTTCAAAATATTTCATAAAAATTCTTAAAAACATACCCCTGCTCTCTTAAATATGCAATAACCATCGGCAATGTCTCTGCTGTATAAGATTTATCGTTAGCATCATGCATTAACACAATAATACTTCCGGTCACCTTGCATGGTTTCTTGCAAACAGCCCATTAGTGCTTCTGGCGTGGTTTTTCCTTCGGCATCACCTGTTAGACAATTCCAGTTGGTGTAGTTAATACCATAATTTCGCAATAATTCTTTGGCTTCTGCCTTAATTCCTGCATATCTTCCCCCACTCGAACCTCCTGGAAAGCGGAAAAGATAGGAATTATACTCTTGATTATTCAAAGCATTTCGAATCGCATTTTCGCATTTTACGTATTCTTCAAAAACGGTATCTTTGGACTCGTAAATTTGCGAATATTTATGGGAATAACCATGATTGGCAATATAATGTCCTTCGTCGTATTCTCGTTTTAGCAAATCTGAATATAGTTCCACCCTACTTCCTAGTACAAAAAAGGTTGCTGGTACGTTTTCTTGTTTTAAAATATCTAAAATTTGTGGCGTAATATTTTTGGAAGGTCCATCATCAAAGGTAAGATACGCTATTTTTTCTTCGGAATAGTAAATATTGGTAATTTGTTCTTGTGCATTTGGATTTGCTTTAGGAACAAATTTGGTTTTGATTTGTTCGAAATCGTGTTTGGCAATTTGCATATGCTTTTTTTCGTGAATAATTTGGTTTTCAGTTTGATTGTTATTTGCCAAATCCGCATTTGCCTTATTTTTAGATTTAACTGACACGATAATGCTAATCGTCATCACAATTACACAGCACAAGATAATAACCCCGCATATGATTGCTTTTTTGCGCACGCGAGTTCGGATTATCATTTCTTCGGTTATTGGTTCTTCTTCGTTTTCATTATCTATATCATATAACATTTTGTACTTCCTCTATATTATTATATTACATTTTGCAATTTTTTCAACACAAATTTCACAAAAAGTATATTTTCCAAAGAATGATAACGGCATTTCATTTTTAAAAAATCTTCTCAAAACTATCCTTATGTACTTCTTTTGGCACTTCTACTGGATATTTGTCTGTAAAACAGCCTTCGCAGAAACTTTTCATGTTGGAATTTTCCGCAATTTTCCTTAAATTTTCCAAACTTAAATATTCCAAAGAATCCACGCCAATTTGTTGGCGGATTTCTTCAACCGTTTTATGTCTTGCAATCAAACCATCTTCGTCTGTTACATCGGTTCCAAAATAGCATCTTCCAATAAATGGCGGAGCAGCAATTCTTAGATGAATCTCCTTCACGCCTGCCCTTCTTAAAATGCTGACTAATCTGGTTATTGTCGTTCCTCTTACAATGGAGTCATCAATTAAAATAATTTTTTTACCTTTGATGGTTTGTTTTAAAGGATTTAATTTCAAAACCACTTGCTTTTTTCTTTCATTTTGTGTTGATTGAATAAAGGTTCTTCCAATGTATTTGCTTTTCACAAACGCCATTCCATATGGAATTTTTGACTCTTTGGAATAACCTAATGCCGCATCTAATCCAGAATCTGGCACACCAGCTACAAAATCCGCCTCAACAGGTGCTTGCATACTTAAATAGCGCCCTGTTTCTTCTCGGAATTTATGAACACTATAGCCATCAATTATGGAATCTGGTCTTGAAAAATAGACATATTCGAAAATGCATAAACCATCTTTTTCGGTGGTTCGAAAATTTCTGGTGGTTATTTCGTTATTATAAAGCGTTACAACTTCTCCTGGCTGAATATCTCGTACAAATTCAGCTCCTAAGATATCTAAAGCACAACTTTCGGAAGAAAAAATGTAATCTCCATCTAATTTTCCCATGCACAATGGGCGAAAACCATAAGGGTCTCTGACTGCAATGAGTTTTCTGGAACTCATCACTAATAGCGAATACGCTCCTTTGATATATTTCATAGCGTTGAAAACCGCATCTTCAATCGAATGCGTTTTTAATCTTTCACGCGCAATGATATAGGCAATGACTTCTGTATCACTTGTTGAATTGAAAATGGCACCGTTTTCTTCTAATTCTGCACGTAGCTGCGCTGTATTGGTAAGATTTCCGTTGTGGACAATACATAAATTCCCTTTTTTGTATCGTGAAACAATCGGCTGTGCATTTTCCTTTCTCGCACAACCAGTGGTTGAATAGCGAACATGACCAATTCCGATTTTTCCTTTTGGTAAATCACGTATCACTGAATTGGTAAACACATCAGAAACAAGTCCAACATCTTTATGACAAGTTATGACACCACCATTATTAATTGCCATTCCGCAGGATTCTTCTCCTCTATGTTGCAGACTTGATAGTCCTACACAGATTGGAAATACCAAATCTTGTTCATTTTTACTCGAATATACTCCAAAAACTCCACATTCTTCTCTCATTTTCATTCTCCACAAAAAATAATTTAGAAACCAAACAAAAACGGCTTAGTTTCTAAATTAATTATACCTTTTTTTTTAGATTTCGTCAAGATAAAATTTATTTCGATTTCGATATTTCTGCAAAATTTTTATTTTCCGAAAATATAAGCGTAACCTACTAGCACTTGCACTTACTAGTAGGTTACATTTTCTCAATTAATTTTCTGTATTTCTCCATTTGGCTTCAAGAAATACATATGTTCTGTGTTTTCTTCATCAATTGTATTTACAATTGCCAAAGCCAAACAATCTTCTTCAGCACTGAAATTGATTACTATACGATTAATTGTTTCTCCTTTATCTACATTCCATGAATCCTCTTTTTCTAAAAATCTCCATCTCTCAATAATGCCAGTGCTGTAATCCACAGCCAAAGTGAATTTTTCTCCTTCTACGACATCTAGAGATCCTAGATAATCCAAATTAATTTTGATATCTTTATAGATCTCTCCTGTAAACTCATTCACTCCCATCCAAGAATAAGTTCTGTTTACCACACATCGCGAAGACCATATTCCAAGATCGTCATCACGCTTTTCCGATCCATCCCAGTTTCCCGACACAAAGTCTTTAATTTCTTTACTATACCAGTATTTTCCCGTTTGAAAGTTCATTTTATCCAATAAAGGTTGAAGTCTTGTGTCTAAATCTACCGGCTGGTTTTCTGGCGTAGATTGAGATGCATTGCCTTGAGTAGAAGTTTTTTTAGGAGGCTTTATCTCAATCGTAGCGTATACTTTTGGATCCATTAACAAAGGACCAAAAGGAAAGGTATATAATCCTATTATTACCGTTTCTGCCCCCACATTAGATACTTCTAATTCTTTCGTTCCATATGAATTAAAAGTATAGGTTTGCTCTTCTCCGTTACGCGATTTTATTGTCGCATAAACAGGGAAATTTTCTTCCTCAACATATAAGATAATTTTATTCTTATGTGCTGCTACAATACCCTCATATGCCTCATAAGAGGTCGTCATATTTTCATCAGGAATCGAGATTATTACTTGATTTACCTCTCCAGCATATACATTTACAGTCATCATGTTTATCTGCATGATGAGTATTAGCAGTGTCATTACAATAATGCTTTTCCGTTTCTGTTTCTTCATATGCTTTAACCTCCAAAAATTATTTTTTATCTATACTTAAAAAAACTAAATGTGCAACTTTAGTTTTCTAATCGTAAATGATAGGACACGAGATTTTATTTTTCAATTATTTCTAATATTTATGTTATAACATATTATGTGAATTTTTGCAAGAGTTTTCATCACTTTTGTTACTCTTGTATCTTTTTTCGAATCATTTTCAATGCTTTTTCTCTCGGAACACAAATCATGTGTTCACAGCCAAGACATTTGAATTTAAAATCAACACCAATGCGTGTAATTTCCCATTTTTTGCTTCCACAGGGATGTTGTTTTTTCATTTCAATTTTATCGCCTATATTATATTCCATTTTTTCACTCCATTTTTCATTTTACTATTGTAATTTTAACTTCGATATGTTATAATCTTTTTGTTTATGTCTTGTGCAATTCGCACAAATATATCCAAATTTCAATTGATTTATCATACTTTCCTATTGAAAGGAGGTGATGATATATGTTGCATTTAAAAATTCAAAAGACAAAATTAATTAGAATCCTACATATTTTATGGGAAGCATTCAAGTTTCTTCTTGAAGTAGCTAACATGATTTGTAGCATATTGATTCTTTTTAGTTGAAGAAAAATAGGTAGTGTGACAGCACTACCTATTTTTAAATTTTTTATGTTGCATTTAAAATTTTATAATATATTTTAATGATATATCATACTACTATTATTATACATGAATTTCATTTTTTGTCAATCTATTTCGTATAAATTTTTAGGTAGTTTTTATATTCTCTTCAAAATTTCTTCTTTTCCTAAAACCTGCATGATTTCATATAAATCTGGTGTTTGACATCTGCCTGTTAATTTGACACGAATCACGGTACTGATATCTCCCACGTGACCTTTGTAAGCATCTGGATTTGTTTTGTAATCCTTTACTTCTCTGCTATATCCTAATTCTTCTGCTAAATTTTTCATTTTGTCAAACCAAGTTTGTTTGTCGTCTTTTTCGTCATAGTATTTTTCAAAATATAATTTCACAATTTTGTCAATCTCGTTTTTATCTATTATTTTTTTGTATTCAAAATCTGTACTTTCCTTGTTAAATTCATACATATAAGAAATCGCGTCTTTCAAATCGGACCATTTGGCGATATCTTTTCTTGGTTTCGCATTTCCACGTTCGATGCCAAGCACCTTTAAAGAATATTCTTTGTTTTCCAATAATTTAAGTAATTCTTCATCATATTCTTTTGCCCAATCGTATGCTTCATCGTATACTTCTTGCGCAGAATAGCGAGAAATAACGTTTTTGGCTACATCAAGCATTTTGACTAAGTCAAACAGTGCTCCAGCAACTCCCATTTTCTTTAAGTCAAATGGAAATTCGTCCATTGGTTTATCTGAATTTTGCTTTCTCCACATTTCGAAATTAGAATTGGCAATATTCATTAAATATTCTTTGACTGCTTCTTTTGGCACTCCAATTTCTCGATAATAGCCTGCATTTGCTTCTGGGTCTTTTCGTTTGCTTAATTTTCTTCTAGATTCCCCTTCCATTTTCATCATTGGCGCAGTGTGAGCATATTTGGGTGCTTTGAATCCCAATATATAAAACAATTGCAAATGAAGTGGAACAGATGGAATCCATTCATCTGAACGGTTTACTAGGTTGACACCCATTAAATGGTCATCGACTGCATGAGCAAAGTGAAATGTTGGCAATCCGTCTGATTTAATAATAACGATATCTTGGTCATTTTCTGGTAAGTCAATGTTTCCTTTGATGGCATCTTTGTGTTTTATTTTTTTCTCTGGGTTTCCTGGAGACTTAAATCTTATGATATAAGGCTCTCCTGCTTTTATCTTATCAGCTGCCATGTCAATTGGCATATTTCTGCATTTGGTCCATTTTCCATAATAGCCTGTTCTTTCTTTGGCAGATTCTTGGTTGATTCTGATTTGGTCTAAATCTTCTGAACTGCAAAAACATGGATAGGCTAGTCCTTTTTCGATTAATGATTTGGCATAGGCTTGGTAGATTTCTCCTCTCTGGGATTGTTTGTAAGGACCATAATCGCCTTCTTGCCAAATGGATTCGTCTGGTAATAAATCAAAATCTTTTAAATTTTGCATGATTTGTTCTGCTGCATTTTCGACTTCTCTTTTTTGGTCAGTATCTTCAATTCTGACAATATATTTTCCGCCTGTTTGTTTAGCAAGCTTTTGAGCAATCATCGCTTGCATGACTCCACCGATATGATTAAAACCAGTTGGACTTGGCGCGTATCTTGTGACAAGAGCGCCTTCTGGTAAATCTCTTGTTTTATATTTTTCTTCGTAATAGGAAATTTCCTTTGCATTTGGAAAAATTAAATTGGCTAATTCTGCTAAATTCATGTTTCTCTCCTCTTTTCTTGATTATTTTCTAGTTTACCACTTCTTTGAACATTTGTAAATATTTATCTTAAAAATACTATTGATTTTTTTCAAATTCATGATATAATATTTTAAGAAAAATGAAGGAGGAAATTAAAATGGTAAACACACTTTTTTCAGTTATTGTTATTTTTGCTGGACTTCCTATGGTTACTAATCCAAAAAAAATAACAGAACGTGAGAATTCTAAGATTAAATCAGAAATGGGTGTTAGAATTTGTGGAATAATTTTAATCTTATTAGGGATTGCAGGATTCTTTATTCTAAAATAATATTTTAAACTCCAAAAAAGCCTATGCTATTCATTAGCATAGGCTTTTTGGACAACACATTAGTGTATCACTACTGCTAAAAATAGTGACATAATAAAGGCTAAAACAATGAGTCCAAAGAACCATTGTAACAGATTGTGGCGTTCTTCCTGTTTGTGCAAATGCAATAGAATTCCTGCCACAGCAGCATTGTCATCGTTGATTTTAGCATCTTTTATCACTGTCATGTCCTTTTCTCCTTTCTGTTGTGCTAGCAATTTTATAAAATTGCAGTTTTGCCAAATGTTCTTATTTTTATATTAACATAAAATCAACAGAATGTCAATATTTTTGCCAAATTTTTTCAAATCTCCTTTTTCTTAAAACACAAGAACTGAATGTTATGTTAATTATAACATTCAGTTCTTGTGTTGAAAACTTAGAATTCACTGGCTATGTCAATGTCCCAATCCTTTGTCGTCCTCTTATCTAAATAAAAGAGAACACGATAGTCTGGAAACACATCTTCACTGCCTAACTCCAGCCCATAAGCATAATTAACAGCTCCTGAGGAATGCATCAATTTATGAAGCACATAGCCTTTTGGAATGCGTGCCTTTTCCGGATCAAAAGATTCACCACAACACCTACCGTTGTCAAAGCAATGCTCATTCCAAGAATCATTCCATAATTTTTCACTGTTTTTTTCATTATTTTTCCTCCTTTTTTTGTAAAAGGTTACAAAAAAAGGAGGATTACTCTCCAATCTTTGCAAATTGAAAAGTAATTCTATTATGTTACTAATTATATTATACAATAAATTTTCAAATTTTGCAAGTTTTTTCCATAAATTACTTGACTTTTCCCAAAAACTATATTAAAATAAATAAGCAATTTATGATATTGATTAAATTTATTTTGACTTCTCCCCGGTAGTCTTAAAGAAAATTTAATGATGAAATATCATAAATCATGAGAAATCTTGAAATTTTTTGTCTTAGCAACTTAAAATTTTCCAAGATTAAAATAAAATTTAAAAATGGAGGGTACAAAATTACCATGAATAATACTACTTATAGCCCAAAAAAGGGCGAAATTGAAAAAAAATGGTACGTAATTGATGCTAGCAATCGACCAGTTGGTAGAACCGCTGCAGAAGCTGCAAAATTATTACGTGGAAAACATAAACCAACTTTCACGCCAAATGCTGATTGTGGTGATTATGTTATTATTATAAATTGTAAAGATGCTATTTTCACAGGTCACAAATTAGACCAAAAAATTTATAGACATCATTCTGGATACATTGGTGGAATGAAAGAAACCACTGCAAGAGTTATGATGGATACAAAACCAGAAAATGCTATGTATATGGCAGTAAAAGGAATGTTACCTCATACAAAATTGGGCAGAAAACAAATCACACACGTTCGAGTTTATGCAGGTAGTGAGCATGAAAATATAGCACAAAAACCAGAAGTTTGGGAGGTAAAGTAATATGGCAAAAAAAGAAAATATTGTATTTTTAGGAACAGGTCGCAGAAAAAAATCAATTGCAAGAGTTCGCTTGATGCAAGGAACTGGAAAAGTGACAGTTAATGGAAAAGATTTAGGCGAATATTTCGGAACTGAAATCTTAAAAGTTATTGTAAATCAACCATTTGCTATTACAAATACTACTGGAAAATATGACGTTATTTGTACGGTCATCGGTGGTGGATTTACTGGTCAAGCCGGTAGCGTAAGACATGGAATTGCAAGAGCATTATGCGAAGCAAACTCAGAATTACGCCCTACCTTAAAACAAGCTGGATTCTTAACAAGAGATCCTCGTATGAAGGAAAGAAAGAAATATGGATTGAAGAAGGCTAGAAAGGCTCCACAGTTTAGTAAGAGATAAGAAAAAGCCCTTTTGGGCTATCGTTCAAAAACCTATATATAAAGCGGTAATCATTGGTATTACTGCTTTTTTATTATCTTTGAAAAAGTTATTAAAAGTTGATAAAAGCTGTCAAAAATCATTGCGTAATATACATACAATATACACACAATATACAAATTTAAAAAGAAAGTCATTTTTTTATTCATTGACCTCCTCCCTTTTTTCTTATAAATAATGGCTGATGTTTTTTGAATTTTTCTTA
>CANEDP010000011.1 GCA_947426305.1 uncultured Clostridia bacterium | reverse complement strand
AGTGTTATTTTATCACGTGTCTTTTTTTCTTGTGAACAAAATGGGGTTCACTTCAAAAAAAGTGCCTTCCTTTTTATTTTGCAATCAATTCACTCGTATATGTTTTTCCATCTATCGTAAAGTTTACAAACAACTTTTTCTCCCAATCTTTTATACCAGCATCAAGTGTCATTTTATAACTTTGTTCGCCTTTTGTGCCACCTGAGATTTCTTGGTATACTTCTCCTTCGCCATTGGTAATATGGAACATAGCATTCATGCTATCTGTGAATTCTTTTCCTACCATATCTTTACCATTCATTATTAATTCTCTATAGGCTTGAGATTTGAAAATTAGTACCAAACCAGTTTCAGAAATAGTTGCTTTTTCGATTTCGAAACCAGGAATTTCTTGGTCTAATTTTAGTTCAGTCGTATTTCTTTCATAGAATTTCTCTGGTACATTGATTTCGAAAAACCATTTTGCGTCTGTGATATCAAAACTTTCTTTTGTGTCAATCGTGTGTGTTTTCTCATTAATGGAGGACATATCATACATATCATAACCTAAATCAAAGATTTGGATATAGATTTTTTTGCTTTGTGGAAAAACGTCTTTCGCACGAATATTTAGATTCGTTATAATTTTTCTTTCTTCTTTATTGACTTCAACTGGGCCAAATCCAGCACTATCATTTAGTTGGATAGAAAAAATATCATTTTTATTGTATTTTATGCCCAATTCCTTATAAATAAATGGTGTGGTATTATCTCTTTTATCATTTACACGCGTTCTTGAGAAAATTCCATAGATATTTTTATTTTCATCATATACTGCAAATCCATAGCGAAATGTTTGGCTGTTGAGTTTTTTGTCTTCTGCAAATTGGAAACTAACATTGGCATCAAAACAATCATCAGTTAGCAAAAGGGAATCTACTTTAATGCTAACTCCATCTTGCGTTACATAGTCCATATTTAGCACTTCTGCATAATCAGATTCGCGAACTTCGTCCAAATTTCCTTTTGCTTCTCCAACTGGCCTATTTTGATATTCTTCAAATTCAATATTCCATTTAATTTTCGCATACAAGCTAGAAGAGGTTGCCCCCACCAACAAAACCACTACAAAAATAGCTGCGATATTTAACATCTTTTTCTTCATATTCATCACTCCTCTCATCTTTTGAAGAATTTTCTCATAATTTTTATTCATATTATGAATTTCTTCTAAATAACTTTTATTCTTCACTTAAAATTCCTCCTTTCCTAATTTCTTTTATACTCCTGTAAATCCTATTTTTTACAGTGGATTCATTCAAATTTAAAACTTCGGCAATTTTAGAAATTTTCATATCAAAAATAAAATACAAATAAAATATTTTTGCTGTGAGCAAATCTTTATTTTTGATATAATCAAAAATTTCTTTGGCATTTTGCTTTGTTATAAAATCATCTTCTAAATCAAAATCGTCCATAACTTCAATGTCTTCGCCATCTTCATTTACTAAACTCAAATGTTTTTTATTTTTTGAAAAATATCTTTTTATAATATTTTTTGCAATTCCATTAATAAACCCTTGGTTTTGTTCCAACCCAATTTCTTGCTTTTTCATTAATATTTTAAAAAATTCCACATAAGTATCTTGTAAAATATCATTGACATCTTCTATATTATAACAACGTATTGTAATGAATTTTAGTGTATCGAAATAAGTTTTTTGATAGATTCTTGCAAAATCTTTTTCTTCAATTTGTGAGCTCAAAATTTGTTCCTCCTTACTATATTATCATTGAAATTTGCAAAAAAGTTTCAAAATATAGAAAAAATCTATCAAAAAATTTGATAGATTTTTTTACATTATATTTTTTGGAATCCCACTAAATAGTAACCTTCTGTTTCAGAATCCTTTTGAAAAGTATATTCATATGTGTTTAGTTTTTCTTTTATTTGCTCAAAAACGTGATTATCTACTAATCGAATACTTTGAAATGCTTCTACCGTCTCTGGAATATCCTGATAGAATTCTTTTTCCGAAACGCTAATGACTTGATTTTCAAATTTTTCTGTGTCAAAATCGAAATCCGAATACAGATTGTAAGTAAAATCATTGATATCCTCATTAAAAAACGCATCGATAAAAGCAGTTTTTACGACTAATTTAATTTCAATTCCCTCTTTTATAGCTTTTTGCACCACTTGATAAAGATAGGGTACACTTCCACCCCCACCTTCAAGGTAATGGGCAATGTATTGACCATTTCCATAAAAAATAGTCCCTGGATTTACATTATATCCCGCAAAAGTTTGGCAATCAATGTTATTAAAAGATTCATTTTCATAAGAAATTTTGTTTCCAAAAAGATTACGTACTGACTTTTCCATTGCTTCTTCAGTTGCTATCTCCATGCTTTCTTCTTCGTCAATTTTTCTAACAACATCTTCCGTCATACTTATTTTATCCCAAGCCATTCTTAAAATTAAATCATTGGGAATTGGACGCTCTTCGTAGTATCCAATTTTAAAATTTCGTGCTTTATAAATGCTTGCTTGCGTTGAAATTTCAAAATTAAATTTTCTTAAAATTTCATAAACTTCGCTATCTGTTAAAGAAATTTCGCTATATGGCGTCTGAGCACCTGGACCGATTGGTGGTTTTCTAGTTGAATTTAAAAATAAAATACCAAAAACCAAAACTCCTATTACAACAACTCCAATAAAGATTTTCCAATTTTTTTTCAATTTTCTACCTCCTTTTAATAATTTGCATAATCCCATTCATACAAATGGTTTTCGCTAAAATCATTGACGTTTACTAAATTAATAAATGCTTTTGCTTCATCCATATCCATATAATAAGCGTAATCGCCAACCACATTCAAGAAAGAAGAATAATTCGATAATTCTTTCACAACTTCTGGTTGTCCACCATCTAAACTTAATTTATAAAGTGCAACCGTATAATCTTCATTTGTTTCATCTTTGTAATTCAAATAATAAATAAATCCATTGGAAATATTGATATTATAAATGGTATAATCTGTTATTTTTTCTGCATTTCCACCTGCAATTGGCACTTTAGTAAGATGTTGCTCTGTATCGATATAGTAAATAAAGTCTTGCTCCATAATCGGTGAAATAATTCTTGAAGAGTTAATGGATCGCTCTTCTCCCCCATTTAAGGGACGAATGTAAGTAATGTAATCTTCTAAATCTTCATGGATTTTGTTGTAAATGATATATTGATCATTCATGGTAAGGTAACCTGTTCCAGTTTCAGCCACTAATTCTCGATTACCACCGTTTAAATCCATTTTATAAACGTTTTGGTCAGTTCCGACATAATAAATACGATTTTTGACAATATATAAATCATAAGAATCATAAGAAAAATCGTTATCATTAATTAATTCTAAATCTGAACCATCTAAATTCATTTTATAAATTTTATTGTCCACTCCGTCTTCATCTAAAGTATTTTCGACTGCAATATTAATAAAATAAATTTTATTGCCTATAATATTTAAACCACGAATATCATAATTTCCATTATAAATCACTTCTGATTCAGTTGTTCCAACCTTTACACGACTAATTTGAGTAATATGCATATCTTGGCTTGGCGAAACAAAATAAATATAGCCATCTTTTTCGACTGAATAACCACAATTCATAATGTTTCCAGCAGAATTTCCTATTTCACCAATTGAAAATAAATTAGAAATTGCTCCCATTCCAATTTCTAAGCCCACTAAAATTGCAATAATTAAAAGAATCCCTAAAATTAAAATAGTAATTTTCTTTCTAAAAATTTTTTGAAGTTTTTGCCCTATTTTTGATTCTTTCTTCTCAAAAACTTCATCTTCGTTTATTTCATTTGAACTTCCCATATTTTTCCCATATGCCAAAAGGCATACATTCCTTTCTAAATATTTCTTCTTCCTTTGTATCATATATTAAAAAATTTTTCAATGATTTTTTGATTTTTCTCTTTATTTTTTTGGACAAGTATGTTATACTTTTTTATCATATCTTTAGTAATATAAAAGTAGCATGAAAGGAGTTCCATCATGAACAGTATTCGGTATCAAGTAAAACTCTTAAAAGGGGCTACCCCAAAAGCTGTGATTCAGAAAGCAAATCTTTGCATTCAGAAAATCCAAGAGCAAGAGAAAAAATTCATCTTAGAAAATACACAATTATTTTCAAAAGATGGAGAGTACATTTCTCTTAATCTCTTCCATTCCAAAGGTTCAGGGATCCAGTTTTCAAAAGTAGTTCCCCCTGAATTAGGTTTTGTTTCAGAAGAAAAGTTTGAGAATTTAGAAGAATCGCTTAACCTTGCTTTTGAAAAAATGAGAGAGAAAAAATATTATCCCGTTGGAATTCAGTATTTGAAGGATTTTGACAATTTTTCCTTTCTCATTACTTATCGATTTTGCAATCTGCAAGCATAATCAAGACCGTCTAAAAAATCCCCCAAATACAATAATTTGGGGGATTCTCTATTATACAGTTTTTCTCAAAGACAATTTCTCTGATATCTCACGATAACGATTCACATCTTTTTCTGCTAAATATTTTAGTAAACTTCTTCTTTTACCAACCATTTTCAATAATCCTCTTCTTGAGTGATTATCTTTTTGATGAACTTTTAAATGTTCTGTCAATTCTGTAATTCTTTCTGTTAAAAGAGCAATTTGAACTTCTGGTGAACCAGTATCGTTTTCCTCTCTTTTATACGTATTAATAATTTCTTGTTTTCTTTCCTTTGTCATATCTTAAAATCCTCCTATTCTTTTAATTTGCCACAAACTGAGTTTAAGGTAGGTTTTTCCCTTAATCTAAGTAAGTGGTATTTGTATTTATTTTACTATAGTTTTTTGGAAAAATCAAGTGTTTTGTGAAAATTTTTAAAATAAATAAAACAAGGGAAAGTTTAAATTTATTCTTTCCCTTGTTTTTATGAGTCAACTCATTTCCAAACGTATGCACGTCTGATCATTAAATAATGGTGCATACACTGGAAGAGGCTTATCGCGAGTTTTCTCTGTGGCTTTCGAGAATCCATTTGGTCCTGCAAGCATCAGCTCTCTTTGCGGTTTCCCATTTACCAGCCGTTGAAGCCAAAACAAAAACTCCTTTTCCTCTTGATTTTCCCCATTTTTCCTGATTATCTCAGGAAAATCTGTTAATTGTGTCATACCATGTTGTCCTCCTTTTGCAAAATATTTTTGTAACTTTATTATACCATATTTTGAATTTTATGTCAAATTCTACTTGATTTTTTTCTTTTCTACTCATATAATATTCTCATGAAAGAAATCATTGTAAATGAAAAATTCCACAATAAAAAACTAAATACATTTCTACTGGATTCTTTTCCAAACTTAGTGCCAAACACCTTATACAAAGCGCTTCGAAAAAAAGATATTCGTGTAAATAATAAAAGAATCCACGAAAATGTAACCGTTCATACTGGCGATAAAATCGCGATTTTTATTACTGACGATTTATTGTTTGGCACGCCTTCCAACTTTCCAGTTGTTTATGAAGACGAAAATATTCTGATTTTAAACAAACCTGCAGGAATTTCTGTAACCGAAAATTCTCACTCTATAGAAACCTTAACTACTCTTGTTAAGGCTCAGTTTGGCGTACAATTAGAGCCCTGCCATCGCCTAGACCGCAACACAACTGGCTTAATTTTATATGCCAAAAACGAAACTGCTTTGCATATCTTACTTCAAAAATTCAAAAATCGTGAAATCGAAAAGCATTACCACGCAACTGTAGTTGGCATTCCTTCCCAAAAACACGAGATTTTAACAGCATATCTTTTCAAAGATAGTAAAAAAAGTTTGGTTTACATTTCCGACACACCGCAAAAAAACTATGTCAAAATTCAAACGGAATACACGATTTTATCTGTCAATTCACAAAACAATACTAGCGAGCTTGATGTTACTCTTCATACAGGAAAAACACATCAAATTCGCGCTCATCTTGCTCACATTGGATATCCAATTCTAGGTGATGGGAAATATGGCATAAATGAAATCAATAAAAAATTTAAAAAATCGACACAAATGCTTTGCAGTTACCGTCTCAAATTCAATTTTGTAACAAACAGTGGAATCTTAGAATATCTAAATGGCAAAGACTTTTCACTTTAATTCAAATCATGAACACTTGGACCTTCAATCAGGCTTCCATCTTGCTCATAACGACTTCCGTGGCAAGGACAATCCCACGTTTTTGTTACATCATTCCAACTCACTTCACAGCCCAAATGTGCACAATACTTTTTGCCCTTTTCTCCGTTTAATCTTGGCATAATCATAGATTCTCCCACTTCTTTTAGCATATTTTTCATTTCTTCATGATTTTTGATTGGCTCTAATCGCGTGCTATTGAAAATTGCTTCATACGGATTTTCTCTTCCCATAATTTTATCCGTTATTAAATTCGCTGCCACATTGGAACTTGACATCCCCCACTTCTTAAAGCCAGTTGCAACATACATATTTTCACGCACTTCCGAATACTCACCAATATACGCAATTTTATCCAAACCAATCGCATCTTCTGCATTCCAACGATAAACAATTTCACTATTGGGGAAATATGTTTTTGCAAAATTCTCCAACACTTCAAACCCATTATTTTCCACCTTTTCTCCCGTTTTATGACCATTTCCCACAATTAAAACATACTTTTGCCCATTTTCCTCATAATCGCGAAACGAAATCGTCGGAACTTCGCAAGAAACATACATGCCTTTCAAATCAACGTCTGCCTTAATCGCAATTCCATATTCTAATTCCTGATACATTTTCAAAAAATAAAATCCTGGCACATTAAAAATCGGATAACGTGTTGCAACAACCACAAATTGACACGAAATTCTCCTTGTTTCTCCCTCCGACTCAGCCATTACGACAAATCCATCTTCGTTTTTTTCGTATTCAACAACCTTCGTATTTTCATAAATTTCTCCGCCATTTTCCAAAACGCTCTTTGCCAAGCCATTGACATATTTGACAGGATGAAATTGTGCTTGATTTTCAAATTCAATTGCACCTTCTATTTTTCCCAAAACTTCAATTTCATTTGTAAAATTGACCTTTTTGCCAAGAGATTTTACAGCATCGACTTCCGCATTTATCATTTGCAATTTTCCTAAATTTTGGGTAAATACAAAAGCACTTTTCCTTTCAAAATCGCACTCAATCTGTTCTGTTTTTATGATATTTTCAATATTTTTAATGGCTTCTTCGTTTGCTTTTAAATATTTTTTGGCAAATTCCTTGTTTTGCGAATGAATCAAATAATCATAAAACAAATGATGCTGACTTGTGATTTTTCCCGTTGTTCCACCACTTGTTTTCGAACCAATTCTATCTTTTTCCAAAACCACCACTTTTTTGCCCTCTTTTGCCAAATAATACGCAGTTGAAATACCAGTAATCCCGCCACCAATCACACATACATTGGTTTCAATATTCTGGTCCAATGTTCGAAACTTCCTACCATTTTCGCTACTTTTTAACCAAATTGAATCATTTTTCTCCAAAATGCTCATCTCCTTCTGAAAGTTAGTATTTGCAGAAAATGGAAATGTATGTGAAAGTTGCCAAAAAAAATTGACTTTTTATGTAAATTGTGGTATAATGAAAGTAATCAATCGTACATTGAAAAAATAAAAAATGCCCTACTTAGGGCGGAAAGAGGTTAGTTTTGGAAAAAATTACTTTTAAAAGAGTGATAGGTGTCAAGGAAGAAAATATCATCAAAGAAATTGTCGACGACATTGTAAAGTACAAGTTTGAAAAGATATGCAAAATAACTTGTGTACCCGAGTATTACAAGAACCAGTTTTTGGCATATGCAATGCGTCACAATAATTCGGTGCCTTGTATCAACCGGTGTTATGCCGAGATGCTTCAAACGTACTCACAGAATTTCTCACATGATTCTAGTGACTTGACACACTCAAATCAATATATTCCTTATTTAGGGACATATTGCAACGAGGAAATGTTAAAATTTATTTCTGATTTATGCTATGAATTAAGAGAACATATATCATATGCATTTCAAAATAAATTAGCACTGATAAGTTTCTACGGTAGGCTTAAAGGGGTTCGTAGTTTCGAAGCGAAAACAAGATCCCATATCTTAAAAAATAAGACATTTGATTTTGTGCAAAAGAACTTTGAGACCTATTTAAAATACTATCAAAAAAGTCTTTTGAAAAAGAATCCTAAAGACAAAAAGGGAAGTTTTACTTTTACAGATGAGTCTTTTGAATATGCATATCAGTTTCTAGAAACAACTCAAAAAACACTTCTCAAATCAATAGCTTCTAAAGATAGTATTGGTTACCGAATTATTGTTAATAATTACAATCATTCAAGAGATGAAACCGTTCTTACAGAAACAGTATATGTCATCTTTAATCTTTGTAAGGATTTTTTTGAAAGTCGTGGCTATGAAATCATAAAATTCAAAGATTATATTGAAAATCCTAAAGGAAATCAGTATCAATCTTTGCATTTCGTAGTCGTAATCAATGGAATTCCTGTTGAATTTCAAATTCGGACTGCTGGAATGCATCAGGTAGCAGAAGAAGGAACAGCCAGTTATCATGATGTTTACAAAGATACGATTCTTCAGAAATTTTTACAAAATTATATGTACAATATTTCGAAAGAATTAAATTACGTGTCTACCCATCAGGATATTGGTTTTCTAGAACATATTCCCTTGCCTAAGCAAACAATTTCTATTACGCCACTATCAGAAATTCCTAAAACGCCGGCTGATTTAAAATCTTTTCCAGATTTGGTACTTTTGGAAAAAATCTACGCTGAAAGTCCTAAAATTATTAAAATTTAACCTCAAATCTATTTCCCCACCCAAGCCAAGAGAACTCTCTTTGGGTGGGGCATTTCTTTTAAATCACAAAAAATCACTAAAAACTTAGTGATTTTTTGTTTTTATTAGTCATTATTATTCTGCACAGCATAATACCATACCATTGCTACGATAATAATTGCTGCTACGGCTAAAATAATCCAAATCCATGTTGTCGTAGACATATTACCTGTTGCAACATCATCTACTGAAGTTCTTACTGCATTATAACCATCTGTAAATACATTGTTATCTGTGTAATTATTTCGATTTTCTACATTTCTATTGTGATTGTTATTACGATTATTATTATTTCCATCAACACCATTCATTACATCATCTGCTACATTTCTTACACTATCTCCTGTTTTATCTAAAGAATCCGTAATTTCTTCACCTAAATTTACATTTGAGTCATTATCTGCTGCAAAACAAACAGAACAACATAGAGAAAGGATTATGATAGCAACAGATACAAACATCTTTTTTGCCATTGCTCCCAAACCTCCTAATTTTCTTTCCCAAAAGCGAATAAATTTTTAAAAATTTCCACGCTTTTGGATACAAAGTTTTCAAAACTTTATATGGATAGTTTGGATAATTTACAATGCAAATATGCTAGAAAAATTTTTGCAAGTTTCCTATTTTTTACTGATATTGATATTTTCGGATTCAATTCCTAATTCACGCTGAACAATATTTTGAATCTGTGCAATCTGGTCTTGATTCAAATTACTTGATTTCACAACAATGCTCGCTGTATTGTTGCTGACTAAAATTACCACATCTTCAAAATTTTTATTTTTAATTAAATTTTCAGAAATCATAATCGCATTTTTTAAATTCGTAATATGATTAATCTCTTGAATGGCAATTGCTTTTTGGTCATTTGTAATTTCACTACTATCAATCATTTTTTGATAGGTTTCAAGCATTTGCGAATACATCGTCTCTCGCTCCAAACGTGTTTTCGAAAAATACTCATCTGCATTTGTATTACTATTCGTAACTGTTGTCTTGCCATCATCATTTGGCACAATATCTGCTTTCACACTATTTGCATTTACAAACTGAACATCTCCGAAGTGTATTTTCATCAATCTGATTATTAATTGCTGCCACCTCAATGCTAGGACTATAATCATAATTCAAATACCCAATCCCAATTAGCACCACCGCTACAACCAACAAAACCATATGTTTCAAATTTTCTTTCTTCATAAAACTCAATCCTTTCTCTTCATTTTTATTAATTTTTCATTTCAAAAACCTGAATTTTATGTGTTGCAAGTCCAGTTACTGCTTCTACAGCAGAAACAATATTCGCTTTCACATTACTATTTACTGCCCCTTGTGCACTGACAATAGCACCTTCAATCGTCGGAAAAACCGTCTTTCCCGTAATTGGATTGGCGTCAGAACCAGTTACCACATTCTTTTCCACATCTTCTGCCTCAATCGTTCTAGTCCCTCCTGATGTATCGGTTTCTTCTGTCACACTTTTACTTGTACTTTCGTTATAAATTGGAATAATCGTACTGCTTTGAGAATAAGTAATCAAAACAGAAACTTCCCCTACGCCTTCCATTTTGGATAAAATTCTTTCCAATCGAAGTTCCAAATCATTTGAAACCACTTCGTTAGAACTCGTACTTGCCAATTCCGCTTTTTCATATTTTTTGGGTTCTTCTTTTTTATCTTCCTTTATTATATTATTAATTACCACTAAAGTTATGACTAAAATAATTAAAAATACTACCAAATTTTCAGTTCTTTTATTTTTATCTTTCAATAAATTCTTTAATTTTTCCATAGTCTCTCCTTAATTTATCAAAATTTTTGTTTGGTCAAGATTATAATTTTGCGCAATATAATTTTGCACTTCTGTGTAATTTTGATGACTTTCTTGCTTTTCATTAGTATTTCCAATCTCTACTTTTTCTACACTCACAATTCCTTTTTGTTCAAGTTCCAGCGTGATTTTTTCAATATTTTCATAATTTTCATCATACACAATTTCCAAATGCTTTACCAAAACCTCAAATTTTTCCTCAATCTGACTTTTCAGAGTTTCCTCAATGCCGTTTGCATACAATTCTTGAATATTTTTTGGATCAATATTTGATGTTTCAACACTTGGCAAATCAAATTCTTTCGGAATTTCAAGTCCATTTCCAAATTTTTCCAAAAATGGATTCATAATCATAAATAAAACATAAACCCCAATTACAACTTTCACATATTTTTTATGATTTCCCTCTGGCAAAATCGACTCAATCAAAATCGAAAGAATTACTGCCACAATTATTCCTTCACACCAACTTTTCAAAAACGCAATCATTTTTCCTTTACTCCTACTTTATCGATACATCAAACTACTATTCGTGATTTTCAAAACAAGAGTTATTCCAATCACAAACATCACCGAAACAGAAAACAAAATCGCCAGCAAAATTTTATAACTATCTGAAATTTGAGCAATCAATTTCACAATTTTTTCGTCTGCCACGATTTCACAAATTCCAGACAATACATAAAATGAAACCCACAAAATCGCCAGTTTCAAAATTGGCAAAACCACAATTCCTGCTATAACAATTACACCAATTACGCCAACTGCATTTTTCAAAATATTTCCGCAACCAATAATACTATCTACCGAATCGCCCAAAATTTTTCCTACTACTGGAATAAAATTGGAAACAGCCGCTTTTGCAGTTTTCGCCGTCATTCCGTCAACTGAACTGCTGAGCGTTCCTTCAATGGATAAAGAGCACACGAAAATCGTCAAAATAATGCCTAAAATCCACACAATCGATGATTTTAAAAATTTCGATAATCGGTCAATTTGAATTCTGTCTGAAATATTGGAAACAATGCCTAATGTAATCGAAATCAGAAGCAATGGAATGATAAAATTCGAAATAAAATTTCCAATAAAACTAATCATAAACAAAATTATCGGCTGAATGATTCCTGTTGTAGTGATACAGCCAGTTGTCAGCATCAACATCGATAAGAGTGGAATGAGCAAATTCATGAATTGAATGACTTCTTGAATTGCATCTGTCGTTAAATCAATCACAGAAACAAAACTGTCTGTTACAAATGTTACAATGATTAAATATTGAATAAAATAAATAATTTTACTACTCGAATGATTTCCCAAATTTTCAATAATCGCTTTGAAAATACTATGAATGATAATCACAATTAAGACCGTAACCATAATTTGCAAAACAGCTTTTACTTCTTGCCCTGCAAAATTTAAAATACTGGTTGTCCAAAAATTGGTTGAAATACTTCCGACCAATAGCACTTGAAAAAAGGCTGTCAACATCTAAATCTGGGAAATTTTCTTGGGTATATTGTTGCGCATTTTGGAGAAAATCAGAAATACCTAATATATTTTTTTGCGAATCAATTAATTCATTCATGCGGAATCCTTTCTTCTAAATTTTAAGGTAATAATCTGGTTAATGCTTCTAACGCGGTGGAAATGGCTGGAATGGACATAGAAATAACAATCACTTTTCCGCCTAAATCGATTTTGTTCGCAATACTGCTTTCTCCGCTATCTTTGCAAACACTAACTGCATATTCCGTTAAAATGGAAATTCCTGTAATTTTCAGCAAAATGGAAATAAAAGCACCACCAGAACTGTTGCTTAAGGTTTTAATAAAATCAATAATCCCCATCAGCGTATCAAGGCAAAGATACAGAATTATTGCTCCCCCAGTTAGAACTGCAAATATCGCATAATCTTTTCGATATTCTTTTAAAAGAATCGTAATAATCAGAGTAATAAATCCGAACTCCAATAATTTTGATGACTTCCACTATAAATCAAACACCGTCCTTACTGTTTCAAAAAGTTCACTAATTTCTTTTATGACAATTGTTAAAACAATGACCATTCCTGCTAAAGTTGTCATCATAGCTTGGTCTTCTCTTCCTGCTTTGCTTAAAATTTGGTGCAAAACAGCTACCACAATTCCAATTCCTGCGATTTTGAATAATAAATTGACATCCATATTCTTTTTCCTCTCTATATCAAAATAATGCATATTCCAATTCCGACAATAGGTCCTAAAGTTTTGAATAATTTATAATTTTTGTTTTGTTCCATTTCGGCTTTTTCAATAAGTGTGTCAATTAATTTACTAGTAACATTAATTTCGTTGATTTGACCTGCTTTGTCGGTTTTTCCTAATAATTTGCCAAACATTTTAATGGTAGATTTATCTTCGTCATTCAAATTTATGTTTTTTTCAACGGCATTATTCCAACTGTTCATGACCCCTTTTTCATCAATTTGGTTCAATGTTCCTTGAAAAATATTATCTTGCCCATGATAGACGATTTTTGAAATCTCCGAAAAAATATCCTTAATTGGCTCATACGTAAATTCGATTTTACTTTTTAACACTTCCAACGCATTTTTCATTTTCTTGAGTTCTGATACGCGATTATGATACGATTTGGCTTTTAGCAATCCAAGGCTTGTACAAATTACTAATATGGCAAGTAAAATCAATATTTTTAAAATACTTAACATCATTTATCTCCTGCTTTTTGATACGTTGTCGTTTTTTTATTCATTTCGTAGACTTCCTTAATATTGCCTTTGATAACAGTATCCAAGAAAATAATTTTTTGAAAAATATGATTGTTGGACAATGTCTTCAAAACAGGATTTAGCATAATATCTTCAATATTGTTGCCATGTGCCGTAAAAATTCCTCTACATCCAGAGCAAACCGCATAGTTAATGGCTTCAATATCTTCTTCATTTCCGACTTCGTCTGCCACAATCACTTTGGGAGCCATGGAGCGAATCAGCATACGAATTCCAATGCTTTTGTGAACATTTTCAATCACATCAGTTTTGATGCCAATATCATTTTGTGGCATTCCTTTATAAAGTGCCGCAATTTCGCCTCTTTCATCAACCACACCAACATTGATTGCTTTGAATTTGATTTCTTTAATGCCACTAGAAATTTGCCTAATTAAATCACGCAAAACTGTTGTTTTTCCTGCCCCAGGAGGTGCAACAATGAGCGTATTGTGCACATTATTTTCTTCAATTTCTAAAACGTGTCTTAACAATTTATTGCTACTTCCTACAATCTGTCTTGCAACTCTAAAATTCAGGCTATACACATAATTAATATTGATAACTTTTTCTTCATCAATCACGCAAGAACCAGTAATTCCAACGCGATGACCACCTTTTATCGTGATAAATCCTTCGGAAATTTGGTTTTGATAGGTATAAATCGAGTTTTCGCAAATCATTTGTAAACACGCCAAAATCTCTTCTGTGGTAACAGTGTATTTGATAATTTTTTCGCAGTCATTAAATTTTAGAATAATGGGTCTTTGTGTACGAAGTCGAATTTCTTCTAGACTATCCATCTTGTCCAAAACTTCTTCTGCAATTTTCTTTTCAATTTTATCTGGGAAATATTTTAGAATATTGTTCAATTTCGAAGTTCCTCCATGTATATTTATTACTATATATGCAGGAAAAAATATTTTAGAACTAAAAAATAAAAAAAATTAAGGCCTAAAACCTTAATTTTTTAATCCTCATTACTTGCTTTTTTTACGATTACTTCTTTTCCGTCATAATATCCGCAATTTGAACAAACCTTATGTGGTAATACTGGTTCATGACAATGCGAACATATACCTAAATTTTTTTCTTCTAATTTCCAAGTTGCTCTACGTGTAGATGTTCTTTCTTTTGACCATCTTCTTTTTGGTTGTGCCATTTTCTCATCCCTCCTATCTTTTTCGACAAGTATTTATATAACTTTGTTATTTGTTTTTATAAATTCACTTAATTAGTATACATCGAATTGAGACGTTTGTCAAGACAATTTTGGAGATTTTATAAATTTTCTACTTCTATCCTATTTTTCCTCTTAAAACTGCAATGCAATAGGATTGGCGTTATTAAGGTTACTAGCAATACCGTTATAATCACAATCGAAAACACATTCTCATCAATTAAACCGATTTTCTCTGCTTCATCTGCCATAATCAAAGCAACCTCTCCTCTGGTTGCCATTCCAATTCCGATTTGTAGCGCTTTTTCATTGGAATAGCCACATAGTTTCGCTCCGATTCCATTTCCGATTATTTTACTGATGATTGTAATGGCTGTAAATAGGAATATAAACATCCATGTAGATATGGTCAAATTTGTTTTTCCTAAATTTAGGCCTACACTTGCAAAAAACATCGGAGAAAAAATCATATGCACTACCAAATCTATTTTTCCTTTTACTTTTCTTCCTTTTTCCGTATTGCCTATCACTAAGCCTGCTATATATGCACCAATAATCCCACTTACGCCTAATTTTTCAGCAAGATAAGCCAATATTAAGGCAAATGCAATCGAATAAGTAGGCATTTGCTCTGTTTTAGTATCTTTTTCTTCCACTTTTTCAAATACTTTAAATAATACTAATCCTAAAACAAGTGCCATTCCGAAAAATAACATTACTTTTAATAGCATTATCACAAAAGTTGCTATTTGCAAATTTTGACTATTCATAATGATTGTTAAAAACAAGATTCCGATAATATCATCCACAACACCTGCTCCTAATATTGCTAACCCAACACTTGATTTCATCTTTTTCATTTCGATTAGACTTTCTACCGTGATACTAACTGAAGTTGCTGTGATTACTGCGCCAAAAAATAAATTTGTTTTTAAATCTTGTGTATAAATAAAACTAAAAATTGTGCCCATTAAAAATGGCAAAATCACACCCATTATCGCTATTGTCACATATTTATTGCTATCTGCTATAAATTTTTTGATACTGGTTTCCATTCCTGCCAAAAACATAATTAGAATAATACCAAATTTTGATAATGCTTCTAAAATCGTACTATTTTGCACAATATTTAATATGGCTGGACCTAGTACAATTCCTGCAATTAACCCCCCTAATACTTTAGGCATTCTTATTTTTTGTGTTATCATCGTAAAAATTTTTACAACTAAAATAATTAATCCGATATCTAATAAATATTTGTATTCCATTTTTTTCCTTTTCTTTTTATCATTATTCTTCCATTTATTTTTAAATTATATCAGTTAATTTAAAACAATTCAATATATTTATCTCAAAAAGGAGACACTCTCTATTAGAGTGTCCCCCTCTCTTTTTTGCAAAAATTAAGCAATGTCTTTTTAAGAAATTAATAATCGGGAAAATTCTTTTTTCTGAATTCTTCCATAGTTTCATGTTGTTCTTTAACTCTCCGTTCAAATTTTTCTTCTTCCTCTGCATTCAACTCTTCTATTTTTTTCATTTGTTTCTTAATTTGTCGAAAAACAAAAAATGTGATAATGCATGAGATACTAAAAACAACTAGAAAAGTTAGTCCAATAATTATTAGAACAATATCCATTTCCAATTAACCTCCCTTCTGCAAAAAAGAATATGATTTCATAAGAAATAACTTTCGAAATCTGTGTTATCGAGTTTCCAGTTATATCCTATTATTGTATCGTATATTTTATGTCTAAAATTTCTACGAAAATAGGCAAAATAATGCCAAGCCAATAGTATTTTTTCTTAATTTCATAATATGTTACTACTTTAATAAATAATTTAATTATAGGATAAAAAGGATAAAATAAAAGCAATGGCATTTCAAACTTAACTTTTAAATTATATGATTCAATACGAATAAAGAACTAAAAAACCGAAGAGAAGAATAGACAATTTTCCTTTTTCTTCTCTCCAGTTAAATTTCATTATTAAGCCTCCTTAAGATAACACAAAGTCTTTTCAAGCACAACTATATACTACAATTATATTATACCACATTTACATAAAATTTTCAAGTTTCTACAAAAAACATAACTAAAAAGCCATCATACTAGACTATTTTCTAATACAATGACTTTTCTATTGGAGCCAATAGGCGGAATCGGACCGCCGACCTACAGGTTACGAATCTGTTGCTCTACCAACTGAGCTATATTGGCATATTTTCAATTACTTTTTATTATAGTAAAAATTAGACCATTTGTCAATGTTTTTCTCAAAAATCTTAAATTCTTTTTCCTTATTTGCCAATTTGACATTTTCCCCAAAATATGATATAATAAAAGGTTAGGCAGAATTTATGCAAGGACGATTTTTCATCGTCCTCACTTTTAAATCATTCCACTAGTCTTTATGTAATCAACAATCCTTTTTATTTCACTTGCCATAGTATCTTGATATTCTGGATCCTCTACATCATTTGATTTATCATATCCATAACGATGTAAAAATCGATACGTATCAATCTCAATTAATTCTTGCTTACTCATTTTCTGCGAAGAAAGCGGAAGATTTTTACCCGATTTCTGGTCCATAATGCTTATCACTTTACTATCCATAATCACAAAATTTTTCTTCAAAACTTCCTTGATTTTTCTTAAAACGCTCACATCTTCCAATACCAATTCATCATCTTCATTTTCCTCAATAAACATCTCAATTTCAGCAAGCAATTCATGAATACTATAATTATACGATATTGGCATTTTTGTTTTAAAGCTTTTTCGAATCGCATTTTGACGGATTTCAATTTGATCAAGCATGGTTTCATCTAGTTTGTTTCTACCTGTAAGCTTTCCAATAAACTTCTTAAAATTACTTTTATCTTCGATAATATCAACATCATCTCGCAATTTCCTTAATTCTGCTTCACAACGAATATTCTTAATCGTTTCCGCCATTTCACGTTTCAATTCGTTTTCTTCAATAATGCTCATTTCATCAAATCGCGTAATTTTCTTGCTGACTGCTGATTTTGCATTATTTAAATAATTAAGCAAAATACTCACTTGAATATTGGTTTTGGATATTTTTTCCAATTCTTCTGCATAATCTGCAGAAAGATTATCTAATTTACTACAAACCGTATGAAGCAAAGAATCTAATTCTTCCGCAAAATTTTTCATTTCAAATGCATTATTCAGCGCCTTGTAATTCGAATCCATTGCTTCTGCAATTCTTGCATGATTTTGCTGTTTCGAAATCAACTCTTTGATATTTTTTTGTAATGTATCCACCACTGCCATATTTTCCAAAACTTCTGCCTTTACGCTTGCTACTTCTGGGGCTAATTCTTTTTTTGGCTCTTCTGCCACTTCCTCTTTTTTTTCTGGTTCTTCTGGCATAACAACTTCTTCTTCTGAAACATATTTTTCCTGAATTTGCCTAAATTCATCTTTCAAATAAGCAATTACATCTCTTTTCCAATCAATCATAAAATTGATGTTTTCTTCTCTTTCTTGATATGTTTTTGAAATGATTTCCTTTAGTGAAGCCAATTCTTCATTAATTCTTGCCACATTTTCTAAATCACTTTGCTTTTCTTCTTCGGTTGTATCTTCCTCATAATCTTCTTGCTCCATCGCAAAATGGTGTTTGGCTAATAACTGCTCCAATTTGCGGATTTCTTCATAATGCACTCGATTTTCGTTTTCCATTTCTGTGCAAATTTTTAATTTTTCTTGCATCTCTTTTGCATTCTCTAAAATAGATTCATACAAATCGTTTTTTTCTTCTTCTGCCAAAATTTCAAATTCTTGCGGTTTTAAATCAATTTCATACATTTTGCTAGAAGAATCTTCTGGCGAAATTTCTTGCATATCACTTATATTCGTAAAAGGTGCAATTAAAATTTTTTGCTTTTCAAATTCAATATACGGAATGTTCTCATCTATCTTAAATCGTAACATAACGGCTCGATTCGAATTGGTTGGTAGCGCTCCTTTAGCTTCTTCTTCACTCTTATTAGCAATCCAAAATGGATTAATAACCGAATCCCTTTTCAAATTGTCAATTTGAGCAACATGAGAAACCTGATAAACCATGCAAGATTTTCTTTTGGTATTCTGATAAAAATATTTCGCAATTACATCAAACATTTCTTTTAGAAAATTTAGATTTTCTTCGATAGAACCTTTAAAATCTTCATTTTCTTCATCATTTTGCAACAAATAAGCAATATCATCTTCTACATTTTCGCACAATAATTGATGAATCCAAAAACTCTTTTCATTTTGGTATTGTTTGATTTGTTCTAATTCTTCTTTGGTTATTTTTGATTTCATGGACCAAAAATCCTCCTTTATTTATCTTTCCGAATCACTAGCCGCTTTTGAAAATTTCTTTAGTTTTTCTAAAGCCAAATAATTAATCGAACCATTTGGGAAATTGCCATTTCTATCCTTTTTGCCAGCTGGTACACCTGTCAAAATCTCAATTCCTTCATCAATATTTTTTACCGCATAAATATGGAATTTTCCATGTTTTACGGAATCGATAATATCATCTGACAAATGCAAATTTCGAACATTTTGCTTTGGAATAATGACACCTTGCTCGCCATTAAATCCTCTCATTTTGCAAATTTGATAAAATCCTTCAATTTTTTCATTCACACCACCAATTGGCTGAATTTCACCTTTTTGGTTCACAGAACCCGTTACTGCAATCGATTGATTAATTGGAATATCTGACAAACTCGACAAAATCGCATAAGCTTCTGTACTCGAAGCGCTGTCTCCATCGACTCCGCCATATAATTGCTCAAAACAAATACTTCCCGTAAGCGACAATGGCGCTTTTTGTGCAAATTGTTCCCCTAAATAGCCTGACAAAATCAGTACCCCTTTAGAGTGCGATGAACCGGACATTTCCACTTCTCTTTCAATATTCACAATTCCACTTTTTCCAACATACGTATTAGCTGTAATTTTCGCTGGTTTCCCAAAAGAATAATCGCCAATTGTCATAACAGTCAAACCGTTGATTTGTCCTACTTTGTAGCCTGATGTTTCAATGAGTAAAGTTTCTTCTTGAATCATTTGCAAATATTTGGTATCGTACTTTTTAATTCGGCTAACACGCTCATCAAGCGCTTTTTGGATATGCTCTTTCGTAACAATTTTGGATTTTGCAATAACTGCCCAAGTAGAAGCCTCACCAATAATTTCTCCAATTTCGCTAAACTGTGTAGAAATTTTATCTTTATCGCCCGATATTTTGGAGGCAAATTCCACAACTTTGGCAACTGCTTCTTTGTCTAAATCAAGTAAATTTTCTTGCTCCGAAAAACTTTTTACGAATTTTGCCAATTTCATCATATTTTCATTCGTTCTTGGTGCCGATTCTTCAAATTCTACCTTAATTTTAAACAGTTTTTTAAAATCTTCATCCATATTTAACAAAGTATGATACATATTCGAACTGCCCACTAAAAGCACTTTCAAGTCCAATGGAATTGGTTCTGGTTTTAAGGAAATCAAAACCATTGAATTTCGCTGTTCTGCCACATTTTCAATTGCCAATTCTTTGACTCTCAAAGCTTTTTTCAAAGCCTCATAACAAGCTGGATTGCAAATCAAATCTTTGATTTGGAAAATAATATACCCGCCATTTGCCTCATGTAATAATCCTGGTTTTAACATCATATAATCCGTTTTTAGCATACCATAATGATTTTCATATTCCAAACGCCCAAAAATATTGTTGTAGGAATAATTGGTATCCATAATAACAGGTGCACCTTCGCGTTTGCTGTTATCAATAAATAGATTGACTCTGTAATTTAACCAAGGCTCTCTTATTTCTTTACGTTGTATATTTGCCTGTTGTTCTGCTGCTTGGTTTGCATCTTCTTCTGGAGCTAAAAAAGAATCAATATTTTTCAAAATATCTTTTTTGACCCCATCTAAATACGTACTAATTTTCTTGTTTCTTTTATAATTTGACTTTAAAGCATTAATTTGCATATTAACCGTCATTAATGCCACATTCGATTGCCATGTTTCAATTTTTTTATCCGATTCTCGTTCAATAGTTTTAATATCTGCCAATGCCGTAAAAATTAATTCTTGCACTTCTGCTGACTTTTCTTCGTATTGAATTTTAATTTCTTGTGGCAAATTTTCAAATTCTTCTTCTGCAATCGTTTTTCCTTCGTAAATCGGCATCATGTAAATTCCGTTATCGGTTGATTTGATTTGGAAACCTTGTTTCATGGTTTTATCATTTAATTTTTTAAGTAAATTCTCTCGTTTGTCATCAAATTCTTGTTTGATGACTTGCTTTTCTTTTTCGAATTCATCATTATTAAAAGTTTTCTTGATATCTTTTCGGATATCTTTTACAAAACTTTCCATGTTTTCTTTAAAAACTTTACCTTGTCCTGCTGGGAAAGAGATGGCAACTGGCTCATTTGGGTCTTCAAAATTGTAGATATAGCACCAATCAGAAGGAGTTTTGTCTTTTAACGCCTTCTTTTCTAGATATTTTTTGGTGTACATCGTTTTCCCAACGCCAGATGGACCTTCTAGATATAAATTATAGCCTTTTACGTCAATATTAACGCCAAATTCCAAGGCTTTGATGCCTCTGTCTTGTCCATAAATTAAATCAGAGGTATCTTCTAATTCTTTTGTTGTTTCAAATCCAAACGAATTTGGATTGCAAATATCTTTTAAATCTTTTGGTAATAGTTCGTTTTCACTTACTCTTCTCATTTGTATTCCCCCATATTATCATTTTAATCTCATTTTATATCAAACAAAAAATTTTTTCAATCATTTTTGCAAATTATTTACTTTTTTTGACATTAAAATCGCATTTTCGCCTGCGCCATAATAATTTTTGCGAATACCAATCTCACAAAATCCTGCTTTTTCATACAGTTTCTTGGCAACCCAATTTTTCGCATTGACTTCCAAAAAAATGCTTTCTATTTTGTTATTTTCTGCAATTTCTAGCATTTTATTTAACAGAAGTGTGCCAATTCCTTTTTTTCGTTGTTGCTTTTTGATCACGATATTCATAATCTCCATTTCTGGTGGATTTTGCAACATTCCTGCAAAGCCAACAATTTCACCATTTTGTTTGGCAACCAGATATTTTTTATGTTCTCCTAACAATTCTGATTTCAAAATGAGAGCATTCCAAAAATCATCAAAATCAGAAGTTAGATTATGTTTGATAACTTCATAATCTTCCAAAGTCATTTCTAAAATTTTAATGGATTCCATTTTATTTTTCCTTCAGCCTTTCTGCCTGCGATTTTCTCAAATACATCGGCAAAATGGTGTCAGCCGATTGCAAATCGTTTTTCAAATATTTTTGATAAGCAATTTTTCCACCAAAACCCGCACTTTGTGCATTCTTCTCAGAAAATTCAACCTGTGGCAGATTTTGCAAAATTAAATCTTGATGAAGAACAGCACCATCGCCAAGGCAAATGATATTGTCATATTGCTTCAAAATTTCGATAATTTTAGAAATATCATCTGCCAGCATTTCTTGTTTTAATTGATAATTTTCGTTGAAAATTCCGCAGTAAACTTGATTGTTTCTAGCGTCAATCAAAGCCACTTTTGTTTTCGAAGATTCATCGATTCTAGCCAAAGTTTCCAAAGAAGTAATGCTTGCAATGGGAATATTTTCCACTTCTGCCATGGCTTTTGCACTTGCTACGCCAATACGAATACCAGTAAACGAACCGCGGACCAATGCAGCAAGAAATCAAATCCATTTGCGCTAAGTTCAAATGATTTTTCTCTAAAATTTCAGCCACCATAGGCATCAAATTTTCGGAATGCGTTGTTCCGTTATCTAAATTCATTTCATCGATAATTTTATCGTCCTCTAAAATCGCCGTGCTACAGATTTTCGAAGACGTGTCAATTGCTAAAATTTTCATAGTTTCTCCTCAATTTTTATGATTCTACGATTTTCATTCTCCAAATCTCTCTCAAACGAAATCCTCACATATTTTTCTGGCAAAACATCTTCAATCATTTCGCCCCATTCGATAATACTGACGCCTTTTTCAAAGTATTCATCTCCCCCAATTGCTAAAAATTCATCGCTATTTTCTAGGCGATAAACATCAAAATGATAAATCGGAAAATCTTTGGTTTGGTATTCATTCACAATCGTAAAAGTTGGGCTAGATATTTCATTTTCTAAACCAAAAAAAGTCAAAATTCCTTCAGTCAATTTTGTTTTTCCAGAACCTAAATCACCTGTTAAAACAATCACATCTCCGTTTTTTCAAATCAGGTGCCATTTTCTTGCCGAATTCAATCGTTTCTTGTTCGGAATTTAAAATTAGTTGTTTCATGTTTTTATCCTCGTTTTTTGTTTTGATTAGTATATCATATTTTAAAAAAAATGTATAGTTTTTCTTAAAAATAAAATAACCAATAAAAAAGTCCCTCGAATTTGAGAGACTTTTCTTTATTTGGGGTCAAAAAGATAACCCTTTTTGTTAAATATCCAATTGAAATTTTCTTGAAATTCCTTGCTATTAAAGTGAGTTTCATAAAATTCTTCCAAACCAGTTAATAAATTTTGGTCACTTACCATCCATTTTTTCTCTTGGGAAAGATAAGCAAATTTTCGAATTGTCATTCCTGTTTTCAGTAAATTTAACGGAATATCGTCTGGAAAAATAAGCACTTTGGGAGACATTTTTTTGGAATTTTTAAAAAATTCCTTTAACGTCATGGTTGGTTGTTCTAAAATCCGCTTTTGTTGTATTTCTATGTTTTGTCTCAAAATTTCTGAAATTTTCATATGATTTACCCCTTTCAAATTAATCCTTCTAATGGTATCATACTCTATTTCTATTCAAAACTTTGCAGAAATTGCCAATTTTAATCAATTCTCCACAATTGAAATTTACCAGTAATTTCGTCAACATCTTTTGTATTTCCATAGATAATTGCTCCTAGATATTCTAGTTTATCGTTTTCTTTCTCAGCAATCGAAGCTACTAATTCTTCGTCTGTTCTAGTTTCTAGCATATCTTTGGGATAATCGGCAACCAATAAACGGGGATTGTTTTTGGCCATATCAATGGCATTTTTCAATTTTCCTGCTTTGACTTTTGTTATAATAAACGGAAAAGTGCTAATCCCCAAATGATTAATACCAGTTTTATCCGTAAGCACTGGCTTTCCCATCATTTCACTTTCCGAATATTTTCCAATCGAAACCGCCAAATGTCCTATCACATTAAGAGCCACTGCTGGCTCGACATTTGACGCAATAATTCCTACAATTTTTTTATCTTCATAATTCATATTTAACTCTCCTTTATTTATTTTTTACTTTTTAAATAAAGGAGCCACAACATTTTCAAGCACTTCTATTTTTGCCCATAATTCTCCACCATGCATTTTTCTGGGAAATTTTGGCATATTTTTTCTCCTATTCATTTTCTTATATTATATATTAAATCATGCTAATTTTAATGCTACTGTAGTCACTCCTTCTGCAATTCCTTCAACAAGCTTAATAATGTCAGATTTAGACATATTTAATAAACTTTGTGTTTTAAATGTATGAATATAATATGTAATTCCTTCACATTCATAAGTTTTTAAATAATCTTTTTCTAGCATTAGTTTAATATACTCTTTAAATCTTTTTTCTGGCATATTATACAATTGAGCTAATACATCACGTTCATTCAAAACTCCTCTTGCAATACTTTTATATATCCCCCCTCCTGTAACCTTTCCACATCTAGTATACGGTGGAATTGCTTCACTCGGAATGTCCCATTCATTAGTTTTAGGATTTCTTTTAGCACCTCTTATATAGCCTTTTTCTAGCCATCCTTTAATTGTTTTTATGTTTTCTTTACATTTACGTTTTTTTCGAAATTCCTCAATATCCATACCTATTACCTCTTGGAGCGGCTAGCGGGAATCGAACCCGCACTATCAGGTCGGAAGCATGACATTCTACCATTAAATTATAGCCGCAATTTATCAAATATTTTACATTTGATAAATCTATTATACACTATCCATTAAATTATTGCAAGTGTTTTTTATGCACAATTATTTTACAAAAATTTCCTCTTTTTCTCCATCTAAAATAATTTTTTTATCTTGCTCAAAATTTCCCTCCAAAATTCTTTCTGCCACTTTATCTTCTACCAAATTCTGAATCGTTCTACGAAGCGGTCTTGCGCCATATTTGTAATCACTTCCGTTTTCAATAATAATCTTTTTTGCATTTTCTGTAATTTCCACTTCAATTCCCTGTTTTTTAATGCGCTCAATCACTTTTTCCAATAAAATATCCGTAATTTCGCGCAAATTCTCATCTGTCAATTTGTGGAACACAATCAATTCATCAATACGATTCAAAAATTCTGGCTTAAATACTTTCCTTGTTTCGCCTAACACCTCGTTTTTTACCAATTGATAATCTCTTTCCCCCTCTTCTTGTTTATTTTCAAATCCAATACTTTTCTTTTCCGTAATCAATCTTGCTCCAACATTTGAAGTCATAATAATAACTGTATTTTTGAAATTGACCATTCTTCCTTGATTATCCGTCAATCTCCCATCTTCCAAAATTTGAAGAAGCAAATTCATAATATCTGGATGCGCCTTTTCCACTTCATCAAACAACACTACAGAATACGGATTTTTACGCACCTTTTCCGTCAAATATCCTGCCTCATCATATCCAACATAACCTGGCGGAGAACCAATCAATTTTGAAACCGAATGACTTTCCATATATTCCGACATATCCAAACGAATCATCGCATTTTCATTTTCAAATAAAACTTCTGCCAACGCTTTTGTAAGTTCCGTCTTTCCCACACCAGTTGGTCCCAAAAATAGAAACGAGCCAATCGGACGATTCGGATCCTTTAATCCAACTCGACTTCTTCGAATAGCCTTCGAAACAGCCCCAATTGCTTCTTCTTGTCCAACCACTCTTTTATGCAAAATCTGCTCCAAATTTTTCAATTTCACATTCTCATCTTGATTAATTTTCGTAACCGGAATCCCAGTCCATCTGCTCACAACCTCCGCAATTTCTTCTAAACCAATAGTAATAATATTTTGATTGGTTTCATTTCGCCATTTGATTTTTTCATTTTCCAAATTATTTTTCAAGCAAATTGTTTCATCACGAAGCTTTGCCGCCTTCTCAAAATCTTGCAAATTAATCGCAGACTCTTTTTCAATTTCCAATTTCTCCACTTGTTTTTCCAAATTTTTCAAATGTTCTGGCTCAACAAATGACTTCAAACGAGCTTTGCTAGATGCTTCATCAATCAAATCAATCGCTTTATCTGGCAAAAAACGATCTGTAATATAACGATTCGATAACTCAATCGCAGCTCCAATTGCCTCATCTGTGATTTTTACATTATGATGTGCCTCGTATTTATCTCTTAAACCGTCTAAAATTTTTCTGGTTTCCTCCAAGGTAGGCTCTGAAATATCCACCGGCTGAAATCTTCTTTCCAAAGCAGAATCTTTTTCAATATATTTTCGATATTCTTTAATTGTCGTCGTTCCAACCACCTGAATTTCTCCTCGTGCAAGTAACGGTTTCAAGATATTAGCTGCATCAATAGCACCTTCTGCTGCTCCAGCACCAACAATCGTGTGAATTTCGTCAATAAATAAAATAATATCTCCTGCCTTTTTCACCTCATTTAAGGCTTTTTTAATACGCTCCTCAAAATCGCCACGATATTTAGCTCCTGCAACCATAGACGTAATATCCAGCGAAACCACTCTCTTATTCTTCAATATTTCTGGAATATTGCCAGACACAATTTTCTGTGCCAAACCTTCAATAACCGCCGTTTTTCCAACGCCTGGTTCACCAATCAAACAAGGATTATTCTTCGTTCTTCTTGACAAAATTTCGATAACCCTTTCTGTTTCCTGAATGCGCCCAATCACAGGGTCTAAATTTCCTTCTCGAGCTTCTTTGGTTAAATCATTACTAAATTGATTCAAAGTTCCGCGTCAAGCCATAACTTCCCAAATCTTTGTTCGAATTGTTGCCAGACAAATCATTCATAGAATCATCAAATTCATTAATGACTTTGTTAATATCTTCATAAATATTTTCTGGCTTTACTTGCAAACTGCTGATAATGCGCATTGCAATACTATCTGCTTCTTTCATAATACCAACAATAAAATGTTCGGTTCCAATATAATTAGAGCCAACTTTTTTAGCTTCTGCATACGAATTTTCAATCACACGCTTTGTTCTTGGTGTAAAGCCCAAAACAACAACTTTGTTAGCACTATTGCTTCCAATCAAATCTTCAATTTTCTCCAAAATAATATCTGCTGTGATATTCTGTTTTTTCAAAACTTTGCTAGCAACACCATTTTCTTCCTTTGCCAAACCATACAAAATATGTTCCGTTCCAATGTAATTATGACCTAGCCTTGTAGCAATTTCCTTGGCAATTTGCAAAACTTTCTCACTACTAACTGTAAATTTATAAACCATTTTTCAAGCACCCTCTTATTCTAATCTTACTTAGTAATTTTTTCCAGATTAGTACTAATCTATTCAAAAAATCATAAAAAAAGACGGAAATAAAATCCGTCTTTTAAAATTGCTACTATTCTACACTACGGTTTGCAATTTCAATTGCTTTTGTAACAATATTACCACACGTTTTAGATGGTACATTTCCCCATCCACCGTCTTTTTTTACTTGGTCATAAACACCTAATTCTTTTGCGATTTCATATTTTAATTTTTCAGATATTAACTTGCTATTACTAGACATTTTATAATACCTCCAATTTCAAGAAAATCGACTGTTTTAAACAAAAATAATTATTTTTGTTCATTTTGATTTTCTTAAACTTAGTATATGTTAAATCTTAAAAAATATTTTTTTAATTTTTTCCAAAAAATTTTTTAATCTCTCTCATTCTCCGCTTCTTTTCCCAAATCCACAGAACCTTTCTCCAACACTTCATTTACCAAATCTTTTTTCTGCTCCAAACTCATATCTCTCGTTGCTTTCTCGGCCATACTTACCTTTTGTCCAGCTTCCATCACTTCATTTAAATTGGCATTTTCTGCATTGCTTTCAGATAATTCAAACATCGATTTTTGATCTTGCAAAGCTATTTTTGAGTCTTCTTCATATCTAGCATAAGCTTCGATATTTTCCATTACCATTGTTATATTTCCCGTTGTTTCCCAACCAACAAATGTATATTGAATTCCATTTTCTGCTGGTTTTTCAGGAGTTTTCCCTTGATATTTTGCACTTTCTCCTTTATTTACTTCCTGTTTATCTAATATCGTTTTTCGATCATCATCATAAAAAATTACGCTAAATTGTTCGCTCATTTTTTCCTCCTTAGATTCATTCGTATTTTTTTTATTATATTATATAAAAAATTTTTTAGCAAGATAATTTTTAAATTTCTTTTTTATGTCTAACATCTTATTTGGTTGACAATTGTCTCTTTTTGTGATATGTTGTAAAATAATAATATTATTTTAAGGGAGTTATATTTTATGCAAAAAAATTATTGGATTATTCCTTGCAACCCTAATTATTATGACATATTTGGGGCTTTTGATCATTTAACTACTATCAATTGGAAACAAATCTTTAGAAATATGAAAGTTGATGATATTGTATATATTTATGTAGGTTCTCCTTACAAATGTATCATGTATAAAACTAGAATAAACGAAACCAATTTGCCTAAAGTTAAAATTGATGATTCTGAATTTCAATTAAATTCAGAATCTTATAAAAATTATGGAAATTATTTAGAATTAGAAAGATTAGAAACTTATAATAATATTAAGCCTTTGCAATATCATAGCTTAAAAGTCAATGGACTTACGACCGTTCAAGGTCCAACTTGCATAAATAATCAATTGAAAAAATATTTAGAAAAAGTGACAAATTCCAAAGACGAAATTCAAGATTATATTGTAGAATATTTAAAAAGAATGGATTACAGAACCTATAATCAGTCTATCAAAAAAGAATTAGAAAAGCGAAAAAAATTCGTAGAACATTTTACCATCGAAAAAATTTTGAACTTAAACATAAATGAATTCGCAACAGGAAGATCTACTCTTGACAATTTAGGAAAAGAAAGTTTTTGTTATTTGATAGAGACACAATTTAAAAATTTAGGTGAAATGCGTGGAAGTTTTGCTTCAAAATTCGGTATCTGGTATAGCTTAAAAGACAATCAATATCACTTTACAAAAAAATATGGTCATAGTTTGGAAAGTGCTTTTCAGAAATTAAAGGAAGAAATCAAAAATTTGTTAATTGCTGGTAAGCAGAATGATTATGAAAGTATAGACAATAACCTACTTTGTCCATTATTTAAAGGAAAAATATTATCTATTTATTTTCCAGACAAATATTTATGTGTATTTAATAAAGATGATATCGAATTATTTTTAAAAGAGCTAAATATTTATTATGATCCAAAACAGATACAGCATTTAGAGCAGAAAAAGTCTTTATTATTACAATATAAAAATAATAATCCATATCTTAAAGACGTAAATAATTACTATTTTACAATGTTTTTATATGATACATTTGGTCACAAAATAAAGGAGAATAAAAATAAAATCCAAATTTTGGGTGAAATTGCCTATTACAATTTTGAACAAGTAAATTTTAAATATTTGGGAACTCATATTCATAAAAAGAAATCTTCTTCAACTAGTGATACTAAACCTGATTATAAAAAAATAAATGAAAATAAAAAAATAATTGGAGACCGAGGTGAAAATGCTATTTGTAATTATGAAAAACAACAACTTCAAAATCTAGGTTATCAAAATTTAGCTAAAAATGTCCACAAAGTAAATAGTGATTCTTTAGGATATGACGTTTTATCTTATCATATTGATGGAACTGAAAAACACATAGAAGTAAAGACAAAATCTCAAAATGTCCATTACATAGATTTTTATTTAACTGATAACGAATTAAGCAAATTTGAAAACGATGATAATCATTATATTTATTATATCTTTGATTTAAAAAATAAAAATCCTAAATTTACGATTATTGATAAAAAAGAAATTTTACAAAATAAAAATCGTTATTTAAGACCTGTCTTATATAAATTAGAAATAGATGTAGAAAAAATACCAATACTTTGATAAGTATTGGTATTTTGGTGGGCAGAGCTGGATTCGAACCAGCGTAGACTCTCGTCGCCAGATTTACAGTCTGGTGCCATTAACCACTCGACCATCTACCCATGTATTTATTTGGTGCACCATCAAGGATTCGAACCTTGGACCCACCGGTTATGAGCCGGTTGCTCTGACCAACTGAGCTAATGGTGCGTTGCTTAACACTCAACGCAAGATTTATTATAAACTATTCCCTTTAAGATGTCAATACTAAAAACCAAATTTTTTTCATTTTTGCAAAATTATCGGATTAAATTTTCATAACATTTTTCAAACTCGTTCAAAAATGCTACTATAATTTCTTCTCTTGTAAACTCTTTTCCACATACTTTTTTTAAAGATGTTGCAATATCAGACAAATTTCCCGGAAACTCATCCTGATTGACATTCAAGCCAATTCCAATATAGACCTTACGAATATTTTCCCCTTTGCAAACCGTTTCTGTCAAAATTCCAGCCACCTTTTTGCCTTGGAAAAAAATATCATTTGGCTCCTTAACTTCGAATTTAAAATTGGTTATTTCCCTCAAAACCTTAACCAAACAATCTGCAATTTGAGTCGTTATTTTCTCCATTTTTTGTATTTTGCAATCTGGAAATAGTACAAAAGACATGGCGATGTTCTTTCCATTTCCTGTGTACCATTTTCGTTCATGTGTGCCAATTGCCGCAATTTGATTATCTGCCATCACAAGTGTTCCATTTTCTGGTTGCTTAATGGATTTTACTTTTTTCTGCGTTGAATCAATACTAGAGAAAAATAACACATTTCTTCCTAAAAATTTCGTTTTTAGCCCTTTTAATTCCATATTTTTTACATCCTTTTTTGCTTCGTTTACGATTCCATTTTGCTTACAATTCTCAATATTTCCGCTACACTCCAAGCCTGCGCACAAGTTCCACCTGGTTTATAAGGAGGCATTGAATCATAGACTTCTGAAACGCTTCCTACACACTCATTTCCATACAATTCCTTTTGAAATGTCTGATATACATTTTGCATCAATTTTTCTTTTTCAATAATATACTTTTCTTTTTCAATTCGATCTTTTTCACTATTGATAATATTATCCAAACTATCGGCATACAAGCCCAACAGCCATACCCAAGCTATTCCCTGATGATAACTCATATCACGTTTATAACTATCACCACAATATTCCGCAATATAACCTTCTTCGCCTTGAGCAAGTGTACGCAAACCATACTTGGTCAGCAATTTCTTTTTGGCTGTTTCAAAAATGGTTTTTCCCATATCAGAAGCTGGCGCAATTATTGGATAGGTTGTCCCTATGCTAAATAACTGATTGGGTCTGATTTTGTCATCTCCTAAAACATCATATAGTGACTTTTTATCGGCATTATAAAATTTTTCTTCAAATACTTTCTTATGCGCTTTTGCCCTATTTTTGCATTCTTCTGCCAAATCTTTTTCATCAAATTTTTTGGCAAAATTTTCTAGCGTCTTTAAAGCATTGTACCATAAGCTATTTAATTCTACCACTTTTCCATTTCGTGGCGTTACAGCATAATCCCCAATCTTAGCATCCATCCAAGTGTTTTGCGTATTGGGCGTACCAGAAACTAAAAGTCCATCACGATCTATGTAAATATTATTATCATCTAAGTCAATTCCATTCGTATAATTTTGAATAATCATTTTTAATTTTTCATAAATATTTTGTTTGATAAATTCATAATCTTTTGTATATTTCACAAATCGGTTGATTTGCTCAAATAGTAATAAACTGGCGTCTGCGCTATTGTACAAAGGCGTACTATCACTTTCGGAATAACCATTTGGTACTAGCCCACATTTGATATCTCGCACCAATGTAAGCAAGATTTCTCGTGCTAAATCGTATCGTTTGGTAATGAGCAATAAGCCTTCAAACGAAATAGCTGTATCTCGTCCCCAATCTAAAAACCATGGAAACCCCGCTAAAATCGAATGCAAACCAGATTTGGGACGTTCAATTACAAAATTATCAGACGCTAAAATTAAGTCTTTCAAAAATTCGTTTCTGTCTTTTTCTTCTTTGGTCAAATTGGCTTTGCTAGAAACCAATTTCGTAGCCTTCACAATTGCTTCTACTCTTTGTGTTTCGTTTTCAAATACTTTTTTGGTATCGATATTTTCAATCTCAGCGTTTAGCGAAACCACAACTGAAACTTCCTTTTTCTTTTTCGCTGGGATAGTGACTTCAAATCGTCCTGGAATACACAAATCTTCTTCTGGAAAAAATCCTCTTTCTTCTTCTTTTAGATAGTACATATTGCGAAATGTGTCATGAAAATGCTGAATATAGGTTACTTCTTCGCATTTTAGAAAAACAGGAAGATTGCCATCAATTTGAATTTTTATGGTATCTGAAATTTCTTGCTTTATGTTAAATTCGTGATTTGTCGTCATAGCATGAAAATCTCTAAAGTTCATAATAGGCGCAATGGTCATTTTGATATCTGTAGAATTATCATTTTTAATAACATAGTTTATGACAACTGAATTTTGTCCATAAACCATACAAATTTTCTTGGTCATTTTGACATTTTTTACTTTGTAAACGAACTCAGGATAGGCTTGTTTTTCAAAAGATTCTTGATGTTTGTATCCTTCCGAAATATAATTTTTGCAAAGATTGGTGTACAAATCTATTTTTTCGTTTTCTACCAAAATACTTTCATCTAATTTCGACAAAATAACGTGCCTTTGAGCTGGTGGCTCAAGTGGCGCAACTAGCAAACCGTGATACTTCCTAGTATTTGCGCCAATCACGGTACTTGATGCATAACCACCAATTCCATTGGTAATTAGCCATTCTTTTTGAATCCCATTTTTGATATCAAATAGTTTTTTGGTTAATTTCATTGGTAAAATCTCCTATTTTATTCTTCTTTTGCTTTTTTCGTCTGCTTTTTAGATTTACTTTTTTCTGTTGTTTCTGTCTGGGTCGATTTTCCTTTTGCAGTTTTTTCTGTAGAAGTTTCCTTTTTTTCTTTTTTCTCTTTTGGGTCAGCTTTAGTGTTTTTCCCTTTTTTGTCTTTCTCATCATTTTTTGTAGTTTTGCTTTTTTTGCTCTTTTTTTCCAGACGTTCTACTTCTTCTGCAATGGCTCGATTTTCTTTGATTTTGGCTTCTGTATTCTGAATCGATTCGACTCTTTCTTTATATTTTTCCGAAAATTTACTTTTTCGATTATTATTTTTTGCCTTCACATTTTTCGTTGCTTGTTTGACAATTTCCTTACTTACTTTTTCTGTTTTCTTTTCTTTTTTAATATCTTTTTTATCTTCTTTTAAAATCGAATTTAATAATAAAAATTCAGTTCCATTTTGTTGGTCTTTGAATTTTAATTCATTACAAATCAATTCAATCACAGTTGACGCAATAATTGACGAATTATGTCTAATTTTGTCATTTTTGATACACGACATATCTTTCTGAATGATTTTTACGCCTAAGCTTGCTGCCTGCGTGATATTGGCTTCCACAATTTCGCTTCCCTTTTTGTTGTATCTTCTAACGTACTCTGGAACTACCTCTCCTGTATCCACCAAGCAATAATCAAAAACCCCTTTTCCAACGTGGTCTTGAATAGCTTTAATATGTTCTGCTAATGTGTAATTATCCGTTTGCCCAAACTCTGTCATAATGTTAGAAACATACATTTTTACAGCTTTGCTTTCTTTCATCGCTTTCGACACTTTTTTTACCAACAAATTTGGCAAAACATTGGTATACAAGCTTCCTGGTCCAATAATAATAGCTTCTGCTTCCTGAATTGCTTCAATAACGCCTGGCGCAGGTTTGCAATTTGTTGGACTAATAAAAATTCGGTTAATGACTTCGACTTTTTCGGAAACCACTTCTGGAATTCGGTCTTTTTTCTCCACAACCGTTCCATCAGTAAGTTCAGCACAAATCATAATTTCATCAAGCGTTACTGGTAATACTCGTCCATTAATATTTAAAACTTCCGTACTTTTTTGAATGGCTTCTGAAATATTTCCATACATCTCATTCATAGCGGTTAAATAGATATCTCCAAAATTCAAACCACGCAATCTTTCATTTTGGAAATTCAAATTCATGAGTTCTCCCATCAATTCTTCTTTATCAGACATAGCAATTATACTGCTTTTGATATCTCCTAAAGGCAAAGCGTCCAAAGCTTTTCTGGATTCAGTTGGAACATTGCCATAATCAGACATGGTAACAATTGCCGTAATATTATTGGTATATTTTCTCAAGCCTTCAATGACTGTATTTAAGCCTTGCCCTCCACCAATAACAACAATTTTTGGTCCTTCGTCATATACTTTTCGATTGAAAATCAATGACTTAATATTGATTTTCGCCTTTTTTCCTTTGTCTGAATCTTGATCATTTGCCTCAATAATAATCTCCAAATTTCTTTTTTGAATAAAAATAATACCAACCACAATAAAAACAAATCCCACCACAAAGATGGCAATAATTTGCCCTAATTCTTTAAAATCAATCTCCTCTGCAACTAAAATCTGTGTAAATCCATAACACGCAAGCGCAATTCCTACGATAATTAAAAAGATCCACCTTTTTACTTTTGCACTTGATTTAAACCATTCTAAAAAAGACTTCATTTGTTTCTCCCTTCTATTCTTCTCCTATTACGATGATTTCTAATTCGATATCTTGTTCAAATTTTTCTTTGACAATTGTTTGAATCTGCTCCACTAATGCTAAAACATCTTTGGCAGTTGCAGTTCCTCGATTTACAATAAATCCAGCATGTTTTGTTGAAACTTCTGCATCGCCGATTCGATAGCCTTTTAGCCCTGCCTCTTCAATCAATTTGGCAGTTGGCACATTCGGATTTCGTTTGAATGTACTTCCTGCATTCGGAAATTCCAATGGTTGATGCTGAACTCTTGCCTTTTTGCATTCTTCCATTTTTTCTTTGATTTTGACTTTTTCACCATATTGTAGGCGAAGCGTCGTTTCTAACAAAATCAGCTCATTTTTTTCAAAAACGCTTTTTCGATACTCAAATTGATGTTCTTCTAAATCCAACTCTAAAATTTGCCCATTTTGATTCATGCATTTCGAACAAACTACAATATCTTTCATTTCTGTTCCATAAGCACCAGCATTCATTTTAACTGCTCCGCCAAGCGTTCCCGGAATTCCAGATAAATTCTCTAGTCCTGTCAAACCTTTTTCCATTGCCACAAAAGCTAAGTTTGCAAGTGATATACCACTTTGGGCTGTTATATAAGCAAAATTTTCGTGTTCTTTTATCGTATAGTTATTCTGTTCGATTTTCAAAACAATTCCACGAATTCCGCCTTCTTTTACCAATAAGTTAGTTCCGTTACCTACGATAAAATATGGTATATTTTCTATTTTGGCTAAATTTAAAACATTCTTCAATTCTTCTTCTGACTCAATTTTTACAAAATAATCAGCCCTTCCACCAATTTTAAATGATGTATGTTTGCTCATAGGTTCCTTTTTATAAATATTTGTTTCCTTTACAATTTTTTGTAAACTCTCCGTGATATCCTTCATTCTTTATAAAACCCCTATTCTCTTAATTCCAATCTTGAAAATTTTCTTCCTCTTCTGTTTTTGGTCCTAGGTCGTAAACTGTTGATGGTAAATAAAGCAAATTATGAGTACTCGTCACTTTTTTTGTTTCATTATAAACTTCGCCTGTACTATAATTTACAATATAGGTATATTTCGAAACTCCAGTTTCCGTTTCTTCATCATCTTTGATAACAGTTTTGTTTCCAACACCAATTTGTTTCAATTGTTCTGCATTTAATCGATAATAAAATTCTTCTTGATAAGTTGGCGTAACACGATTGGTTACTTTATCAATAAAAATTTGTGCATTTTGATCTTCTGGATTGATGGAATCATTGGTAGGAATATAAATCGGATCGGATGGATCAATTCTGTCTCCTACCCAAAACGAAACTGCTGGTTCACTTGCCAAAGCTTTGGTTTTTTGAACTGCTTGTGCTAAACCATATTGTTCCATAATTGCTTGTCTAACAATCCCCAATTCTGTTTGTAATTTATTATCTTTTACTTCATTGATTCCTGTATAAACCACTGTCATTCCTGTACCAGCCAAAATCAGCAATATAATGACAGTTACACTAAGAGATATCAGCGTAATACCTTTTTCTTTTTTTATCATTTGCATACTCCTTGTATCTAAATTTATATATAAGATACTATCATTTTTTGAATAAAATGACAAGAGTTTTTGCAAAATTTATTCTGCTATGCAATCTTTCATTACGCTATCAATAACATTGGCTAAATATTTCATGCTCGTGTTGCACTGTTCAAGCGTATTTCCGGTTGCTCCCACCTCAATAATAGCAGCTCCATTTGCTACGTGCTGATTGTATCTAGAGTTTCTTAAGACAATTGGCTTAAATAATCCTGGGTACATTTGATTGGCTTTTTCTTGAATTCGAATGGCTAATTTTAAATTCTGATTCCAATTGGTGTGTTCTAGTCCGACCTCCACTCGTTCCCATAACGAACATCAGCTGAGCTGCCGTTTCTTCACCAATCTTCACACAAGGAGCATAATTGCTATTACTTCCGCAAAGCATCACGATGAATATCCAATACGCATTCAACATTACGATAAGTACCAAGCAAATTTTTAACAGTTGAAAGAGATCTTGTATAAGAACCTGTATAAGCTGGATAATCATGGAAAGTCGTATCATGAATCGCAGTATAGCCTTTTCCCGCCAACTGATTGGCAAGTTCCGTGCCAACTCTTGCAACTGAATAATTAGAATCGTTGGTTCGATAATTTCCAGTTGCTACATACTGTGAATTGGCTGTTGGAGTATAACTTTCGCAAGTGTGTGTATGGTAAATAATGATATCTTTTGTATTGTTAAATTTGATATCAGGAGTAACCATTTTTTCAGTCAGCGAATAATTTGACTCGTTTTTGATTCGCACACTTTGATAAATATCGGTATAAACATCTTTTTTGTTATTTTGCTCAATTACAGCAGTTTGGACATTCTCTGATGTTGATGATGCTGGCTGTTTCTGTGGTTCTGAATTTCCAGCTGTTTCTTGGATATTCTGTGGCTCTTTAAAAAAAGCATTTTCTTTTTGCCCTTCTTCAATCTTTTCAAATTCAATGACTTCTTCTTGGTTTTCCTTTTCCATCATTTCTTCTTCACTACCCAAAAAAACGGCTAATTCTGCCACTAGAATTTTCTTGAATTCACTCGTTTTTTCTTTTTCCTCTTGTTCAAACGATTTGGAAAAATTGAGATTATTTTTTATCATGCTAAGGTTGGTTTTCAAACCAAAATTTTTGACATCAAATTCTTTAGAAGTCTGATACAAAATTTTTGCAAATTTAATCACCATTGACAACATTAAAATAGCAATGATGATTTTTAGGATTCTTTTTAGTAATGTTTTCAAATTAATAACTGCCAAGTTTATCATAACAAAATCTCCCTTGTGAATTATATGGGAGATTTTATTATTTATGACAAAAGTTTCGTTTAATATTTTTTATACGTATCTCTTGACATTTTCTCTCGTTTTACCATAACTCCATTTTGTTTATAAATTTTGTAAGCATCATAAACGAGTGATTTTGCTGTGGTTTTGACAAGATTGTTTTCAATTGAAATTTCGTATTCTGCATCATTTGGATTTTTATAGCCATAAATGCTAACTTTCGCTATCCCACCTTCGACAGAAGAAACAATTTTAATAGGATAACTTCTAGAATTTTTAAATTTAAAATCAGTTGAACCATACACAACCGTTGCATCTCGCCCGCCTGTAACATAGGACGGAACAAACATATGATTACGTCTTGATGTAATCTTTAAATTGGAAAAAACAACCGCATTATAAAGCGTTGAAGTGATTTGACAGATTCCACCACCTAAACCATCTGTAACTTGCCCATCTGAGAAAATGGCGGCATTTCTGTAACCTGCAGCCTCTGTTCTTTTTCCGACAATTTTATTGAACGAAAATTCTTCTTCTGGCATGATTACTTTTCCATTGATTTTATTAGATGCCAATCTTAAATTCGTAGTTCGGTCAGGATTGTTGACATATTTCGTAGAAAAAGTTCCGAGTAAATCTGGAAATGGATCCATTCCTAAATCATTTACGGTTACTTGTGGTTTAATAAAAGTTAGATTGAGTGTATAGGCTTCTGCATTTGGATTTTGTGCAATTGCTTCTTCAACTGCTTTTACGTCAAAATCAACACCAGTCACTTCAGCATAAACCATTCTAGGTTCTGTCGTAAAATAAGCATTCTGAACCTCGCGATATACTTCATCATGAATAGTTTGTACATTGATTTTGTCTGGATATTCGGTAAAGGTTGGAATATCGATACAAGCATTTTTATAGGAAATATTTTGGATTTCTTCGATAATTCGTTCCTTTAATTCAGGCATATCAACTTTAGAACCATTTTTTCCATTTGTGATAACCAATTTATCGTCATCCACATAATAACTACTTTGTTCTAGTTGATCTGGCAATTGTGCCCCAATGGTTTCAAGATAATTGATTAAAGCCTCTTGGTTATAAGTTAAAATAGGGTCAATATCAATTTTGGTCATGAGAACCATAGCATAATCTTTGATATCTTTAAATGGATTGCCACTTCGCCCAATTTGGTAAGCAAGTTCCACAGAAGCATTTACGTCAAATTCTGTTTCAAATTGCTCAATTTCTATGTAATATTCATAATTTTTGTATTTCAAAATCAGATGGTCATTTAATTCCGATTTCAAATTCTCACTCACCAATGTTTTAGCTTCCTCTTTCGTCAGTCCAGATACATTAATTCCTTTAATGTAAACGCCTGATTGAATTTCGTCTTTGTTTTTATGGAACAGATAAAATGTAATGACACTTGCACCCAAAATTCCTATCACAATGGCTATTAAAATTAAATAGATTAAAATAAAATGTTTGTTTTTTATCATTTTTGTTTCTCAACTTTTTCATTTTTGTTTTTATTATATGGTAAAAAAATTTTTTTGGCAATATATTTAAAAAAAATTAATGAATAATCACATCTCTTTTAAGTAACTCCTTTTCCACAACCCCAAGTCCCACAAATTTCTTCTCATGATACACACCATAAATACCATCTTTTGCCGAAACCGTCAGCCTAACTCCATTTAAGAACAATTCCAATTTTCTCTCGTTCAATTCTATTTTTTCGTAATCTTCACATAATTTTTCTACACAAATCAAATTTTCTTCCTTCAAATTTTCTAAATAAACTGCATTTTCAATTGAAAATTTGTCCACTTTCGTTCTTTGCAAAAATTTCATGTATCCGAACCGTTCCTAGCTTTTTGGCAATATCTTCGCATAAAACTCTAATATACGTTCCTTTTGAGCAAGATACTTCAAAAGAAATTTGGCTTTTTTCTGTATCTAAATGGATTAATTTCATCTCATAAATTTCGATATTTCTTGCTGGAATTTCTACTGTTTTTCCTTCGCGTGCATATTCATACAATTTTTTTCCGTTGATTTTTACTGCTGAATATTGAGGCGGAATTTGGGTTTGTTTGCCTTGCATTTCCTTTAAGACGCCTGTTACGGCTTTCTCGTCTAAAAATCCAATATCCGCAGTTTTAACAATATTTCCTTCTTCGTCCCCTGTATCTTTTTGAATTCCTAGTTGGATAGTTGCTCTATAAGTTTTATCATGTTCTATCAAATACTTAGACAATTTCGTGGCATCTCCCATTAAAATTGGTAAAACGCCTGTGGCAAGTGGGTCTAAGGTGCCTATGTGACCTGCCTTTTTTAGATTCAATATTTTCTTTACTTTTGAGACAACAGTTTGCGATGTATCTCCTTTTTCCTTATTGATAATAACCATTCCTGATTTCATAATTTCTCCTTATTTATGAAGAAAGGGTCACAGATAAGTACCTATGACCCATTTACAACCAATTATTCTAAATTTTCGGAATATAAATATTCCAAGTATTCCCTTGTCTGCTTTTTTCGCTTCTTTCCTTTCAAATCGTGTTTCCGTGTCCGTGCTGTTTTTCTCAGCCTTGCTTGCAATATTTCTTTTCTTCCTATTTGTTTTCTTTTCTTGGTCATATTATTTCTCCTTTTATTCAAAGTGTTTGGTAAAAAAAAGTATATCATACTTTTCATAATATTTCAAGTATTATTTCAATCTTTTTTCAATTTCTCTTACTAATGCATTTTTGGTTTCATTCAAAGACATGGTTGTATTGGCTCCTGCTGCACGAATATGTCCACCTCCACCAAATAGCATACATACTTCTGCCACATTTACTATTTCATTGGAACGTAGCGAAATTTTATATCCTTTTTCTTCTTCACGTAGGAAAATAGAAGCTTCTACATTCTGAATATTTCTTCCGATTTCGACAATCCCTTCATGGTCGCCGTCTTTCAAATTGAGATTTTTCATATCTTCTTGTGTTATATATGTAAAACTAATTCGGTCGTCCGCAAAAAATTCCATTCGATCCATGGCTAATTTTTGTGCCTCAAATCGCGTTTTGGAAACAGTTAATAAACTAGCTTTATAGATTTTTGGCAAATTAATTCCTTGGCTCAAGGCTCTGCCTGCAATTTCAAAGGTTTCTTCTGAAATTCCTGAATTTTTGAATCCGCCAGTATCTGTAATAATTCCTGTTAAAAAACAAGTCATGGCTTCTTTGGATAGTTCGATTTCTAGATATTCCAAACTTGTTACTAGAATTTGGCTACATGCTGGTGTAACATGATTGACGAAATTATAGTCCGCAAACATACTATTGTTGATGTGGTGGTCGAATTCTACTTTTACTTTTGCGTTTTCAAAGTATGGAATTAGACTGCTGTTTACTCTTTTTAAGTCTGGACAGTCCACAACAATTGCCATATCAAAGTTTGAAATATTAGATTCTTCTTTGATTTGCTCTGCTCCAGGTAAAAAAGAATAGGTTTCTGGTACTTTTTTCATTAAGACTTGTGGTTCTTTACCCATTCTTTTTAAGACGTCATATAGGCCTAAACTGCTTCCAATGGCATCTCCGTCTGGATTTTCATGTGCTAAAATACAAATGGTTTGTGCTTTTTTTATTTCTTCAAAAATGTCATCTAAGGTCATATTTTTCTCCTATTCTTCTTTTTTTAGATCTTTTGTTATCTCTTTTAATATATGATCAATTCGGTCTCCATATTCAATACTTTCGTCAAATTGGAAAATAATTTCTGGTGTGTTTTTTAGGTTAATGTTTTTGGCAATTTCACTACGAACAAATCCACTGGCTTTCTTTAGAGCTTTTAGGGCTTCTTTTTTGTCTCCGACTTGAATCATGCTGACGTAGACTTTGGCGTATTTGAAGTCTGGGGTTGTGTCTACTTCGGTGACAGATATTAAGCCTTTTTTTAGGGCTGAATTGTTTAATTTTAGTGAGATGATGTTGCTGATTTCTCGTTTTAATTCTTCGTTGACTTTTTGCATTCGGTTGTTGGGCATTGTGTTTTTTCCTTTCTTTTTTGGTTTGGCTTTGTCAGATTGGGTTGTAAAATCTGGTTAGTATCCGCGCGTTAATCACGCGAGTGGATAAGTTATAAAATTTACATATTTTTCACATTGGGGTCACGCAAATTTCATGATTGTGTGCTTAGCGTTTGACTTCTTCCATGATGTAGACTTCTAGGTTGTCGCCTTCGGCGATGTCGTTGTAGTTTTCGATTTGTAGTCCGCATTCGTAGCCTTTGTCGACTTCTTTGGCGTCGTCTTTGAAGCGTTTTAGTGAGATTAGTTTGCCGTCATGAATGACGATATTGTCTCGAATGACTCTGATTCCTGCGTTTCTGCTAACTTTTCCGTTTTGGACATAACAGCCTGCAATGGTTCCAACGTTGGATACTTTGAAGACTTGCCTTACTTCTGCATTTCCGATGATGACTTCTTTGTAAACTGGGTCTAGTAAGCCTTTCATGGCTGCTTCGACATCGTTAATGGCATCGTAGATGACAGAATAGGTTTTGATTTGGACTTCTTCTTTGTCAGCTATTGTTTTGGCGATGACTTCTGGTCGTACGTTGAAGGCAATGATAATCGCATTGGATACTTTGGCAAGGGTTACGTCGGTTTCAGTTACGCCACCTACATTGGAGTGAATGACTTTTACTTGGACTTCTTCGTTGGATAGTTTTTCAAGTGATTGTTTTAATGCTTCCACTGAACCTTGTACGTCGGCTTTTACGATTAGGTTTAATTGTTTTAGGTTTTCGCTAGCAATTTTGCTGAATAAATCGTCAAGTGTTACGGCAGTTGAGCTTGCGATTGATTTTTGTCTTTCTTCGTATTTTCTCTTTTCGATTAGATGTTTCGCTGTTTTTTCGTCTTTTACTTCATAGAAGGTATCTCCTGTTTCAGGAACAGAGTGTAGTCCTGTGATTTCGACTGGTGTTGATGGTCCAGCAAATTTTAGGTTTTTACCTTTGGCATTTTTCATGGTACGAATTCTACCAATGCTAGAACCTACAATGATAGTATCTCCTACGTCTAACTGACCTCTTTGTACAAGCATGGTGGCAACTGGACCTTTGGCTTTGTCGAGTTTGGCTTCAATGATGGTTCCTTTGGCTTGTTTGGTTGGGTTTGCTTTTAGTTCTAGGACGTCTGCCTCTAGTAATACCATTTCTAGTAAGTTATCAATGCCAATGCTTTGTTTTGCAGAAATTGGAACGAATATGGTGTCTCCTCCCCATTCTTCTGGAACTAATTCGTATTGCATTAGTTCTTGTTTGACTTTTTCTGGGTTTGCGTCTGGTAAATCAATTTTGTTGATGGCAACAATGATTGGAATTCCAGCAGCTTTGGCGTGGTTGATGGCCTCAATTGTTTGTGGCATAACACCGTCATTGGCTGCAACAACAAGGATTGCGATATCTGTAATCATGGCTCCTCTTGCACGCATTGAGGTAAAGGCTTCGTGACCTGGTGTATCTAAGAAGGTGATTTGTCTATCATTAATTTCGACTTGGTAGGCACCAATGTGTTGTGTAATACCTCCAGATTCGCCTTCGATGACGTTGGTTTTACGGATTGCATCTAGTAAAGAAGTTTTTCCGTGGTCAACGTGTCCCATAACGACAATGACTGGTGGACGTGGTTTTAGGTCTTCTTCTCTATCTTCTGTTTCATCAATTAGGATATCTTCATCAGTTACAACATTTTTCTTGGTAGCATTAATGCCAAATTCTTGGGCAATTAAATAGGCTGTGTCAAAATCAATATTATCATTAATGGTTGCCATAACGCCTAAATTAAATAGCTTTTTGATAACTTCCCCACTCGTGATTTTCATCTCCACTGCTAAATCTTTGACAGTGATGTTTTCGGGAATGGTAATTTCTGTTAATTTAAAGATTTTTTGTTTGATGCGATTTTCTTGGTCTTTGGTTCTTTTTTTGCCACGTCTTCCACGCTCGGTGCTTAAATCATAGTAGTCTAACATTTCACCTTCGTTGAACATATTAGAAAGCTTATTTTGTTTTTTCAAATTATTTAGTTTTCCAGAATTGAAATCGTTTTCATCACCTTTACGACTCTTCTTGGGTTGCCTTTGGTCATTTAGTTTTTGATTTTGTTTCATTCTGTCTCTGTTTTTGTTGTTATTGTTGTTGTAGTCTCTGACATTTTCTTTTTCCGGAATATCGATTTCCATGATGTTTTTGATTTTTTTGTCAATTTTTCTATCGTCCATTCCTTGGCGTTTTTGGAATCCGCCATTGTTGTTTCGATTATTATCAAATCTTGGATTAT
>CANEDP010000010.1 GCA_947426305.1 uncultured Clostridia bacterium | reverse complement strand
GAACAAAATTAAAAATTACAGGAAAAATTTCACAAACAGGTGTGATTACGTGGGATAAAGACATTGAAATTTCAGGTGGTGGAACAGGCGATTCAGGAGAAGGCTCTGATGAAGAAAAAGATATTCCATTGTCAATTAGTGAGCCAATTTGGAATGGAACTAATGGTACAGTAACGATAACAGGAAAGAAAAAAGGTTCAACCTTGCAATATAAAGTTGGAGATACAGGAGAATGGAAAGATATTGAAAACGGAGGAAGTATAACTATTCCAGCAGGGACAAAATTTGAAGTTTGCTTTTTTGATGGAACGCAAAGAGAAACGATTTCTAATATAGTAACATTAAGTTATACGGTAGCGTATGATGGAAATGGAGCTACAGCGGGAAGTATGGAGAGCAGTTCATATAATTATGGAGAATCCAAAGCGTTAAAACCGAATGCATTTACGAAAGATGGGTTTAACTTTAAAGGTTGGAATACGAAGATAGATGGAACAGGACAAGGGTATGCGGATGAAGAAACTATAACAAATTTGAGTAGTACGAATGGAGTAACAGTGATATTGTTTGCACAATGGGAAGAAGATAACAAAATAATAATGTCTGAAGTTGTTTCAGCAACAAATTATGGAGATTATGTTGATTTAGGGACGAATTTGATTGTGAATGATGAAATTGCTTTGAAAGATGGAACATTACCAAAGACGGATTGGAGAATTTTTTATAAAGATAAAGAGGGAGGAATTTATTTAATATTGGCAGACTGCTTACCATATTCGTATGAAAGTATAATAGAGACAGGAATAAGCGGTGGAAACTCTAGTTACCCATACTGTTGGAAAACTGGTTTTGGAAGAAGAGAGGAGATGCTAGAACGATTAAACGATGTTAATGCATGGAATAAATTAATACCATTAGAATATGTGAATCATGGCTGTTATGTAAAAGGCGCTGTTGATGTAGAGACGTATGTTGCTAGTGCGAATGAAAGTGGTGCATCAATTTATTTAGCATCTGATGAGAATGGCTATTATGTAGGAAAAACGGAAAATCCTACTACTACATCTGCGATGTTAACACGGTATAAACTCATCATTATATGGTCAACATAAGAATGCCTTAAACAAATGTTACAAGTATTATTTGCGAGGTTTTAATGCTCAATTAAATGGTGGAGCTATAAAATATCCTTATATGATGGTTGCAGGTCTGACAGCAGGTGACTTGGGCTATGATGGTATGGTAAATTGGGATATAGGGGTTCGACCTTGTGTTTATTTGCCGAAAACTATAAAGTGTGTGTATTCTGATGATATTTGGAAACTTACTTTATAAGAATCGAAAACATATATGTTATGTATTTATTATTTTTTGAGAAAGTAGAAAGTTTATTAAAAACTCCACTGTACAAGAAAATTGGTACAGTGGAGTTTTTATAATCTTCCAATCTTTGTTATTGACAAAACCTTCTATTAAGATTACAATAAACATGAGATATTTTATTTTGGGGGATTACGAATGAAAAAGTGCGAAAAGAAAAGTACATATTATCAAAAATTATATAGTGGTGTAATATGGATGTTATGCCTATTTTTCATGCTAATAGCAGTATTTTTTACAGGAAATATTTTTGCAACAGATGACAAAGACTTTTCAAAAAACGAAACAGAAATTTTCTATGAAAACCAAAATCCAATTAATTTATACGAAATCATGGAACAAAATACGAAAAATAATCAAAAAGAAGAAATGGTCGTAGAAGAAATTGATATGGAATACACGACGCGATATAAAAATAATCAAGAATTGGCCAGTGGGGTAGTACAAGTTTTGCAAGAAGGACGAGCAGGCACGAAAGAAGCAATTATCATCAAAAAATACAAGGACGATGAGTTAATGGCAGAAGAATTGATGGCAGAAAATATTATTAAGGCACCAATTGAGAGAATTGTGGAAATTGGTACAGGAAGTAAATTTGGAATGTATGAAGCAAAAGAAGGGGATATGGTTTACGTTGTTGCAACGACTGCGAGTGTGAGAATTTCAGCCAATGAAAGTGCTGAAAAAATTTGCACTTTGAATAAAAATGATTCTGCGAAAATATTAAAAATTGAAGGAGATTGGTATTTTATTTCGACTGCAGGAATAAAAGGATATATTCCAAGCAATTGTGTGACAAGTAAAAATCCAAATCAGAAGGAACTAGCAAGTGATGCGCAGTACACCAAACAACAATTGCTAAATTCCCTAAGTTTTACCATGGATTTACGAAAGCCAAGTGGACTTACTTTAGAGCAATTTAAAAAAGTTTTAGCAGATGAGAAAAATGACAAGAAAAATGTTTTTGCGCAAAATGCAGAATATTTTTACTATATCGAAAAACAATATCAAATTAATGGAATTTTTGTGGCAAGTGTTGGCATTCACGAAAGTGCTTGGGGAACATCAACAATTTCTAATAACAAGAAAAACTTATTTGGTTATGGTGCCGTTGACAGCAATCCATATGGTGGAGCGTATTCATTTGGAACGTATGCAGAAGGAATCGACTTAGTGGCTCGTGTTTTTGTCAAATATTATTTGAATCCATCAGGAACTAAGATTTACGATGGAAGTGCCACAAGTGGAAAATTTTATAGTGGTTCTACTTTATCTGCTGTCAATTCCAAATATGCAAGCGATAAGAACTGGGCAAATGCAGTTTATAAATGGATGCAATATTTAATAAACCGAATCTAACAAAAAATGGAAAAAAATTTCAAGAAAAGGTTGATATTTTTGCCAAGATATTATATGATATAAATAGTTAAAAAAGTACGCTATTGATATCCAATAGTAGAAAGGATTGAAGCAATATGTTAAAAAAGATAATAATCATGCTGATAATTGTCTTTACCATTTTGGGGACAACAACAGCATTTGCCATTACAGGTGAAGAAGTTTTAGATTCAGAACAAGCAACCGAATTATTAGAAATGAAAGAATCAACCAAGGATAAAATGCAAGAATACATAGAAAAATATGGCTCGACGCCTTATGGAATTACAGCTTATATTTTAAATGGCGTCAGAATTTATAGCATACCACTTTGCTTTATCGGTATCGCGATTGGATCCATTTTTCAATATGTGATTGGAATTCGAAAATTAGATGTAAGAGATAGAGGATTTGCATTAATCTTAACGTTTGTGACGATTTTGCTAATATGCCAAGTTCTACCACTAATTTTTGCCGTAGTTGTAAACGGTTGGAGGGGGTAATACAAATGAAAGTTTTATTTGCAGTAAATAGTGAAAGCATTTCAGATGCGATTATCAAAAAGTATCAAAAAGATTATCGAGAAATCTTATCTTATAAAAATGTTTATTATTTTAATGCAATCCAAAAAGAAATACAACGAGATAAAACGTATGATAGAATTGTTATTAGTGCGGATTTAGAGCCATTTTCAAATAATAATTATGAATCGATTGATAAGTTCATTTTTGAAAAACTAGATGGCATTAGTGACGAAGCGCATGATACGACAGGAAATGAAATTTCCATCATTTTAATTTGCTCAGATAGACACACAAAAGGTAGTTCCTTTTTAGTCAAATTATTTGGTTTAGGTATTTACAATGGTCTTCTTGGAAACGATCGAAGTATGGAAGAAGTTTGCCGTTTGATTCACAAACCACGTACCAAAAAAGAAGCCAAAATGTACTACAAAATCGATACAGACGATGTCAATTATAGGGCTGAAAATGAAAATGAAGTAGATGAATTGCAAATACAAAATATTTTGTTGCATTTTAAAAAACTAGGCAAGCATACAGAAAAATACTCAGAAAGTTTTGAAAATATAGCTTCCCAATATACAGAAGAGCAACTTAAAATCATTATCAATTGTTTGCCAGTTAATGTAAAAAGAATTTTGGAGGAGACGTCTACTCAATATCAAGAATTCATGATGGCAAATGGTATGATGGTGCAAGGCGTGAAAAGTAAAGAATTTACAAATAAAGAGGATCAAAAAAGGACAGGTGTCAAAATTGATATTATTGAAAATAAATTAACCCAAAACAAAATGAATGGACCAATTGTAATACCAAATTCTGTTAAATCATCTGGAACAGAAAATGCAAGAAAAGTCATTGCAATACCACAAAAAAATCAGAATGGTACAAATGTACAAGCAAAACCAAATGTTGTACAAAAGGTAAAATCAAATTCTAGTGATAGTCCAAAACCTGAAACAAGTAAAAAAGAAGGAAAATTAGTACGTTTGCCAGATGGAAGAATTGTAAGAAAAAAAGTGGTTTCAAAACCAGTAAGTGAGGGAATAAGTACAATGGAACAAGAAGGAACAAATGAAATAGCCAGAAAAGGGGAAAATCAAATGCAACCAAAAACCGTAAAACCAGAACGCAAAATGACAAATTTACCAGAAAATAATCCAATCGTTCCCAGTAAGGAATCTGAATCAATTAGTGATTTAGAAGATTTTGATTTACCAGAATTAGATTTCACAGCCAGTGCGATGGAAAGCAAAGCAGTTCAGACACAAGCAGAAGGAAATGTTGCAGAGCAACCTAAAAAAGGAAGAGGAAGACCACGCAAAAATCCAGTTGACGTAACGCCAAAACCAAAAGGAAAAAGAGGAAGACCACGCAAAAATCCAGTCGAAGAACCTAAAAAAATAGTAAATCAAGAAGAATTAGATAATGTAATTGAAGAGGAATTTGATTTTGAGCCAATACAAAACGAACCAATATCGAACTTAAACACAGAAATTGAAAATACTAATTTGGAAGATATTCTTGTAGACGAAAATGAAATATTTGATGAACAAGTACAAGAAGTGGCTTCCAATATAGAAAATGAAGAATTAGAAGAGATTGAATTACCAGAATTAGATGATTTAGAAGATATTAGCGATTTTGGTGATGATGAAGAAGATATTTTTGCAGAAACCACAGAAGAAGCATTTGACGAATTTGAAGAATATGATGAATACGGAAAATATGAAACAACGGCTAAGCAAAGTTTAGAAACGCAGGACATCGACAGTTTATACCAACAAGATATTTTATCAGATGAAAATAATGATTTCCCAGAATTAGAGCAAACAGATGATTTCGATATTTTGGCTGATGATGAATTAGAAGACACTGCAGATGATGCATTAGATATGGATTTCGAAACAGAGGATAATACAGGTGATACCTTACTATCTGATTTAGAAACAGATGATAATATCTTAGCAGATGTCGAGATTCCAGAAGAAAATGAAGATACTTTAATTGGCTTTGAAGACGAAACGCCTTTCCAACAACCAGAAGAAGATTTATTTAATCCAAGTTTGGAAGAAAATACGCCTAATAATACAATGGATAATCAAGACAATTATCATTACGAAACAGAAGCGATTCAAAGCATTGAATCACCAATTGATTATTCGATGTCAACCTTAAATAGTTTGATGACGAAAGATAAAAAAATTGTTACTTTCTTAGGAAGTACGAAAAATGGTGTATCTTTCTTAGTCAATAATTTGGCTGAAATATTTGCGTCAGTTGGTATTAATACAGCCATTTTGGATATGACCAAAAATCGTAATTCTTATTACATTTATACACAAAATGAAGAAAACTTAAGACAAATTGCGTATACTTCCATTGAAAAATTACAACAAGGAACAGCAGAAGGAATCCGCGTAAAACAAAACTTGACAGTCTATACAGCGCTTCCAAACGACGGAAAAAATTATTCAAATGTAGAAGCAATTTTGTCAACCCTAGTACAAAATCATTCATTAATTTTGATTGATTGCGATTATGATACCAATCCAGCTTATTTTGCGAGTTGCCAAGAAATTTATTTAGTACAATCCATGGACATTTTGACCATTCAGCCTTTGACAGCATTTTTAAGAGATTTAAAAACACAAGGTGTTTTTGAACCAGAAAAAGTTCGAGTGGTTATTAACAAAGAATTAAAAGTAAGAGGACTTACCAATAAAGCAATCATCGGCGGAATGTCATCTTACAATGATCCTGCGATGTCATTTATGACAGAATTATTTGACAAAGAAAGCGTAAAATATTGTAGTATTCCATTTGAAGAAATGGCATATTCAAAATATTTGGAGGGAATGTTAAATTGCAAAGTATCGATTAGTGGATATTCAAAGAATTTTATGAATAAATTAAGAGTTTTAGGCGACATGGTTTATCCATTAACCAGTAGAGCAACGTATTCATCAAATTCAAAACAAAACTATACGCCAAACAATTTCTCAAGTAGCATGAATGATACTTTAAATAAAATGAAGAAAAAATACTAAACGAAACTTAAGAGGTGAATATTTTGATAATAGTAGTAATCATAATTTTATTATTGGCCATCGCTGTATTGGTCGTGTATAATCTTCATATACAGAAAAAAATTGAATCGTTTAATAATATTAACCAAAAAATCAACAATTTAAGTGTATTACAAGATTTCATGACCATTGCAGGTCAAGAAGACACAGTCGATAAAAAATTGAATCGAATTAATGAAATCATCATTGAAAAATACGATATAAAATATTCCACAATTGTTGTATTTAATGGAGCAGAATATGTAATAAAAGCCTCAAACGTAGAAACAAGACACCATGAGGCTTTGACCAATTTGCATACAGAAGAAATTTTTCAAGACAGTGTGGCAACTGCTACGCCAAAGTATGTAACAATCGAATCAGAAACCGAAAAATTACCCTATCAAAAAGTAGAAATGGGAAGGGCCAAATCAGCTATGTTTTTCCCACTTTACATCGATAATATTTACATTGGATATTGGATTATGGAAAGCGGAAAAATGCACGCTTTTGACCATATTGATACAACCATTATTGAAGTTGTCAAAGACAATATCATCTCTGTTTTGCAAACAACAGCGTATCAAGATACCATCGAAAATATTGACCGAATTGATCAATTTACAGGACTGCATTCTGCAGAATATTTATATGGAAATGCCAAAAGAATTTTTTCCAAATATCCAACATCAGCAGTTTGTATGTTTCGTATCACCAATATTGAAGAAATTAACAAGCAAGTTAGCCGTGAAATGGGGAATGATATCATTACAGAAGTAAGCAATATTATTAAATCTAAAATGGCGGCACAATACGTTTTTGTAAGATATATGGGACCGAAATTTATGATTGTTTTTTCAGGTGTGGAAGAAGGAAGTGTCGAGGAATTTTTAAGCACGTTGAAGGAGGAAATCGAGAGTTTGGAGTTGGTGCAAGATGAAGAAGAAGTGCAAAAAATAAGAATTATCAAAGGTAAGAAAGTAAGAGTCAGAGAAATTAAAGAAAAACAAGTTGCTTCTCCAACTTTAAATTTTGTGGTATCAACGTATTATAAAGGAACAGGGTTAGAGCAGTTAAATAAAAAACTAGAAGAATATATTGATAATGCACCAAAGCAAGAGAGTCAGATTAATTATATATAAAAATGGTAAAGGAGGAATGAAAATGGCAACAGACAAGACGATGAGTTTTAAGGTGGAAAGAGATAAAAGTTTACGAACAAGAGAAATCTTGAAAAAAGTATATGAAGCATTGGTGGAAAAAGGCTATAATCCAATCAATCAAATCGTAGGCTATATTTTATCTGGTGACCCAACCTATATTACCAGTCACAACGATGCAAGAAATTTAATTCGTTTAGTAGAAAGAGATGAATTATTAGAAAAATTAGTAAAATATTATATAGGATTGGAAGAATCATGAGAATTTTAGGAATTGATTATGGAGCGTCTAAAGTCGGAATTGCGATAACAGACGCTCTTGGTATTACAGCACAAGGCTTAGAGACAATTATGTACAAGGGAAATGACAAAATGCTTTTGCGAAGATTAGACGAAATTATGCAAGAATACGAAATTTCAACCATAGTTTTAGGAATGCCCTATAATATGAATGGTACAGCTTCTGAGAGAATGGAAGCAACAGAAAAATTTCTACATAAATTAAAATGCAAATATAATAAAATCCAAATGGAAACAATCGATGAAAGATTAACCACGGTTGCGGCGAATAAAACATTGAATTTATTAGAAGTCAATAAACGCAAAAAAAAGCAAGTGGAAGATACTTTGGCAGCAGTTTATATTTTGGAGATGTATATGAATAAGGGAAAATGTTAAAAATATTCTCAAAAACTATTGCAAAAAACAAAAAACTAGTGTATGATAATTAAAATGTGTCATTCACATATGACAAAAGAAAGGAGAAAAATGATGGACGAAGATTCAATCAATGACATAGAAGATGAAGACTTAAGTAATATAATAATATTAAGTGATGAAAATGGTGAGGATGTACAATTTGAATTCCTAGATTTAATAGAATATGATTCTGAAGAATATGTAGTTTTATTACCAGCCGAAGGAGAAATGGAAGAAGATGACGGAGAGGTTGTCATTCTAAAAGTCGAAGACTCTGGTAACGAAGAAGAAGAATCCTATGTAAGTGTTGATGATGAAGAAACATTAAATGCTGTTTTTGAAATTTTCAAAGAAAAATTCAAAGACGAATTCAACTTCACAGACGAAGATTAATCAAAAAAATCCAAGGAAGAACGAGAAACCATTTCTCGTTCTTTTTTATGGCAAAGAAAGGTGGAATAAATATGGAAGAAAAAGTAACCGAATTGATTCAAATGAGAAAATTTAATGATTTAAAAGAATATTTACAAAACATCAATTCTGCCGATTTGCCGACCTTGTTTGATGAATTAGATGACGAGAAGAAACTAATCGTTTACCGCGTCCTATCCAAAGAAAAAGCAGCCGAAGTGTTTGCTGAATTGGACCCAGACGTGCAAGAAAAATTAATCAACGGCTTTTCAGACAAAGAATTAAAAAACGTCATCAACGAATTATTTATGGACGACACCGTTGACCTAATTGAAGAAATGCCTTCCAATGTTGTCAAAAGAATTTTGAGAAACATTCATTCAGACGACCGCAAAATCGTCAACGAACTTCTAAATTATCCAGAAGACAGTGCTGGAAGCATTATGACAACAGAATTCATCGACCTAAAAGAAAACATGACAGTTGAACAAGCCTTAGAAAAAATCAAAAAAATCGGCTTAGAAAAAGAAACAATTTATACTTGTTACGTTCTAAGTATGTCTCGAAAAGTAAAAGGAATCATCAATTTAAAATCGCTCGTTATTTCGGAAAAAGACGTCATGATAAAAGACATCATGGAAACCAATGTCATAACCGTTACCACACTAGAAGACCAAGAAAATGTTGCTAAAATGTTTGACAAATACAATTTCTTAGCAATTCCCGTAGTAGATACGGAAAACCGTCTAGTCGGTATCGTAACCGTTGACGACGCTATGGACGTTTTACAAGACGAAGTCGCAGAAGATTTTGAAATCATGTCAGCCATTACACCAAACGAAGAGACTTATTTTAAAACAAGTGTCCTATCACACGCCAAAAATCGAATTATTTGGCTTCTTATTTTAATGCTATCTTCCATTGTAACTGGTGCCATTATTACCAAATATGAAGCAGCCTTTGCCTCAGTTCCAATTTTAGTTGCCTTTATTCCAATGATTATGGGGACAACAGGTAATTGCGGTTCTCAAACCTCAACTTTGATTATCCGTGGTATGTCAAATGACGAAGTTATGTTAAAAGATTATTTCAAGGCTATTTGGAAAGAATTCCGAGTTGCTATATCGGTTGCCTTAATGCTTGGGATTGCTAATGGAATCCGAATTCTCATTCAATATCAGGACATGAAATTAGCAGTCGTAGTTGCACTATCATTACTAGGAACGGTAGTATTAGCCAATTTCTTGGGCTGTTCGCTTCCAATGCTTGCCAAAAAAATCAAAATTGATCCAGCACTTATGGCAACACCAGTTATTACAACAGTTTCTGATATGTGTTCTGTTCTAATCTTTTTCAAAATTGCGACAATGATAATGGGATTAGAAATCAATCTATAAATTCAAAATATTTCAGACAAATTTAAGTTTTCTATTGTATAATAACGAAAAGGAAGGTTTTTATGAAAATTTTGATTATTGAAGATGACAAAATATTATCCAAAACAATTGAGCAATGCGTTAAAAACAACTATGATACAGATTGTGCTTACGACGGAGAAGAAGGAATTCTATATGCCAAACAAGGCATCTATGATGCTATCATTTTAGATTTAATGATGCCAGTTATGGACGGCTACGAATTTTTAAGCACGCTTAGAAATGAAAAAATCGTTACACCAGTTTTGATTTTAACTGCCAAAGATGCCTTAGAAGACAAACTAAAAGGCTTCAGAATTGGAGCAGACGACTATTTAGTCAAACCATTCAACCGTGAAGAATTGCTTGCAAGAATCGATGCGATTATTCGCAGAACCAGTGGAAATTATACCAACGAAAATATTCTTGCTTTTCAAGATTTAACCTTAGATTTAAAAAGTCGAAAAGTCATGTGTAACAAGCAAGAACTAATTTTGCAAGGCAAACAATTTGATTTGCTAGAATACTTATTAAATACCCAAAATATTATCTTAACCAAAGACCAAATATTCGACAAAATTTGGGGTTTTGACTCAGAAACAAGCACCAATGTGATAGAAGTTTATGCCAGCCGGACTTCGAAAAGAACTAAAAAAAGTAGGATATGACCAATATTTAAAAACCATAAGAGGTGTCGGCTATATGTGGTCATAGAAAGGTGAAAAAGTGGAAGAAGAAAACAATTTAAGAAAACAATTTATGCTTCATATTGCTTACAATATGATTGCTTTTGCAACCATTTTTATTGCCTTTGGAATTTTTATGTTCTACATGATTCGAAGTATTACATTTTCAGAAACCGACAAGCAACTGCGAGAAACCAAAACAGAATTTGCCGATATCCAAACCAATTTAGAAACGCTATACCAAATATTTGATTTGGGGAATTTGGGGCTTTTCAAAAATAATGCTTTAGAATATAACATTGCCAAAAGAGTCAACAATCCGCAAATCACATTCATTTTGCGAAACGAAAATGGCAAAATTCTAAACCCCAACGATTTAGGGAAACTCACCAATTATTCCGATGACATTACCTTTACCATCGAAAATCTAGATTCCATTTATGCCTTAAAATTAGATGATACCTATAATTATCGATGTCTCAATTTCAAAATAAGTGACAAAGAAAATAATTATGCCCAACTACTCATTAATGTAGATACCGAAATTGCATTACTTGGCAGTTATTTAGAAATCATTGCCTATGCGGTAATCTTAGGAATCGTGCTTTCTGGAATTGCGAGCCTTATTTTATCGAAAAAAACCTTGCAACCCATTCAAACCATTTTAAAAAATCAAACAGAATTTGTTCAAAATGCTTCCCATGAATTACGAACACCATTAACTATCATTCAAGCCAAACAAGAACTATTATTACAAGAACCAGATGCCAAAATTATTGATAAATCAGAAGAAATCAGCTTAACCCTAAATGAAACCAAGCGTTTATCCAAACTTATCAAAGATTTGATGATTTTAGTAAGAGGAGCCAATTTCAAATTACAAAAAGAGGATGTCAATTTAGATGAATTCATCAAAACAGTTGTTTTACCCTATCAAGATATTGCTAAAATGCAGGAAAAGCAGATTTTACTTAAGTTAAATTTCGGAAAAGAAATCAGTATGGATACCAATAAAATACATCAATTATTGGTAATTTTGCTGGATAATGCCATCAAATACACGGAAAATGGTGACCAGATTGAAATTTGTACCTATATGAAAGATAATAAATGTGTGTTAGAAGTTGCTGACACGGGAATTGGTATTAGCGAAGAAGGAATCAAACATATTTTTGATCGATTTTACCGAGAAGACCGTGCGCGAAATCGTGAAACAGGTGGAAGTGGGCTCGGACTTTCGATTGCTGCTATGATTGTAAATGCTCACAATGGAAGTATCAAAGCCATACAAAATGATCCGAAGGGAACGATTTTTGTCGTAAAATTGAATAGAATATAATGTCGAAAAATGTCGAGTGAAAAATGCAAGAAAGGTAAAATTTTCCTTGCATTTTGGCGTTTTGTGTGATAAACTCGTCTAAACTATGAAAAGGAGGTGAGAATATGGAACAGAAAATATTGGATATCTTGGTTCAGGTACAAAATCAGGTTACTGGATTGCAAGATCAAGTAAACGGCTTACAAGACCAAGGAAATAGCTTACAAACCCAAGTAAACGAAATGGAAAGTCGATTAGACAACAAAATTGAGACGGTACGCCAAGAAATTTTAGATCAACAGTTTTTATTCGAACAAGAATATGGTATAAAAATTGATGCCATTTTTGATGCTGTGACACTTGAGTTAGACAAAAATCTAGAAAAGTCGGAAAAGTTACATAGACTAGAAAAAAGAATAGATAGAACAGATGTAACGATTTTTGGTCATGAAAAGAGAATTTCAACTCTTGAATTAAAACGATAAAATAATATTCTCAAAAAATCGAAGAAATAGAGAGCATACACATTATTTTTGAAATAGAAATAATCTGTATGCTCTCTATTTTTTTATAAATATTTTTCGCAAAAAACCTTGTCATTCCAGCCAATTTATAATATAATAAATCCAAATAATTTTAGGAGAGATTTTATGAAAGCAATCGATATCAGAAATAAATATTTAAAATTTTTTGAAAAACACGGACATACCATCATTCCATCGGCGCCAGTCATTCCAGAAAATGACCCATCTGTGCTATTTACAACAGCTGGTATGCATCCATTAGTGCCTTATCTTTTGGGAGAAAAACATCCTGCAGGAAACAGGCTTACTGATTACCAAAAATGTATTCGAACTGTTGATATTGACGAAGTCGGCGATAATCGTCATTTAACCTATTTTGAAATGCTTGGAAATTGGTCATTAGGCGATTATTTTAAAGAAGAATCCATTGCGATGAGTTATGAGTTTTTGACAAAAGAATTGCAAATTCCAGCAGAAAAATTATCAGTTACTTGTTTTGCAGGAGATGACGATGCGCCTCGTGATACCATTTCTTACGAATGTTGGAAAAAAGCAGGTATTCCAGACGAAAGAATCTATTTCTTCGGAAAAGACGATAACTGGTGGATTGCTGGTGAAGAAGGTCCATGCGGACCAGATACAGAAATGTTCTATGACACAGGAAAACCAGCTTGTAGCGAGAATTGTAATCCATCTTGTGGCTGTGGAAAATATGTTGAAATCTGGAACAACGTATTTATGGAATATTTTAAAAGCAAAGACGGAAAGTATACCAAATTAGCGCAAAAAAATGTCGACACAGGACTTGGACTAGAGAGAATGACTATGCTTTTGCAAGGAAAACAGACACCATTTGAAATCGAACTTTTTGCACCAGTCATGGAAAAATTGGCAGAATTGCAAAATCAGGATTTTATTCAAAGCAGAAGAATTGTTGCCGAGCATTTACGCTCAAGCATGATGATCATCAACGATGGTGGACGTCCAAGCAATGTTGAGCGAGGCTATATTTTGCGACGTTTGCTTCGTAGAATGACACGTCATTTGAATAAACTACAAATCAATTTGGAAAAATTGCCAGAATTAATCGATGTTTCCATTGAGGCATTGCAAGAAATGTATCCAGAATTGCTGAAGAACCAACAAAATATTAAAAATGTGATGATTGAAGAAAAAGACAAATTTATGAAAACACTTGCCAAAGGCGAAAAAGAATTTGAAAAAATCGTAACCAAATTAAAAGCAGAAGGCAAGCACAAACTAGACACACAAACTGTTTTCAACCTATACGAAACCTATGGTTTCCCACCAGAAATGACACTTGAATTAGCCGAAGAAAACGAAATGCAAGTCGAAATGACAGATTTTGACAAACTATTTCAAGAACATCAGGCAAAATCAAGAATGGGAAGTGAAGCCAAATTCAAAGGCGGACTTGCCTCAAATGGCGAAGAAGAAACGAAATATCATACAGCGACACATCTTCTAAATGCAGCTTTAAAAGTAGTTTTAGGTCAGCACGTCCATCAAAAAGGAAGCAACATAACAGCCGAAAGAATGCGATTTGATTTTTCTCATCCTGCCAAAATGACACCAGAAGAAAAACAGCAAGTAGAAGATTTAGTTAATAACTGGATTGCCGAAGAACTTGAGGTAACCGCTGAGGAAATGCCGAAAGAAGAGGCGCTTCAATCTGGTGCAGAATGTATGTTTATTGAAAAATATCCAGATCGAGTAACCGTATATTCGATTGGGGAAATCTCGAAAGAATTGTGTGGGGGACCTCATGTGAAAAATACCAAAGAATTAGGTCATTTCAAAATCCAAAAAGAAGAGGCATCTTCTAGTGGAGTTAGAAGGATTAAAGCAATTTTAGAATAGAAATATCACAAGATAAAAATTAAACATAAAATTAACATAAAATTTGACAAAATGAAAGAAATATGTTATAATATAATTAGAATATTATATAAATTAAGAAAAGAGGGGATTGTTATGTTTAATAGTAAGTATAGTAAAGTGTTAACTGTTATTTTAATCATTGTCATCATAGGAATTGTGGGAACAATTGGCTATTTTGTCTATGATTTGTATGTTGTAAAATCTAAAAATAATAAAGCACAAGAAATATTAGAAGAATTTTCAAATGCTTCCATTCGAAGAGAATTTGACGATACAGATAAAAATGAAAGTGATTCAGCAGGAAACCCATTGGATTCAATTAATGGCGTGGAATCCAATTCAACTGCTAATTCAGAAAAAGTCTACATGGAAGGCTATGAAGTTATGGGAACAATTGAAATTCCGAAAACAAATCTTAATCTTCCAATTTTGGCGGAAGTTACGAAAAAATCGCTTGAAACATCGGTTGCGATTTTGTATGGAGTTGGCTTGAATGAGCCAGGAAATACAACGATTGTGGGACATAATTATCGTAATGGCTTATTCTTTTCCGATAATAAAAAATTAGCAGTGGGAGATATTATTTACATAACAGACCAAGCGGGAAATCGCGTTACCTACGAGATTTATGACCGATTCCAAACCACGCCAAGTGATGCCCAATATATGGAAAGAGACACAGAAGGAGCAAGAGAAATCTCACTTTCAACCTGTACAGATAATTCCAAAGCAAGATTGATTCTTTTGGCGAAAGAAAAATAAAGGAAAATAGAAAAAGCCCCGAAGAACTGAAAAAATCAGTTCTTCGGGCTTTTTTGCTTTTAAAGAATAATAAAATCTAGCCTTACTTGTTTAATTCGGCTTCGGTATATGATTTGCTTGGATTAGCAAACAAAATGAAATCATCCCAAAGCGGATCACCAAAGCCGAGAAAGTCTTCATAATAATTATCTACTACCAACCGTATAACCTGACCTTTGAGGTTCTCGATTTTTTCAGTGCCAGTATACTGCCTTAACTTTTGGAATTCATTATTTTCTTTTACATTATGGAACGTATATGTAAAACAATGAACTGTTGTGTGTACAGGACACGTAAAATCGACTTTTACGGATATTGAAAGATCTTTTTTGATCTCTTCTTCTACTTCTGTAATCCGACAGTTATAAATTTCTCCCATTAGGTTTCCTCCTATCAATGCTTAAAACAAAACTATAGTTACAATTGCTAAAATCTTATTATCTCCTTTCTTATCAATTTAGACAGTTTGTCTATTGTTTTGATGTTAAATAAATCAACATATTTGTATTATATATCATTTTTACATAATTTGCAAGTGATAAATGAGAAAAATTCCTTGACTGCTGGGCTTTTATCCTATAAAATAACATTTAAGAAATGGAGCTGAAAAAATGAACGAAGTAAAACGAAACATGATAGAAGAAATCTGCCGAGAAAAAGGCATTGAAATGGTGGATATTTCGTATGATTGGATTACGATTTTGAAAAAGGGAAATGTAGAAAAAAAGTTGATTAATCATAATTTTTATTTGAATTCGCGCATCAGTGTGGAATTGGCAAAAGATAAATATTCTACTTATGAAGTGCTGAAATATTATGGAGTTCCGATAATTGAGCATAAACCACTTTTCAATCCAGAAATGATGCAAGGGGTGGAAGGGATTAATCGTGATTTTGAAATTTTGAAAAACGCGGAAAAACAGGTAATTAAGGCGAGTGATTCTTCACAAGGCAAAGATGTTTTTGTTAGTCAAAAGGAAAAAGAAAAATTGCAGATTGTGGAGAAGTTGTTTAAAAAGCAGGTGGAGGCAGTAGTTGTGTGTCCATATATGGAAATCGAGTTTGAGTATCGAGCCATTGTTTTGGAGGGAGAAGTGATTTTTCTTTATAAAAAACAGAAACCATTTGTTGTTGGAAATGGTGAGTGGAACGTAAGAACGCTAATTGAGCAAAACTTAAAATATTTGGAGGAACCAATAACGGATTTGGATTTCGAATATATTCCGAAAAAAAATGAAAAGGTTACAGTTGGGTGGAAACATAATTTGAGCAATGGGGCGATTCCGTTGTTAGTCAATCAAGAAGATGGATATGCGGAAGAAGTGAAAAAAATGGCATTGGAAACTCAAAAAGCAATGGAATTAAAATTTGCTTCAGTGGATATTTGTGTGACAAAAGATGAAAAAGTTTGTGTGATGGAAGTTAATTCAAATGTTTGCATTAGTAAGTTTTGTGAACTTGTGCCAAATGGTTATGAAATTGGGAAGATCATTTATGGGAAAGTCATTGATAAAATGTTTGAGAATTGATATAATCAGAAAAAAGGAGAACGAAGATGAAATTAAGTAAAAAAATTGGAATTGCTGTATTTTTTATAGCTATTGTCATGGGTTTGAACCATATTTGTTATGCAGGAACACAACGCTTGAATTCCATTGATTATGATGTTCAACTAAATAAAGATGGAAGTATGAATGTGACGGAAAACTGGGATATTTACATGGATGAAACTAATACCTTATTCAAAGATTTTGAATTGGATCAAAGTAAATATTCTGGTATTACAGACGTAAAAGTCAAAAATCTTGATACAGGAATGGATTTGACGCAAATTTACCAAGAAATGTATCATGTGACAAGAGATTGTTATTATGGATTGCCAGTTTCTAACGATAAGTTTGAAATTGCGTGGGGTGTGGGATTGGATAATTCTTCGGATACGCGAAAATATCAAATTTCCTATACAGTACAAGATGCGATTTCTGTATATCAAGATTGCAGTGAATTATATTGGCAATTTATTGGTGTAGATAATGGTATGCCAGCCAAAAAAGTGACAGGAACGATTCATTTGCCAAGTTCAGTTCAAGATTTGGAAAAATTAAGAGTATGGGCACATGGACCATTAAATGGAGAAATTCAAAAAGTTTCGAAGAATACGATAAACTTTTGGGTGGACGATTTGCGAACGGAAACAATGGTGGAAGTAAGAATTGTTGTGGAAGAAGAAATGTTTTTTGGGAATGTTCAAAACGCTTATCAGAATAAATTGGACGATATTTTAGCAGAAGAAATGAAATGGGCAGATGAGGCAAATCAAGAAAGAAAAAAGGCGAAAATGATTTTTGTTGGAATAGCGGTTATATATGGGATTGTTTTATTGTTTTTTGGTAGAAAAGTAGTCAAACATTATAGAGAGTTAAAAGCAATGCCGAAAAGAGAAAATATCAACATTGGCGACTATTTTAGAGATGTTCCAAGAGAAAAAGAGGCGACTCCTGCAGAAGCAGCATTTTTGTTTGATTACCCAAAGTCAATGAAGGGAAATGCTGTATTTTCAGCAACATTGTTACAATTATGCTGGAAGGACTATCTTTCTTTTGAAAAAGAAGGAAAAGAAGATATCCGAATTCGTTTTCTAAAGCCAATGGGGAATGAGTTAAAAGAAAGTGAGAAAATTGTTTACAAACTACTAACGGAACCAGAAAATGCTCAAATCAATCAAACTGTTACAATAGACGAAATTGAAAAGTGGGCAAAACGCCATTATGATGAATTTGATTCGGAGATGAACCAAATAGAGAAAAGTGCTAAAGATTTTCATATTAGTAATGGAAATTATGATTTAGAAATGGAGAAAAAAGCCAATCGATGTGGAATAGCAATCATACCATATATTGCAGGATGCATATGGATTGTACCAATGGCAATTGGACTTAGAATGATTGTGCCAATGATTTTTCTTCTACTTGAGTGGATTGTGTGTATTATTCTTCTAACTAAAAAAGCAAATCGCATTCCTGTTTTAACCAACCAAGGTGAAATCGAAAAACAGCAATGGAAAGGCTTAAAGAAATATATGGAGGATTTTTCTTTGCTCAAAGAACGTGATATTCCAGATTTGGTTCTATGGGAGAAATATTTGGTATATGCGACTGCGTTTGGCATTTCTGATAAAGTAATTGATCAATTAAAAGTAGCGTATCCACAAATGCAAAATTTGGATAGTAACACATATATGTATCTATATTTGATGTCAGATACGAGATTTTCAAATGGATTTATTCATGAATTAAACAAAAGTACCAACCGTGCCTATAGTGCTTATAAAAATGCTTATAATGCAGCACATTCTACAAGTTCGAGTGGCTCTGGTGGCGGCGGTGGATTCTCTGGAGGAGGCGGCGGCCGGTGGCGGTGGTGGCCGGAATGGGCGGAAGATAATGTCTTTAGAAAGGGAGAAAAAGAGATGAAAATAGGAATTGATATTGGTGGGAGTCATATTGGTATTGGCTTAATTGATGGTTCAACGATTGTCGATAGCCGAGAGAAAAATTTTAACCAAGAAGACAAAGCACAAATCGAAAAAACGATTTTAAATTCGATTCAAAAAATGATAGATGAATTATTAAAGACAAATCATTTAGAACATAAAGACATAAAATTGATTGGAATTGCAGCACCAGGAACGATTTCTAATGGGATGATTTTAAATGCTGGAAATTTAAACATTCAGAAATTTCCGATTCTTTCAGAGTTGAAAAAGCATTATGAAAATCCGATGCAAATCAGAAATGATGGAAAATGTGCGGCTCTTGCGGAGAAGAAATATGGTGCAATGAAAGACTATGAAGATTGTGTTTTTGTTAATATTGGCACAGGAATTGGTGGAGCGGCGTTTTTAGGGGGAAAGTTGTTGGAACCAAAGCGATATTCTGGTTTTGAGTTTGGGCATATGGTGGTAGAGCAAGATGGACGTTTGTGCAGTTGTGGAAAACAGGGGTGTCTTGAAACGTATGCTTCGGTTAAGGCATTGAAAACGAAGGTTACACAAGTGCTTGATATGGATAGTGATATTTCAGGTCAGTTTTTAAGGGAAGAATTGCTTATAAAAGATGATTCTAGAGTGAAAGAAGAAATTGCAATTTTTTTGAAATATTTAAAAACGGGAATTGGCAATTTGATTGATATTTTTGAACCAGAAATTGTGTGTTTTGGTGGTAGTTTTGCGTATTATGAAGGGCATCTAGTTTGGGAGCAATTGATTAAAATGTTAAAAGATTCAAATGCGACTTTTAATGGTGGAGAATTGCCTAGAATTGTTACAGCACAGCTCAAGAATGATGCAGGAATGATTGGTGCAGTAATTGAATAGATGGGATTGTAGGGGCAAGTATTAGTTGCTCCTACAATTTGGTTTACAAAGATAAGATTTTTGTTATTTGAATGAAAAAATTTATTTAAATATATTGACAAGAAGGATAAGAATGTGGTAATATATTTATTGTTAAATGTACTTTGCGGATGTGGCGAAACTGGCAGACGCGCTGGTCTTAGGAACCAGTGTCTTTGACGTGGGGGTTCAAGTCCTCTCATCCGCACCAGTCTGGGTGTTCTTATAGGATTTAGCGTCTTATAAGAACATTTTTTTATGTCATATTCCTATTTTAGATATTTTATATCAGTATCATTTAAGATTTGCATTTGAGATATAGCTACTTTGTTTAATTTTTCAAGTCTTTCAGCTTGTTTCAATCTCTCGTTTATAAAAACAGAATTTAAATTTTCTAAATTTGCTAAACATATTAATTCATTTATTGTTGCATAATCTCTTATATTTCCATTTAAATTATGATTTTTATCACGCCATTCTTTTGCTGTCATTCCAAATAATGCCATATTTAAAACATCAGCTTCTTCTGCATAAACAAAGTTTATTTGGTTTTTAGTTAATTCCTTAGGTATTAAATTATTCTTTATTGCATCAGTATGTATTCTATAATTAATTTTTGACAATTCTCTCTTAGCATTCCAGCCTATTTGTTTTTGTTCTTCTGCTTTTAATCTTTCAAATTCTTTTATTAATAATAGTTTGAATTTTGGACTAATCCACATTCCAAATTCAAAAGCAATATCTTTATGAGCATAGGTACCACCATATCTTCCAGCTTTTGAGATTATTCCAATTGCATTTGTTTTTTCAGTCCATTCTTTTACACTAATTTTATAACTATTTAAACCTGCTTGACTTTTAATTATGGCGAATTCGCCATAATTAAAATTAGGATTATGAATTTCTTCCCAAATACCTAAAAATTCAATGGTATTTCTGTTTCTTAACCAATCTGAAACAAAAAAATCGCCATCTTTTGATTTTAACATATCAGTAATTGAAATATAATCTTCATCATCAATTTTTATATAAGATATCTTTTGATTTAAAACACTTAATTCTGCCATATGTTGACCTCCTTTTTTTAATAATATAACGATTAATTTATATTAATATATCAAACATAAGTTCTAAAATCAATGCTAATTGAAAATTTTGTAAAAATATTTTATGCCAATAATTTACTTAAGTATTTTACATTTATACTTTCCCTTGTATTCACTAATATATCTGCATTATATAGATTTATTTCTATAAAGTTACTCCCGTATTACAGTGGCTGTCGCTTTGCGACGCCACTTCTCATCTATGTTAATTTTAATTACGTATAAATGCTTAAAGTTAAGATATTGTAAAATTAAAGAAAATCTAATATAATTATTAATATAATGATTATTAACGGTGTGAGGAATATTATTATGAAAAAATTAATTATAATAACAGGTGTTAGTGGTACAGGTAAAACAACTCTTGCTAAAATTTTATATAAAAAATTAGAAAACAGTATTTTATTATCATATGATGAATTTAGTGAAATGATATATGATATGATAGGATTTAAAAATAAGGAACAAAAAAAGCATTTGTATTATTTAAAAATAGAAATGTATAAAAAATTAATAGAAGAATGTATGCAAAGAGAAGATGAAATAATAATACTAGAGAAACCATTTAAAATAGAATGGAAGGATTTCTTAAAAAACTTAATAACTAAGTACAAATACGAAACTTATACAATTAATATATTTGCTAAAGATTTTCAAACAATCTGGAATAGATTATTAGAACGAGAAAAATCAAAAGAAGAAAGGCATCCAGCACATTATTTAAACTCATACTATTACAATAAACGAAATGAATATAAACCATTTTTTGAATATAAATATGACGATTTTAAGTCAGAATATGATAATTTACTTTCAAATAGTATAAATTTAGGAAATGTTATAAATATAGACGATATTGAAAAAGTTAATGTAGATAAACTTATAAAAAATTTAATGATATAAAGAAAATTTTTTTAATAAATATATTTTATATAATTATTAATTTTTAAGTATTTGTTAATAATTCCTATAAGAACGCTCCGACCAACGACGTTTCTGCTCGAACTTTTTATAGAACAGAGAGACAAAAATCAATCAGAAAATAAGATCTGGTTGATTTTTTTGTCTAACTTTTGGGGTTCACTTTAGAAAAGATGAATGGTTTCAAGAAAATAGTTAGGGATATCGAATTACTATCACAACCTATAATTACCTTGATGCTCTTGGGAATGCCTGCATTAGGACGTGTGCTTCTGTGTTGTTGTAATTTGCTGTTAATTACCATTGGATTGGTTTTAAGTGGAATTTTAAAAAAATAGTGAAAAATGATTGGAATTTACATAAAATTGATTAGAGATAGTATATTTTGCGTTAGGGACATATAAAAAGATATGGTCTCAAGAAAATAGATTTTTTAACAATCGTTAGAATGGGCAAGAAGACACTTTTTAAAGAAAAGTATACATAAATCATTACTGGAAATAAAATTGCTTTAAAATGGATTTTAAGTGCGTTTTTAGACGTATTTCAAAATTTTCAAGATAAAGGATGAGTATGATTCTGAAATTCTATCAAAAAAATATAGAATGTTGGATGAATTCTATCGATATTATGCTCAATTCGATAACAGCAGACCATTTTTTGATGTTGAATCTAAAACAATTGTCAAAAAAGTTGGCATTGTTGATAAGATTTGGAATCTTGATGATGATTCGGTAGTGTTTACACTAACAGACAATCCTACCAAACGATTCTTAATCATGCCAGGCTACGGTTATTTTCATTTTCGATATGTAACGCAGCCAGGAGATAAAGTTCATCTGCTTACTACGACTGACAGAATTGTATATGAGTTTGACAATTATAATCTGACTCGTGGGCATGAAGTCAATTATTGGGGATATATAGATTATAGGCATCCCGAAGATATGGTTATAGACGGATTTTTTTCCTCTAAATTATATCAAGACTTATTTGTAGAAGTACTGCCACATAAAAGACCGAGATTAACAGATGAAGGGTTGTATCCAAAACAGCAACCGCAAATGAAATATTCATGGTAACCCAATAAGCCCACCCAGAATATGATATTCTAGGTGATTTTTTATGAAATTAGGTTTATGTTTATCTGGTGGCGGAATCAAAGGTGCAGCGCACATTGGCGCGATAAAGGCGCTGAAAGAATCCGGAATTCATTTTGATTATATTTCTGGAACTTCTTCTGGAAGCATTGTGGCGACTTTGTATGCTTGTGGTTATACAACCGATGAAATTTATCAAGCGTTTAAGAAATATGCCAAAAAAATTGGCTATTGGGATTTTCAAAATATTTGGAATATTGGAAAAAATTTTATGAAAACGGGAAAAATAAAATTAACTGGATTAAATAGCGGAAAAGCAATTTACGATTTTGCTCATAAACTTTGTGGGAAAAAGGGAATTTACAATATCAATCAAATCGAAAGAAAGTTGATTATTCCAACTGTAAATGTTCATACAGAAGAATTATATGTGTTTCATTCTGGAGAGCGTTTGAAAAATGAGAAAAATATCAAATATATTAATAATGTAGATATTGGAACAGCGGTTCAAGCAAGTTGCAGTTATCCAGGAATTTTTTGCCCATGTGAATATAAAAATACGCTTTTGATTGATGGTGGTGTTTCGGAAAATTTACCTTGGCGAGAGACGAAAAGAATTGGAGCAGATAAAGTTTTAAGCATTGTGTTTGTAGATAAAACACCGAAAAAATGTTGTGATAATGTAATTCAAGTTTTAGATAAGTCATTTGGGATTTTGTGCCATGAATTGGCGCGTTATGAATGGGATGGAACCGATTTTTTATTAGAAATTGAGCATAATAATGTAGGTTTGTTGGATTTTCAAAAGGTAGATGAATTATATGAACAAGGGTATGAACAAACAAAAATGAAAATAAAGGAATGGCTTCCAAAAATTGCCTGTAAATAAACGAAAAAAAGACAAATAATATTCCTAAAAAGAAAGGAATGTTATTTATGGAATATAGAAATTTAAGAGATCATATTTACCCAGAGCAATTTAATGAAAGAAGCGAAGGAATTTTGAATTGGATTAAAGAAAATCGAGAAAAAGAAGATTGGGCAAAAGATCCAAATGCGTTTGAGATGACGAATGTGTTTTTACTGGGAGCCAAATATGCTTCAGAAGGTGTCGATATCAACCAAGAAACTTTGAAAGAAATGTGGGAAATTCGTTCACAGGATTTTGCAAGATGTGGAATTTCGGAAAATAATTTTGTTTATAAAATTTGCGAGGATAGTTACCGAGCATCGCAGGAAGGAAAGGCACTGGTAAATGATGAAGCTTCTCATCATGCATTAAGATGTATGGCAGATATTGGATTATTTTTAAATAAACAAAAAACAAGAGAGGGAAAAGTAGAATATAATAATCCAACTCAATTATTAGAACTTTTAGAGGCTTCTAGGACGTTAAAAGGTGTGCATCTGGATTTGTTTGAGAAATATGGATTTAAGGAGAATTTACAAGTGATTGCCAAATTGCAGTTGGAGAAGGAAAGCAGTTTGGAAGGTAGAATTGGAAAAGCAATGGAGTCAGTTTTTGAGGAACAGACGATAGAAAGAAGAAGTGAGGATAAGGTCAAAGAAAGAGAATAAAACAAAAAAACGACACGAAATTTACATTTTCTGTCGTTTTTTTCTTGCATATTTTTTTTTATATTAGTATAATAAAAGTGGAATAAAAGGAGAACGAAAAATGGAAAAACATCTCATCATAGCAGGAATTTCAAGAGGCGGAAAAACGTCGACTTGCAAAGAAATTGTGAAAAAATTGGATTATGAATATATCGGAATGGATCGAATTGTGAGGGCATTTCAAAACCATTTTCCAGAAACAGGAATTGTACATAATAACCGATTTTTTAATGTCAGTTCACATTTGGCACCGTTTTTGAATTCTATGCTGGAAGATAATGTAGAAGATAAAGTGTTAATTGATACCTATCATTTAACGCCAGAAGATTACGTAAAATACATCAATTCAGAAATTTGCAATGTTTGTTTTATCGGATTTCCAGATATCTCGGTAGAAGAAAAATTTAAGCAAATGCGTAAATACGAGCAAAGACAGGAAGATATTGAAAAAACAGATGACGAGTTAAAACAAAAATGCAAAAGATTGATTGAAGAAAGCCAGTTTTTGAAAGCAGAATGTGAAAAATGGAATGTGCCATTTTTAAATACGAGTTATGAAAGAGAAAAAGCGATAGCGGAATTTGTCAATTCGCTATCAAAATAGAAAAGGAAAGATAAAGGGGAGCTAACTTTCACACCAGCAGCAGGAATAGGAAAAAAGCAAACAGATGAAGCTCTACAGTATTTCGGAAATTTAATCAAAATATAGGACCAAAGAAAATGAAGAAAAAATACAGTTTTTTAAAAGAAACACTAAAAGGTACAAAAGAATGTATCATTTTAATTTTAATTCTTACGATGGTGGGCTCTAGGCTAAATGTCTATGTTCCCATGTTTATTCAATATGCCTTAGATGGCATTGTCTTAGGTGCTGAAGAAGTCATACCAGAATGGATTCGAAGTTTGTTTTATAGTGATTCTCGGAATTTCGAAAATTCTAATTTTGGCAGGAATTCTTGTGGCAATCAATACTTTGATTTTTGTTTTTCAATATGGAAGAAGCAAAATCAGTATGAAATTTAATTTGAGAATCAATCGAAACGTGAAATATACGATTTTAAATCATATTGCCAAATTAGAATATAGGCAATTTAGTAAGATTAATCATTCAGATGTTCTTCAAAGAGTGAACAATGACGCCACTGTTTATGCCGAGTTTTTTTACTCGCAACTGAATTTGTTTTTAGATACGATTTTTATTGTCAGCTTTTCAGTGGCACAAATTTTCCAGCTAAATGCAATAATTGGTGTTTTGGTATTAGTCCTTTGCGTGTTAATTGTGATGTTGTCCATTTGGTATTACAAAATGTCCAAGCCACTTGTAGAAGACACATTAGATGCCAATCAGCAAATAATTGAAAAAACAAGAAAAGCAGTAGAAAATTCGAAAATGCAAAAAATCTTCAACCGAAAAGATTTTGAAATCGAAAGTTTTCAAAGTTTAAACGAAGATTATCGAAAAAAAGATATTAAACTGGGAAAATGCAGAGTTGTTTATGGAATTGGCACACACACCATTCGAAATTTTAAAGAGCCAATTATCCTGCTTCTGGGTGGGCTTTTCGTTGTACAAGGAAAAATGACCTTAGCAACTGTCTCGATTTTGCTTACCTTAGCCACGAAAATTTCAGATTATATTTATGACACCGTTGATAAATTAAAAGACGTCAATCAGTTTCTAGTGGCTTATCGAAAATTGTCGAATTTAATGCAAATCAAAGAAGAAATGGAAAACAAAGAATATAAAAAACTAACAGGAAATATTCGATTTGAAAATGTAACCATAAAGGCTGGACAGAGAAATATCATTGAGAATATTAATTTAGAAATCAAACAAGGGCAAAATATTGCGATTATTGGTGATAATGGTTCTGGTAAAACAGTTTTTGCCAAAGCCTTGATTGGATTTTATGAATACGAAGGCAATATTTTTATGGGAGAAATGAACCTGAAAGAAGTCAGCCCCAAAAGTGTTAGAAATTACATCGGAATTGCACTTCAAGATACGTATTTGTTTCATGATACGATATTTAATAATTTGAATATCACGAACCAAGAAATCTTAGAATGTGAGATAGAAGAGGCTTTGAAAGCCGCTGATATTTATGAAGATGTGCAAAAAATGGAAGATGGTTTCAATACCATGCTAGAAAATGGCGGAGATAATTTATCAGGCGGGCAAAAACAAAGGATGGCAATTGCCAGAAACATTTTGGCAAACAATGAATTTATCATTTTTGATGATTCATTATCCAAATTGGATACACGCACCAAACTAAATATTTTAGAAAATATGATTGAAATGAACAAAGGTATCTTGATTATTTCACATGACAGCAATGTTGTAAAAGCCTGCGACCAAGTTATTTTTATTCATAACCACAAAATTCAGATGAATACACACGACTACTTTTTGGAAAATCATGAAGAATACAAGCAAATCATTGAAATGACGCAAAACAAAATTCTAGAAAATGAGGAAGAATAATGTTTCAAGAAATTTTTAAAAATTATAAAAAAAGTGCCATTCATTCCACTTTAGGAAGAACTCTGACAAGTATTATGGTAGTCATTTTTATTGCTTTTATGATTATCATGGTCGAATATGCCATTCCAAGTGGAGATAGTAAATTAATTGTAAAATTAGGAATGTCTTATGTTTTTGTCAATATTTTAAGAGCAATCACGACTTTTTATGAAGATTTTTCAGAAACCAAAATGGAAAAAGACATTGCAGCCGATTATCGCGAAAAAATATTTTTAAAATTGCAAAACATGAAACAAATCGAAATTGATTCGCTAAAAGCAGGAGATATCTTAGAAAATATGATAAACGATACCAAAGAAGTTTCAAAGTATTATGAGGATGGAATTGACCGTTCCTATACAGCAGGTGTCTTAAGATTAATTGGAACATTGGCGGTTTTGATGTACTTAAATGTGCCAATCATTTTGGTTGCCATGCTGATTTATTGCATTGGTTTTACGATTGCCTTTGTTTTCAATAAAAAATCTCTCCAATTTACTGCGCAAAAACGAAAAATCAATGCAGAAATTTTAAATTTTTCCAACGAACAAATCAATGGATTTGAGACGATTAAATCCTTAGAAATACAAGCCCAAAGAATGGAACAACTAAAAAAGTTACTAAAAAACTACGAAGTAAGTGTTCAGCAATTAGAAAAAAATATCAGAAAATACACTTGCCTGTATGATTACATTGTTTCCTTTGTTTTGGTGGCAACCATTAGTTTAAGTGGAATTGGCGCTTTGAAAGGTTTGGTATCTTATGGCGTTTTAGTCATTTTGGCAAGATATATTTCATCACCTAAAACCTATGCAAGATGGGTGATAGAAGGGTTTCAGATACGAAATGTTTGTAGAATTTCATATCAAAAAATTTTAGAAATTTTGGAAAAACAAGAAGAAAACATTGAAAAAGGAATGGATTTAGACAAAGTGCGAAATCTTGAATTTCAAGAGGTTCATTTTGCCTACAACGAAAATCAAACCGTGTTAAATGGAATTTCATTTCAAGTCGGAGTAAATGAAAAAGTGGCTTTAATTGGTAGAACGGGAAGCGGGAAAACGAGTCTAGTCAATCTATTGTGCCGATTTTATGATTTAGAACAAGGGCAAATTTTGATAAACGGAGAAAATTATAAACATTACAAAATTCGCAGTTTGCGAGACAAAATTGGCTATATTATGCAAAAAGTCGTGATTTTTGACGGAACAGTTTTTGAAAATATCAATTATGCCAAAAAGCAAATTTCTGAAGACAAAATGATTGCAATTTGCCAAAAACTAAATTTACATGACAAAATTATGACACTTGAAAATGGTTATCAAACTAGAATTAACAGTGAAACCGATTTGTTTTCGAATGGTGAAAAACAACTCATCAATTTTGCAAGAGTTATGGTCGAAAATCCAGAAATTATTATTTTGGACGAAGCCACAGCGTCACTTAGTTATAAGTCGGAAATGCTTGTTAGGAAGGCAACCCAAGAAATTACCAAAAATAAAATTAGTTTCATCATTGCACACCGCTTATCGACCATCCAAACTTGTGATAAAATTCTTTTAATGGCAGAAGGAAAAATCATCGAACAAGGAAAACATGACGAATTAATGAAAAAACAAGGTGAATATTACAAACTAATTAACCCAGAAAGGATTAAACAATGAAATCAACCAAACAGCAAAATCAAGATCGAAGAAGAAATGCCCAAATTTACCCAATCTACAAAATGTTTTCTTGGGATTTACTATTTTTCTATTCCATCGAATTCCTATTTTATACCATAACCAAAGGTTTGACAGCCTCTGAAATTTTATTAATTAACGGTCTATACATTGTTTTTCGCACCGCCATGTATGTTCCAGCAGTTGCCGTTTGTGATATATTAGGAAAACGAAAAAGTATTATTTTGGGAAATATTTTATTGATTTTTCATATTTTATCTCTATTATTTTTACCAGGAGCAATTAGTGTTATTTTAGCCAATTTGATTTTTTCAATGGGCTATAACATGAAACAAATTTCAGAATCCAATCTTGTTTATGATTCGGTTGCAACACGTGGTGGAGATGGATTGTATACCAAATTAGATGCCAAAGGTGGAAGCTTATATTATATTCTAGACGGAATTGCGTCACTTATGGCGGGGTTCTTGTTTGTGGTAAATAATTATCTGCCTATTTGGATTTGCTTAGGATTTATTCTTATTTCGACGATTTTATCTTTCTTTTTTAAGGAAATTTATGAGCCGGAAGAAATAGAAAAAGGAAAAATAAAAAATATTGTAAAAGAATATGCTAATGACCTAAAAATTTCCATGAAATTTATTATTCAGTCCAAAAGAATGAAATCTTACATATTATTTGGTGCTATTTTTTATGGAATTATTGATATCTTTGACACCTATCAAGGCGATTTATTAACCGACATAGGCATTCGGTGAAGAACAATTTTCCATGATTTTTGCAATTCTTACCTTCATTGGTGGTGTTTCAGTCAACTTAATTCCAACATTGGAAAAAAAGTTCAAAAACCGACTTTTGACATTTTTGACGTTGGTTTATCTTTCTAGTTATCTATTGGTGCGGAGTAATTGTTCGAAGGTTTTCGGGAAATGCGGTGATACCAATTATCTTATTAATGTATTGTTTCGTTCAAATGACCAAATCAATTTGGTACATATTAGAATACAAATATTTGAAAAACTTTAGTACACCAGAAATGAGAAACAAAATTACATTTGCCTACGAATTTATTGGTGGAGTAGTAGCAAGTATGATGTCCGTTTTAGGAGGACTCTTGCTAAATGTCATTAACATCAAAAATGCATTTTTAATAGCAGGTTTAACATCACTTGCTTTGATGATTTTAATTTTAGACTATATGCGAACCAGATTTGGCTTAAAGCCAGAACAATATGCCAAAGAAGATATTGAATTTGTGGAGGAAAAAAAGAAAACGAATGAGTAATTATAAAGTATTATTTTACTTAAGAGTCCTAAAATGTATACTAACAACATTTGTAGATAGTTTTCTAGTACTGTATTTTTTAGAATTATCTGATAGCAACATCTTGCCACTTGGAATTTACAAATTAGTAGCAGTTGCGGTTATATTTTTCACCATATTTAGTGTGCGAAACATCGCAAAATCCAAACATCGTGTAACATTATTGCGAATTGGAATTATATTAGATTTTGTGTATTTTTTAACGATTTTGCTACTTAAAGAAAAAGTAGTCGATTTTATTTACTTGGTTGGAGTTTTATATGGATTAGAAGAAGGATTTTATTTTTCCGTTTACAATATGTTTGAATCAGATGGAATTGCCAATGAAGAAAGAGCTAAATTTAAGGGAACTTATACAGCAGTTAAATCGATACTCGACATGATATTTCCACTTTTTATGGGAACCTACATTTTTACAGCAGGATTTTTAAATGCAGTGTTGATTGTTCTAGCCATTGTAGCAATTCGAATTGTTTTGTCCTTTCGATTTAAAGATAACAATTTACCAACAGAAAATAAAACAAATTTAAAAGAATATAGCAAGATTGTAAACAAAGAAATTAGCATTCGAAAATCGTATAAAATGGAAATCTATAATGGATTAACCTATTCTGAAGGAGCATTCTCAAGCATTGTTATGATTTACATCATTAAAATATTTTCCAATAGTTTTCGTTTGGGAATTTTTACCGCTGTATTTAGTATGGTAACAGTATTACTAGGAATGTTGTTTGCAAAAGTGATGAAACCACAAAATTATAGTCGCAATATCAAAATTTCAACTATTTTTACAGTAACATCACTCTTTATAATGATTGTAAATTGCAATATGTTTACAGTTGTTTTATTTAACTTTTTGCAAACTATTTCAAAAAATTTAACAGAAATGATTAATAGCAATAATCAATTTGACTTATCGAATCAAAAAGAATTAAGGAAACAATACAAAGTCGAATATTTTGTGGGATTAGAATTTTCAATATTTATCGGAAGAGTGATTAGCCAAAGTTTGTTTATTTTAATGGCATTTATCGAAAATACCACGATTATGATGATTGTTTTTGCAATGCTTTTGATTTTATACGAACTAAATTCGGTAGAACTCAATAATGAAATGCAAGATAACGAAAAATATACTTTACGAAATGTTAGAAAGGAAGAATACACGTAAAAAATGAAAGAATATTTTTACAAAACTCAATACAAATGGCTCTATTTAACAAAATTTTTCTTTGCCTTTGGCAATTCATTTATCGATATCTTTGGTGTTGTCTTGTTATACAAAAATGGAATGCCACTCTATCTCATTCTTTTGCTTTATGGTTTGCGTTTTGGGATTATGGGACTTTGTTCGCCACTGTTTTTAAAAATAGCGTCCAAACATGGAATCGCAAGTTGTGCAGGTCTTGCAAACCTTCTAAGAATTGCAGGAGTTTACTTGATACAAAATGGAGCGCAAGAAAATTTATTTTTATTTCTAATTGTCATGAGCCTGCCGGGGGCGTTGTCAAATCCGATTGAAGACGCAGTTTCTAGCCAATATGTAGAAACCCAGCATCGTGGCAGATACAACAGTATGAGAAATATTGCTCGCATTTGTGGACAGGCTTTAGCAAGTGTTGTAGTGGCTTGGGGAATTGTGTCAGAAAATAACACATTGCTTCTGCTATTCATAGCAATTGCTTTTTTACTAGATTATTTATGTACAGCAATGGTGGACTACAAGCCCCAAGTAATGGATTCGAAAGTATTCAAAGAAACCATAAATCATATCTTCAAAAGTGAAAATCATTATCAAACCATTTATGCTTTACGAACCAGCCACATTATCGAAAGGTTATTTTTGCCACTATATGTATATCTTGTGTTACAAGACTTTGTGGCGTTTACACTGGTAATTACAGTATCGTTATTCATTCAAATTGTAACTGTAACGTTTATTCGGAAAAATGACAGACCAAAATACAAGTAAAACAAATCACTTGGTAACACTGCTAAAAAGTCTCATAACAGGCATTTTTCTATTTGCCAAAAGCAAAATAACCATTGCATTTAACAAAACCCTAAGTGACAACTTTGAAAAAGTCTATGAAACAACGCTTCAGACGAACTTACAAAACTTAATGAAAAAATCTGGCAAAGATAGTACATTTTTTGCAACCGTCGGGCAAATGAGCCTGTGTTTTACAGAAGTGATTATATTTTCAGGACTTAGCCTAATTAGTTATTTTGCAGACATCAATGTATTTTATGTGATTTTCATTTTGTCGATTGGTTCGACATTGGGAATTGATTGTCTCATAAGAAAAAGCAATGCTCGAAGATGAGCATTGCTTTTTTGAGTGTTACTGAAAAAATGTTACTACTATGGCAAATAAAAAGAAAATGCAAACAAAGATGCAAAAACTAAGGAATGCAATAAACCGTTTTCTTTCAGACTTAAATTCGTCCCAAGCATATTTGCCCTAAAAGTCTTCCTTTTTCATTGGTGCTCCTTTCTTTTAGTTAGAATGATAACCACATTGCATGGACTACCCATACCAAACCATAGAGCAAGCCAAACGCTATTCCAATGGCTATTGTAATGAGCATTGTTGTTTCACAGATTATAAATATCTGTTTCAGAATTGGAATATCGGGCGCGTTATCAACAATATTCTCAAATAAAGCTTTCAACATAGGAAAATCCTCCTTTCTTGAAATTGTAACATTACAATATAGTAATTTAAGTAGCCAAGTACTTCAATTTTTATACCAATTGTAAAAGAATAACGCCAATAATGATAGCCCACATTACCATTAAAGTAATGTCTGTACCAATCGCACAAATCTTTTTTAGCATAAAAAAGCCTCCTTTGACTATAAAATTAGTCTAATTATAACATAGGACACTTGAAATAGCAAGCAAAATATTATACAATAAGAAAAAGGAGCAAAAAATGATAAATGAAATTAGACAAGAATTACAAAATCTAACCGACGAAGAATATCAAAAATTCAATCAAAAACTATGTCCAGACACCAAAAAGAAAATGCTTGGCATTCGAGTACCAGCGCTTCGCAAATTAGCGCAAAAAATCGTCAAAGAATACGACTGGAAGGAATTTTTAAAACACGCAGACGACAATTGCTTTGAAGAAGTGCTTTTACAAGGTTTTGTCATTGGTTATGCCAAAATAGAAATTGACGAAAAATTACAATTAATAAAATGGTTTGTGCCCAAAATCGATAGTTGGGCAATTTCGGATACATTTTGCCCAACGCTAAAAATCAAACCGAAGGATTTGCCAAAAGTCTGGGATTTTATTTTGCCATACTTAAATTCTACTCAAGAATTTGACGTGCGTTTTTCGGTTATTATGATGTTAGATTATTATTTGACAGAAGAATATGTTGACCAAGTTTTGGAAAAATTGGACCAAATATCGCATGACGGATATTATGTGAAAATGGCAGTAGCTTGGACAATTGCGGAGATTGGAATTAAGTTTAATGAAAAAGCGATGCAGTATTTACAAGGTGAAAACCATTTGGATAAATTTACGTTTAATAAAGCATTGCAAAAAATGCGCGAGTCGTATCGAATTGAAACGACACAAAAAGAAATTTTAAAGCAAATGAAACGAACATGACAAAAAGCAGTATTTTCAGGAGAGAGCACATTTTAAAAGACTTGTCAAGTTGACAATTTTACATAAATATGATATAATAAAAGATTAGGGGCTAGTGTGAAAAAAATACTTTTTTGTCGAAATTTGTAAATCGAATTTGATAGACATTTCAAGAAAATGGTTGTAAAATGTCATAACAAGAAATGATAATAAGCAGATGTGGTTTGCCACCAAAAGTATAGCGATTGCTATAGGAATGGAGGTGGTGTTTATGGATTTTATACTAATATTAATATACTTATTAGGGATTTCCCTAACTATAAACGTAGCCTTATTGACAGTAATATTAATACATATTATGAATAAGGAATAAAAAAACGAACACGCATCTGTAACTTGGGCAGTTGGATGTGTGTTCACAATTCGCTGGCAAGCCACGTTTGTGGATTGTCATTTCTTGTATTTATTATATAATATTTCATGACAAATGTCAAGACTAATTCAAATTTTCGCTAAAATTAGAGAATCGTGTATTGCTATTTTTGGAAAAGTATAATATAATGTTTTCTATTAAGAAAAGGAGGAAACTTTTATGGAAAAAAGTTTTAGCGAAAGTTACAAAAAGGCAGGAGTTGACGTTACAGCTGGGTATAAATCCGTGGAACTGATGAAAAAATCAATTCAAAGCACCTATAATGAAGGCGTTATCGGTGATATTGGCGGTTTTGGTGGACTTTTTGCACCGAATATAAATGGAATGAAAGAACCCATTTTAGTATCTGGAACCGATGGTGTGGGAACCAAACTCAAATTAGCATTTTTAATGAATAAACACGATACCATTGGCCAAGATTGTGTTGCCATGTGCGTGAATGACATTGTATGTTGTGGGGCAAAACCATTGTTTTTTTTAGATTATATGTCACTTTGGAAAAACATTCCAGAAATGGTGGCTGAGATTGTTAGTGGTGTAGCAAATGGGTGCAAGCAAGCAGGGTGTGCGCTAATTGGTGGAGAAACTGCTGAAATGCCTGGAATGTACGCAGAAAACGAATACGATTTGGCTGGATTTGCTGTTGGTATGGTTGACAAAGAAAAAATGATTAATAGTGAAAAGGTCGAAATGGGAGACTTGGTAATTGGCTTAAAATCAAGTGGAGTTCATTCTAATGGATTTTCATTGATTCGAAAATTATTTCACATCGGAACAGAAGAAAACGCATTAAGTGGCTATCAAGAGGAACTTGGTATGACACTTGGTGAATGCTTATTAGCACCTACCAAAATCTATGTTAAATCAGTTTTGGAGTTAATTTCAAAAGTGTCAGTTAAAGGAATTTCACATATCACAGGTGGCGGATTTTATGAAAATATGCCACGTATGTTGAAAAATGGAGTAGCGCTAAACATTTACGCAAATTCCTATGAAGTGCCAAACATTTTCAAATTAATGCAAAAAGTGGGAGATATTCCTGCACATGATATGTACAATACGTTTAATATGGGAATTGGTATGGCAATCATTGTTCCAGAAAATGAAGCTCATAAAGCTTTGCAAATCTTGAAGGATTGCGGAGAAGAGGCTTATTTAATAGGAGAAGTCGTTCCTGGCAACAAAGAAATAAATATTGTTTCATAAAAACATACATATTAAATACAATTAATCATATTTTATAAAAAGAAAGGAAAAAATTTAATCATGCAACTGATTACGCTGATTATACTAATTTTAATTAATGCGTTTTTTGCAGCAAGCGAAATCGCATTTATCTCACTCAATGACGCAAAAATAGAAATGATGGCAAAAGAAGGAAATAAAAAAGCAATTGCTATGGCAAAAATGTTAAAAACGCCAAGCAGATTTTTAGCAACCATACAAATCGGAATTACATTTGGAGGATTTTTATCTAGTGCACTAGCATCGGATACATTTGCTAGCAAACTTGCACCAATTTTGTATAGTTGGATTCCAGCCATAAGTGTCGAAACTTGGAATGCAATTGCGATGGTAATTATTACACTGATTTTATCTTATTTTACGCTAATTTTTGGTGAATTGGTACCAAAAAGAATTGCCATGAAAAAATACGAAATGATTGCATTTGCAAGCATTGGAGTGATTCGTTTTATCTCATTTATAACGGCTCCATTTGTTAGTTTCTTGGAGTTTTCAACCAATATTGTTTCCAAATTATTTGGCGTAACTGGAAATGAAGAAGAAACTGTTACAGAAGAAGAAATCAGAATGATGGTAGATGTTGGTGAAGAAAAAGGAACTATTGATTTGAATGAAAAAGAGATGATTAACAATGTATTTGAATTCAATGACAGAACCGTTTCAGAAATCATGATTCCTAGAACAGAAATTTTTGCACTAGATAGCAATTTATCTATGACAGATGCCATTTTAGAGATCGCAGATGACTACAAATACAGTAGAATACCAGTTTACAAAGATAATATGGATCAAATTATTGGTATTTTGTATGTCAAAGATATGTTGTTAGAGCAAAAAAATAAAAATACCAAAATTAGAAATCTTGTGAAAGATGCTTATTTTGTGGCAGAAACGAAAAAAGTAAACGAATTATTTACTGAAATGAGAAAAAATAAAAGGCAAATTGCCATTGTGCTAGATGAATATGGCGGTACAGCTGGTCTTGTTACCATGGAAGATATTTTAGAAGAAATCGTGGGAGATATTTTTGACGAGTTTGATGATATCGAAAAAGAATTTGAGAAAATCGATGAAAATACCTATATGCTAAGTGCTAGTATGCCAATTTATGAATGCAAGAAATTACTCAATATCAATATTCCAGAAGGAGATTATGAAACACTTTCTGGCTATTTAATTGATGCTATGGGAAGAATTCCAGAGGAAAAGGAAAAGCCTATTTTGGAATTGGAAAATGTGGTGTATAAAATAGAGAAAATAAAAAATAAAAGAATTATTAAAGTAAAAGTTTGTATTACAGATGCGAAAAAAGAAGAGGATGATGAAGAAGAAGAGTAAAATAAAAAGGTAGAATTTTAGGATTCTGCCTTTTTTGCTTTAAGAAAAACAGTAGAAACTTCAAAGATTACACATACTTTCTTGTTTTTTTGGAAAGAATAACCAAAAATCATAGGAGGTAAAAATGAAAGATTGTTTAAAAATATTGAGTGTCAAAGCATTGGAAGTGCTAGATTCTAGAGGAAATCCAACCGTTCAAGTTGAGGTGGTAACAGAAGGTGGATTTTGTGGAAAAGCTGTTGTACCATCTGGCGCGTCAACTGGCGCATTTGAGGCATTGGAATTAAGAGATGGGGACCAAAGCCGTTTTGGAGGAAAAGGTGTTTTAACTGCGGTGGATAATGTCAACAAAAAAATCGCTAAAAAACTAGAAGGAATGAATGTTTATGATCAAATCAGAATTGACGAAGAATTAATCAATATGGCAGGCGAAAACAAAACCAAACTTGGTGCAAATAGCACATTAGGCGTTTCCATAGCAGTGTGCAAAGCAGCAGCAGAATCGTTAGGCTTACAACTCTATAATTACATTGGCGGAATCAACGCTAAAATGATGCCCATTCCCATGATGAATATTTTAAATGGTGGAAAGCACGCTGATAATAATGTCAACATTCAAGAATTTATGATTATGCCAACTGGTGCAAAAACTGGAAAACAAGCGATTCAAATGGGAGCAGAAGTGTATCATGCGTTAAAAAAGATTCTAAAGGTGAATGGCTACAGTACAAGTGTTGGAGATGAAGGCGGTTTTGCTCCCAATTTACAAAATGAAGATGAAGCCTTTAAATATATTTTAGAAGCAATCAAACACGCAGGATATGAGCCAGGAAAGGATATTAATTTAGCCATTGACGTAGCTGCGACAGAAATGTTCGATAGCGCCAAAAAGACAAATCGAGAAGGCTACGAATTCTGGAAAACAGGTGAATTTAAGACAACAGACGAAATGATCGAATATTTGAAAAGTCTAACCGAAAAATATCCGCTAATTTCCATTGAAGATGGCTTAGCAGAGGAAGATTGGAAAGGCTGGAAAAAATTAAGTGATGAGTTAAAAGACAAAGTAATGCTAGTCGGAGACGATATTTTTGTCACCAATCGAACTCGTTTTGAAAGAGGAATTCGAAATGGCGTGGCCAATTCGATTTTGATAAAACCAAATCAAATTGGAACTGTAACAGAGACACTGGATTGTATCGAAGTGGCAAAGCAAAATGGGTATAAAGTGGTTGTATCGCATCGTTCAGGAGAAACAGAAGATAGTTTTGTGGCAGATTTGGCAGTTGCAGTCAATGGAGGATATATTAAGGCTGGCGCGCCTTGTAGAACAGACCGAGTGGTAAAATATAATCGATTGATTCATATTGAATCAGAAATTTAGGGCTAACCTTTTATTATATCACATTTTTTGTAGTTATGTCAACTTGACAAATTCGAGAAAATATGCTATCATAAACCATATTTAAAAAATAAGGTATTCGAAAAGTAGAATATCTTATTTTTATTTAAGGAGAAAAAATGAGCAAAAGAAGAAAAATAAGTGTACAACAAAGTATCATTAGCATTGTTTTATTGGTGCTAATTGCACTATTTGGTGTGTATGAAAAAGATGCTGAGCAGGTTGTTTCGGAGTCAAATTCTGAAATCTCTTTTAATCTGGACGAAATTCCAGAGTTTTCGGATATGTCCTATGTTGTGCTAAATGAAAATCGCCCTTTTTTTGAGGAAAGTGATTATACTTTGGAACCTTTTGAGAAATACAGTGATTTAGATGAATGGGGTAGATGTGGAATCGCGTATGCAAATGTTTGCAAGGAAATTATGCCGACGGAAAAAAGAGGCGAAATTGGAAATGTGAAACCAACTGGTTGGCATACGGTAAGATATGACGATTTGGTGGAAGGAAAATATCTCTACAATCGTTGCCATTTGATTGGGTATCAATTGGCTGGAGAAAATGCAAACGAGAAAAATTTAATTACTGGAACGCGATATTTTAATATGAATGGTATGTTGCCTTTTGAAAATCAGGTAGCTGATTATGTGGAAGAGACGAATCATCATGTACTGTATCGTGTTACGCCGATTTTTGAGGGAAATAATTTGGTTGCCAAAGGGGTTCAAATGGAAGGTTTTTCAGTGGAGGATAGAGGAGAAGGTATTTGTTTCAATGTGTTTGTTTATAATGCTCAACCGGGAATTGCGATTGATTATTTAACAGGAGAAAGCCATAAATCGAACGAATAAAAAGGAAAGTGAAAAAAATGAGAAAAAAAGTGGGAATAGTTGTGATACCGTTCATTATAATCTTGATAATAGGAATTTGTTTTTGGCAATATGAAAAAAATAAGAAAATCGATGCAAAAGCTATTCGTTTAAAAGAAGATTTAACGGTTGAATTTGGAGAGAGCATAAAAATATCGGATTTGATTGAAAATTTGGATGGAAACTTAGTAGATGATTACCAAATTAATACAGAAAAATTAGGAGAAATGCAAATTTTATTTGAATATACCAATCGAAAAAACAAACGAAAAACAGCTGAATTTACTGTAAAAGTAATCGATACGAAACCACCACAAATATTGAGTGGAAATTCCTATACAGTAAATTTAGGCTATAACAAAAATTTGATAGATGTGTTACTCAGTGGAGATGAGGTGGATGACAATCCGAAGAGAGAAATCTTGGGAGAATATGATGTAAACCAAGTAGGAGATTATCCGTTAACCTATGTTGTAACAGATTCGAGTGGGAATCAGGCGAAAAAGGATTTTGTACTTCATGTGAAAGAAAAAGAGGAAGAAAAAAAGAAGGCAAAAAAACTGGATATAGCCGATGTTTTAAGAGATTATAAAACGGAAGATACGAAAATTGGAATTGATGTATCAAAATGGCAAGAAGAAATTGATTGGCAAGAAGTCAAGAAGGCGGGAATTGAATTTGTGATGATACGAATTGGCTATCAAGCTAAATATGATGGAGCGTGTGAGTTAGATCCTTATTTTGTTGCCAATATAGAAGGAGCAAAATCGGTCAATATTCCAGTAGGAATTTATTTTTATTCCTATGCCAAAAATGTAGAGCAGGCCATCGAGCAAGCACATTGGATAAAAGAACATTTGCAAAATGTTGAACTGGATTTACCAATTGCTTTTGATTGGGAAAATTGGAATTCTTTTAACCAAGCTGGCATGAGTTTTTATACACTCAATAAAGTGGCAAATGTGTTTTTGGATACGGTGCAAGAGTTTGGGTATAAAGGAATGCTGTATAGTAGCAAATTTTATTTAGAGCAAATCTGGGAGCCAACCCAATATGACATTTGGCTGGCACAATATAATCGAAAAGTAACGTATGAAGGAGAATATTCTATTTGGCAGATGAGTGAATCTGGCAGAGTGAATGGAATAGAAAATGATGTGGATATGAATGTTCTGTATTTAAAAAAACAAAATTAACATAATGTGAACAAGCGACATACTATATAATATAGGAGGCAAAAAAAGTGGAAAATATATTATATAGTATCGGAGGAGTTTTGATACCGTTTATTGGAACGACTTTGGGAAGTAGTTTTGTATTTTTTATTCGAAATCATATGAGTGAAAAATTTCAAAAATTAATTGTAGGTTTTGCATCAGGTGTTATGATTGCAGCAAGTGTGTGGTCACTTCTATTGCCAGCAATTGAAATGGCAGAAAACCAAGGCAAAATATCATGGTTGCCTGCGGCTGTTGGATTAAGTTTAGGGGTAATATTTTTAATTTTTATTAATAAAATGGCAGAAAAAGTGGAAGCTAAGAAAAATGGAAAAAAGATGAATATGTTATTGTTTTCTGTAACTCTACATAATATTCCAGAAGGAATGGCTGTAGGAGTTTGCTTTGCAGGATTTTTAGCAGGGAATGCTGGAATTGCTTTGTTAGAGGCAGTTGTTTTGGCGGTTCGGAATTGCGATTCAGAACATTCCAGAAGGAGCTATTATTTCAATGCCACTTAAATTACAAGGAATGAGCAAAGGGAAAGCGTTTGTGTATGGTGTGTTATCTGGAATGGTGGAGCCAATTGCAGCTGTGATAACCATATTATTAATCAATGTTGTTGTGCCAATTTTACCTTATTTACTAGCATTTGCAGCAGGTGCGATGATATTTGTTGTGGTAGAAGAATTAGTTCCAGAAATTCACGAAGGCAAAAAATCCATGATTGGAGTAATTGGAGTGACAATTGGGTTTGTAGTGATGATGGTTCTAGATGTAATGCTTGGGTAATGCACATTTTTGAAAATTTGTCAACTTGACATAAATTGAAAAATGTGATATAATAAAAAGTAGAGCATTTTTTGAAAAAATAATTTGAATGAAAAGATTACCTTCTGCAAAAAATAAGAGCAGGAGGTATTTTTATGCAAGAAAAATCGAAAAAAAATGTGACGAAATATGGGGAATTTATCCCAAGTTATTATACTTGGTTGGGGCTAGATGAGCAAAAGGAAGTTGTCGAAAGACTAGAAAATATCACAAAGAAAAATGATAAATAGACTTGCTATTTCTTCTCGTTTGTTGTATGATGAATACAATCTTAGGGAGGAATCAAATATGAAAAATGTAGAAGAAATAAAGGATTTAGCAAAATGGTGTTTGAATTGCAAAGTTAAACCTTGTAGTAAAACAGGCTGTCCGATGCAGACTAATATCCCTGAATTTATTGACAAAATAAAGACAGAAGAGTATGAAGAAGCATATAAAATTTTATTAGATAATAATATTTTTAGTCATATATGTAGTTTGGTGTGTCCACAAGAAGACCAATGTGAAGGAAGTTGCATTCGTGGGATTAAGCAAACCCCAACAAAAATTGGGCAGTTGGAACAATTTATTAATGAATGGGCGATAGAAAATAAGATTGAGTATAAAATAGAAAAGTGCGAAAAAAATGGCAAAAAAGTGGCGATTGTTGGTTCAGGTCCTGCGGGAATTGAATGTGCAATCGAACTTTTGAAAAATGGATATGATGTTACCATTTTTGAAAAGGACAAGGTGGCTGGCGGAATTTTATGGTATGGTATTCCAGATTTTCGTTTGCCACGAGAAATTGTGCAAAATATTGTCAAAAAAATTGAAAATATGGGAGCAATTATAAAAACTGGCGTGGAATTGGGAAAAGATATTACGATAGAAAGTTTGAAAAAGGAGTTTGATAGTATTTTTCTAGCTATCGGAGCAACGACTTCTACAACGTATTCTTTAGCAGAAAAAAAATTGGAATCTGTTTATGAGTCAGATGTATTTTTAAAAGCGTATAATGAAAATCAGTTTTTGCGAGATTTGGGAAAAGTAGTTGTGATTGGTGGAGGAAATGTGGCTATGGATACTGCTAGAGTGGCGGTACGAATGGGCGCGGAATCCGTAAAAATTTTGTATCGTAGAGATGAAGAACATATGCCAGCACGAAAAATCGAGTTGAAAGAAGCGATTGAAGACGGTGTTGAATTTGTACCATTGACGCGTGTAATTTCAGCAAATGTTGAAGGTGGAAAAATGGTATCGGTTAATTGCATGAAAACTGAAATTGTGGAAGGTAAGGCAGTAGATGTAAAAGATACACAATTTGTAGTGGAAGCAGATACAGTTGTTTTTGCCATTGGTTTGAAACCAGAAAAAGCGCTTTTGGAAAAAGAAGGAATTGTTTTAAATGATTGGGGAATGGTTCAAGTTGACGAAAATGGACAAACGAATATAGAAAATGTTTATGCAGGTGGTGATGTAACAGAAAGTAAATCAACGGTTTGCAGGGCTTTGGCTGCTGGAAAAAGAGCTGCTTTGGGCATGATGAGAAAATAGATTTTCCAGAAATAACCATTGATTTGTAGAATACAAATCTTCTATAATTAGATTATAGAGGTGTGTATATGAGATGGTTCAAGTGTTATGGAGAAAAGCTTATTTTGAAAGAAATGAGAAAAAGTTTTGATTTTTTTATGAAGGAAGTCAACTTAGAGGAAAAAAGTCAAGGATATGGACTGGTAAGGGATAAAACTCTGCTTTCGAATGATGTGGCAAGTATTGCTTCGGTTGGTTATGGTTTGGCTGCTTTGGTGATTGGTGTGGAGCGAAAGTGGATTTCGTTTGGTAAAGCCTATGACAGAGTGAGCAAGACGTTGGATACTTTTCTGAATCACGTGGAAGGTGAAAATGGGTTTTATTATCATTTTGTGAATATGAATAGTGGAAAAAGGGAGTGGAATTGCGAAATTTCCCTTATTGATACGGCAATTTTGATGTGTGGAGCGATGACGGCTGGTGAATATTTTCAAGGTCAAGTAAAGGAGAAGGCGGAAATATTATACCAAAAAGTGAATTGGGAATGGTATCGAAATCAGAAAACCAATCATTTTTATATGGGATATACGCCAGAAAAAGGCTTTTGGGGATATTGGGATATGTATGCGGAGCAATTGATGGTTTATATTTTGGGAGTGGCTTCGCCTAGTTTTCCGGTGGATAAAAGTATGTATGATGATTTTGAACGAAAAAAGATGGATTATCATGGAATAAAAGATATTATTTATACATATTGTGGAGCGCTGTTTACGTACCAATTTTCACATGTTTGGATTGATTTTAGGAATCGAAAAGATAAAAATGGTGTGGATTGGTTTGAGAATTCGAGGAAGGCGACATTGGCCAATAGGCAATATTGCATTGATTGCAAGGAGCAGTTTAAAACGTATGGAGAAAATTCTTGGGGGTTAACGGCTTGTCTTGGTCCAAAGGGTTATGGCTGTTTTGGTGCTGAACCTTGCAATGGCAATTTGTGCGTAGAAAATGATGGAACCGTGACGCCATGTGGCGCGATTGGCTCGATTGTATTTGCGCCAGAAGAAAGCATTAAGGCAATGGAATATTATTATAATCATTTTCCGAAATTGTGGGGGAAATATGGACTTAAAGATGGGTTTAATTTGGAAGATTCTAAGCCATGGTTTGCGAAGGAATATATTGGAATCGATAAAGGAATTGGGCTTGTGATGATGGAAAATTATTTGAATGGGACGATATGGCGTTATTTTATGAAAAATAAGTATGTGCAAAAAGGATTGGAAATGTTGGAGTTTTCGGAAGTGGATAGGAGAAAAGTTGAAAAAAGGTAGAGTTTATCTACCTTTTTTGTCTAGTTTGGCGAGAGTATAGAAAAAGTTGTGTAAAAAATCCTTCCGTGATAAAATAAAAAATAT
>CANEDP010000009.1 GCA_947426305.1 uncultured Clostridia bacterium | reverse complement strand
ATTCCTTGATGAGTGCTTAAAATAGTGTCCAACTTTTTGGGGTCAGTACAACTTGACTTTTTTGCTAAAATGTGGTATAATATATACGTTGTTTTATTGGAAAAATCAATTATTTTAAGAAGAAAAGAGAATCAACGTGTTGCAACCAAAAACGACAGAGGAACTTGAGAAACTATACAATGACAAAGAAAGTCGGGAAATGCTTTCACAGCAGGGCATAGAGTATGTTGAAAGTTTACAGCATTGTAGAAAATGTATTTCAAAAGAGCCTTTTGCGGAAAAATTCCGAAAAGGAAAATTGAATAATTGAAAAAATCCTCCGATTTTGCGAATTTTTGCAAAATTGGGGGTTTTTAGATACTTTACAAAAAACAATTTCTGTGTTATACTAAATCCATAACAATATTGTGTTTTAAGGAATTTATAAGGTTACAATAACCAATTAAAGGAGGTAGAAAAATGCGGAAAATTTATAGTTATGAAGGTGATAGGTGGGAATTTGTAGAAGATGCCAACCATCAATATGCTGCTTAGAAAAGACCAGCACAAACCTATGAAATCACATTTAAAAATTGCACAAAATATGATTTGGCGATAGTTAGCGAGAGTTCTACACAATGGATCAAATTGTACGAAAATGAATCCCAGACACTATCTTCAAAGTATTGGATTTCAAGGTTTTGGGTAAATACGCCACATGGAAAGTTTTGGTTTGACGAAGAAGGTGGCGTAATTACGGGAAGAGAACTCAGGCAGGGCTTTTTGCAAAATGATGTTGTACCTATTTTGAACAATGGTGTGATTGAATTCTGGCATATGCCCAGAAAATGGTCTTTGCAAAAACGTTCCATTAAGCCAGTTCAGAATCCAGCATACCAAGTCAAAGTGCGTAATTGTACGCCATATGATGTAATCATTTGGTTAGATAATGACATCATTGACGTGGTAAAAAGCAAGTGGACTAATACGGTTCGCCTTCCGAGTGGAAATCATATGCTTCATTTTGATACCAAGGAAGAAGAATACGTTTTTCACGACAAATTTGGCAATTGGGATGCGTTTATCGGCTCATTAAATGGTTGCCAAATGGGAATTATCGAAGATTTCTTACATATTGAACCAAGTTGGCAAACAATTATTGACAAAAGGAGAGGATATGCTGGTTGGTATGCAGTAGAGAAGACGGAAACTTTTAGAGACAGGATGTTCTTTTGGCAGAATTTTACAGGTCCAGGCTCAATAGAACCTTATATCGCACATCTTTATACGGGCTATAATGCAAAGAAAAAGGAGATTGAGATTCGATATAATACAATCGATTATCGACTTGATTAAGCCAAAAAACAAGGCATAGTTATGTTAAATAATGACTATGCTTTGTTTTTTTTATTTTACTCTTGAAAATTTATCCATTATAGTATAAAATACATTTTAATCAAATAAAACAGCAAAAAACGGAAAAAATACTACAGAAAAAAACAAAATAAAAGGAGAAACAATGGAAGAATTAATAGAAAGTATATTAGATTATGTAAGAGCAGATTATACTGATTATGCTATTATGATTAATGGTGAATGGGGAAGTGGAAAAACGTATTTTTGGAATAACAAAGTACGTAATAAAATCGAATCTTTGCAGTTAAATGGTCGAAAATATTCCACGATTTATATGTCACTTTATGGTATTTCAAATTTGGAAGATATCAGCAAAAAAATATTTATTGAAACCACGCAACTTATGGATAAAAACTTGAAAAAATATATGGATACGCACGGCGAAACTACAATTCCAGAATACGCTAAAACAGGTCTTGATATGGCGAACTTTTTTGGGGTTACCAAAAATGGAGAAAAAGTAAACTACGACGAGTTTTTTGCTACAGACAACAAAATTTTATGTTTCGACGACTTGGAAAGAGCCAATGTTGATGTTATCGATATCCTAGGATACATCAACAATTTCGTAGAACACGACCATATCAAAACTATTATTATTTGTAACGAAAAGGAACTTTCCACCAAACTAAAAAGTTCCAATTTGGAAATGAAAACCTTTATTGCAACCTATCTTTTAGACAAAGAAGGAAACCTCCTACAAACTGATAAACCTATGGTTGAGAAGATTGCCGACAAAATTGAATACGTTTTCGATAAAGCAAATGATTACGAAAGAATCAAAGAAAAATTAATTGGCGAAACCTTTGAATATGCGCCCAAATTCAATTACATCATCAATGGACTTCTAATGCGTTTCGAAAATGACAAAGATTTAATCACATTTCTACGTCAGCATACCAATTTGATAACCAATACATTTATGAAATCAGGCACGCGAAATTTAAGAATTCTAAAACACGCATTAAACGACTTTAAAAAAGTATTTGAAAATGTCAACAAAGCCTTTCCTAACACAAATTTGCGCGTTTTGCAAACCATGCTGATTTTTACAATTGCGGTTTCTTTTGAAATCAAATCAGGAAAAATCACGAAAGATAAATTTGTGAACATTAGTAGTAATGAAGAATATAAGGCAATCCTTGTTTCTTCAAGAGTTTTGATGGACAATCGACAATACTACATCAAAGAATTTGATAACAATTACTACTTCAATTTCAAATCCGATTATCGTTTCTTCAAATTTATTGAAGTTTATGTTCGAACTAGAATTTTTGATATGAAACTTTTCAAAGATGACATGGAAAACATCATCAAAACCATTGATACGGAAAAACTTCCAGGCTACAAAAGACTTCTTACCGAAGAATATTGGAAAATTTCGGACGACCAATTTCCAAATGTGATTGAAGAAATCATCAAAGATATTAAAGAAGGAAATTTGAAGTTAATCGAAATTGTCAAGTTGTTTGCGTATTTTAGTTATTTTAGTAGACGTAAATTGATTGATTATGATATGCCAACTGTAAAACAATTATTTATTGAGGGAATGGATAAAGTCTCGGAAACGTCAGAATATTGCGACAATTTGGATGAGGAATTAACTAGAATCGGAATTGATGTTGGCGAAGACATGGACGAGATTTTGCAGTATTTTCATAAGTTAAATAAAAATTTAGAACAAAAAATGTATGAAGAAAAAGCAGACGACATTTTCAAATGCATTCCAATGAAAATGGAAACATTTTACGATCGTTTTGATGCAGAATGTATGGACAAAGCTATTTTGAACTATTATGACCCTTACAAAATGTTCCAAAGAATAATGTGTGCTAGCAATGAGGATATTGTTTTAATCAAAGAAATGTTGGTGGACCGCGCTAAGAAAAATCAAGAAATTATGAAACCAGAAGTTGGGTTTATTATTAAACTAAAGAAAGTGATTGATAATTATTACAGTGCAAGAGATGTTAGCATTAAAATGGTTATGTTAAAAGAATTTTCAAATGATTTGCAAACCATTTTGGATTTATATGGCGAAGAGGCTGCTAATATTGAGTTAGAACAACTCAGCACATACATTGATGATGAATTAGATGAGGTGAATTTTGATGTTTAAAATAGGTTGTCACTTGTCCAGTAGCAAAGGCTACCAAAATATGGCAGAAGAAGCCCACAGAATTGGCGCAAATACATTTCAATTTTTTACTAGAAATCCACGTGGTGGGAGTGCCAAGGCAATTGACGAAAACGATATTGCAGAATTTCAAAAATTAGCACAAGAATACGGAATCGAAGTGATTTTGGCACATGCGCCATACACTTTAAATTGCTGTTCTGATAAGCCAGAAGTCCGAGAATTTGCCATTAACATTATGAAAGACGATTTGAAAAGGATGGAATATACGCCAAATCAGTTGTATAATTTTCATCCAGGAAGCCATGTAGGGCAAGGAATTGAAACTGGAATTGAGTATATTATTGATGCACTTAATATGGTTCTGACAGCAGAACAATCCACAACCGTTCTACTAGAAACCATGGCAGGAAAAGGGAGTGAAATTGGCAGTCAATTTGAAGAAATCAGACAAATTATTGATGGCGTAAAGTTACAGGATAAATTAGGTGTATGTCTAGATACTTGTCATGTTTCGGACGCAGGATATGATATCGTAAACAATTTGAATGGGGTTTTGGAAGAATTTGATAAAATTATTGGTTTCAATAGATTAAAAGCAATTCACTTAAATGATAGTATGAATCCTTTGGGAGCTCATAAAGATAGGCATCAAAAAATTGGGGAAGGAACACTAGGAATTCAGACGTTTGAGGAAATAATCAATCATCCAAGCTTAAAAAATTTACCATTCTTTTTAGAAACGCCGAATGAATTGGAAGGCTATGAAAAGGAAATAGCAATTTTAAAGAAATTATATGTTTAAAAGAAGGAAGAAGATTTTGAAAAAATCTTCTTTTTATTATTAGAGGCAATAATAAAATTTTAGTTGACTTTTTTTAGAAAATGTAGTATACTATAAAACATAAGTTATCAATTTTATTGATACAAGAATGAGATTTATATAAAAATATTGATGTGTTCGGAAGTTAAAATGAATATGGCTTATGTGTGCAAAAGCCATTAAAAAGGTGCGAAAAATTAATGATATAATGAAAAATGGGAAAGTTAAGAAAGGAGAAAAACGCTTAACTTAAAATTAATGTTTTTATTTTGGGGAAAATAGAACCAAAATGACTTTAAATTGGATAAAGAACGGCTAAAAAAGAAAAATTTTTTATAAATTAAAAATGTATTAAAGAATTGATACGGAAGAAAAGGAGAGAAAAATGGAAAGAAAAAGAGAAGAATTTGTGAAAAATAGGCGAGAAAATAGACCTGTTTCACATACAGGAATAAGAAGAAATGAGAAAAAGGAAATGAAACCTAATATTAAAAAGGAGGATAAAAGAGAGAAAAAGCCAGTCATAAAGACGAACAAAAAGCAACTGTCAAATAACCAAAAAGAAGAAGTTGGTTTCAAAAAACCGAAATTAAAAATTATTCCTTTGGGTGGACTTCAAGAAGTTGGAAAAAATATCACTGTTTTTGAATATGAAAATGATATGATTATTGTAGACTGCGGAGTCTATTTTCCAGATGATGATATGCTTGGCGTTGATTTGGTTATACCAGATTTTACGTATTTGGTGAAAAATAAAGATAAAATCAGAGGCCTTGTCATTACGCATGGGCATGAAGACCACATTGGTTCCATTCCTTATTTATTGAAGGAAATGAACATTCCGATTTATGCAACGAAGTTGACCGTTGGCCTAATTAACAATAAATTAGAAGAACATCGTCTAACCAAACAAGCCAAAATGCATATGGTAAAACAAGGCGATAAAATTAGTTTGGGAAAATTTAAAGTGGAATTTATCAAAAGTTGCCACAGCATTCCAGATGCAGTGGCTTTAGCGATTCATACACCAGTTGGCGTGATTGTTCACACAGGAGATTTCAAAATTGATTATACGCCGATTAATGATGACACGATGGATTTTGGACGTTTGGCTGAACTTGGAAATAAAGGCGTTTTAGCACTTATGTCAGACAGTACCAATGCTGAAAGAAAAGGTTACACAATGTCTGAGCGCACAGTTGGCGAAGTGTTTGATAAATTGTTTATCAATTGTACCAAAAGAATTGTAGTGGCAACTTTTGCGTCAAATGTATATCGTATTCAACAAATTGTAGATGCAGCAGTTGCCAACAATCGAAAAATTGCAGTTTCTGGACGAAGTATGGTCAACATGATTGAAACCGCGATGGAACTTGGCTATATTGATGTTCCTAAAAATGTGTTTATTGATATTGACATGATTAATAATTACACAGATGAGCAACTTGTGATTATCACAACTGGAAGCCAAGGAGAGCCAATGTCAGCACTTACCAGAATGGCAACTGGCGAACATCGAAAAGTGCATATTACCTCAAATGATTTAGTGATTATTTCCGCGACACCAATTCCAGGCAATGAAAAATTTGTTGCCAAAGTCATTGATGATTTAATGAAAATTGGAGCAGAAGTGGTGTATAGTTCTTTGGCAGATATTCATGTATCAGGTCATGCCTGTCAAGAGGAACAGAAATTAATGCTTGCCTTAGTTCGACCTAAATTTTTTATACCAGTTCATGGCGAATATAGACATTTAAGAGCGCATAGTGAAACCGCTAAACTAATGGGAGTTGACCCAAAAAATATCTTTTTGATGACCAATGGACGTGTAATGGAAATGGATGAAAACCGTGCTCATTTAAGTGGAACTGTTCCATTTGGAAAGGTAATGGTTGATGGATTAGGGGTTGGAGATGTTGGAAATATTGTTTTAAGAGACAGACAACATTTGTCACAAGATGGTTTAATTATTGTCGTACTTACCATGGATTCATCTACAGGCGAAGTGGTTGCAGGGCCAGATATTATTTCAAGAGGATTTGTGTATGTGCGCGAATCCGAGAATTTAATGGATGATGTGAAAGTTGTGATAAAGAAGGAAATTAGCAAATGCGTGAAAAATAATATTACGGATTGGACAACCATTAAAAGCTCAATCAGAGATTCTTTGAGAGAATATATTTATAAGACGACGAAGAGAAATCCGATGATTTTGCCGATTATCATGGAAGTATAGAGAAAGTCTTAAATTGAAAATTTATAGGAAATCTAAAATATTAGATAGAATTTAATATTTTGGGTTTCTTTTTTATTACATTTTTGTAAATTTTCCTTTACAATATTACAACAATATTAAGTCTTTATTACATTTTGACAAATCCTATTGACTTTTCAAAAAATTGGAATAAAATGAAACTATAAATTCAGAAATTGTAACATAGAGGAATTAGATGAGGATAATTGGTGGAAAACATAGGGGAACAAAATTGTATACCTTGGAAGGCTTGAATACAAGACCAACATTAGACAGAGTTAAAGAATCGCTATTTAGTATTCTGCAATTTGATTTGCCAGAGGCAACGATTTTAGACTTATTTGCTGGTAGTGGGGCACTTAGTTTGGAAGCAATAAGCCGTGGGGCAAGTAAGGCAATTTTGTGTGATAAATCCAAAGATGCAATCCACACGATAGAACAAAATGTGGAAAAGTTAAAGGCAAAATCAGACGTACAAATTTTTCAGAGAGATTATTTGTCTGTGTTAGAAATTTTGAAAACGCGAAACGAAAAGTTTGATATTGTGTTTTTAGATCCACCCTATGAGACGGATTTTGCAGAAATAGCAAGTCAGAAAATAGCAGAATATGATTTATTAAAGGAAAATGGCATCATTATTATAGAAACAGACCAAACAGAAAAAGTGGTTCTAAATATAGAAAAATGGAATTTATTTGAGATATATGACCAAAGGAAATATGGAAGAGTTACACTTCTATTTTTGAAAAGGAAATAGGCAGAAAAGAAAGGAATGTTATTTAAGTATGGAAATTTTTACCCTTCTGGAAACCATAGAGGATATTTTAGAGAAAGGAAAAAATGTACCTTTCACAGAAAAATGCATTGTTGATAAAAATGAATTGCTAGATGTGATTAAAGAAATCCGTCTGAATTTGCCAGATGAATTAAAACAAGCCAAATGGATTCGTGAAGAGCGTGAGAGAATTATTGCAGAAGCCCAAAAAGATGCAGAAGATATTGTCAAAGAAGCAGAAAATAGAATTATTTCCATGATTGATGAACATGAAATCACCAGAAAAGCCTATGACAAGAAAAACGAAATTATTGCAGAAGCCAATGATATGTATCGAGAATACAGCAAAGATGCCATTAATTATGCAGATGGAATTTTGAGCAATATTGAGAATAATATGATTCGATTAGGAGAAACTTTAAATAACGTAGAAGAATCCATTAAAACTGCGCTAGAAACCGTACAAAATAATCGAAAAGAATTAAAGTAAACGAAGATTATTCTGCGGAAGTTCCGCAGAATAATTTATTTAAGTAAAATGCCTTTGACAGATTGTGGAATTTAGTATATGATGAAAGAGTGAAGGTGTATTTTAGGAGGATGTTATAAATGGGAAAAAAACGTAAAAAAACAACGCCTACAAGACAAAGAAAGAAAAAAAATAGTAGTATTGATTTAGCAGTAATCGGTTGTTTTGTGATAGGAATTTTATTAATGATTTTAATTTATGCGGAAACTGGCACAGTTGGCGAGATATTAAGCCCAGTTTTAGGAGGAATTATTGGAAAAATTAAATATATTATTCCATTAGGAATGATTGGAATTTCCATTTCTTTAGTAAAAAATGACAAAGACTATCTTTTTTCTAAAATATGCCAATTCTTTGTGTTTACAGCCTGCATTGCAGCCATGATGTCAATTTATCAGATATCCAAAAAAACGATTTTAACGATGGATATGGAATTTAGTAGCATTTTGGAAAGAGCTTATGAACTTCGGAAGCACAGGTATTGGTGGTGGAACTATTGGAACAGTGATTGCCTATCCATTAATTAGCTTACTTGGAATGTTTGGCGCGGCGGTGAGTGTGACAGGAATTGCAATTATCATGCTAGTATTTACGTTTGGTTTAAAGCCAGCAGAATTTATTTTGGAAATTCTAGATGCATTAGAAGAACGAAAAGAACAACGTCGAAATGAAAGAAGTGCCGAATTAGAATCGCGTCGTGAAGAAAGAATGGCAAGGACAAAACAACATATCAAAGAAGAAATGATACAAAATCAAAAATTAAATCATAAAAAAGAAAAAAAGTTGAAAAATTCAGGTTTTTATACAATTGATGATGAAATAACACCAGAAATTGATGATGACCAGATTACAATAAATTTAAACAACCAAGGTGAAGAAGAGTCAAATAATACAGGTTTTAGCATTTTCCATAAAAAAGAAAAGAAAGAGGAAGTTGCAGTAGAGCCAAAAGAAGTTCTAAATCCAAATGAAATTGAAAGCAACTTATTTGTTCAAAAGGCAGAAGAAAAAGAAGAAAAGGTAAAAGAAGTTTTGCAACTAGAGCATAATACAATTGTTTCAGAGGACGAAAACTATGAATTTCCACCAGTTGAATTATTGAAACAAGGGGAAAGTAAAGGTCTAAAAGGCGGTAAAAAAAGTCTTACGGATACAGCAACGAAACTTCAAAAAACGCTGTATAGTTTTGGTGTTTCTGCCAAAGTAGAAAATGTTTCCGTTGGTCCTGCGATTACTAGATACGAATTAAAACCAGCAGAAGGCGTAAGAGTAAGCAAAATTGCAAAATTGTCAGACGATATCGCTCTTAATTTAGCAGCAGAAAGTATCCGAATTGAAGCACCAATTCCAGGAAAACAAGCAGTTGGAATTGAAATTCCAAATCGAGAAAAAGAAGTGGTTCATTTAAGAGAAATTATCGAATCTATTGCTTTTGAAGATGCAGAATCGAAAGTGTCTGTGGCGCTTGGTAAAGATATTGCTGGGGAAGCTGTTGTGGCAGATATAGGAAAAATGCCTCATGTGCTGATTGCAGGTTCGACAGGTTCTGGAAAATCAGTTTGTATCAATACTTTGATTACGAGTATTATTTATAAAGCCAAACCGAGTGAAGTAAAATTGGTGATGGTTGACCCAAAAGTGGTTGAACTTTCTGTTTATAATGGAATTCCGCATTTGCTAATTCCTGTTGTTACGGATTCGAGAAAAGCAGCAGGTGCGCTTGCTTGGGCGGTTCAGGAAATGGAAAATCGTTATCAGTTATTTGCTACAAAAGGTGTTAGAGATTTAAAAGGTTATAACGCTATGGCAGGCGAAGAAGAAGGAAAATTGCCACAAATTGTTATTATTATTGATGAGTTGGCAGATTTAATGATGGTGGCAGCCAAAGAAGTAGAAGATTCTATTTGCCGATTGGCGCAAAAAGCAAGAGCAGCTGGAATGCATTTAGTTATTGCAACGCAAAGACCTTCGGTAGATGTTATCACAGGTATTATTAAAGCCAATATTCCATCTAGAGTTGCATTTGCGGTTTCTTCACAAATCGATTCTAGAACCATTTTGGATATGGTTGGTGCTGAGAAATTGTTGGGAAAAGGAGATATGCTATTTTATCCAATCGGAAGTTCGAAACCAACCAGAGTACAAGGGGCGTTTGTTTCTGACCAAGAAGTTGAAAAAATTGTTGATTTTGTCAAATCAAATGGTGGAGAAGCAACCTACAACGAAGATATTTTGGAAGAAATTGAAAGAGCCAATAAAACTGACAAAGAATTAGAAGTTCCAGACGAAGATGATGACACAGACCCATTCCTAGAAGAAGCCATCAAAACAGTGGTTGAAGTAGGACAAGCTTCTACATCATTTATCCAGAGAAGATTTAAAGTAGGTTATGCGCGTGCAGGTAGAATTATTGACCAAATGGAAGCAAGAGGAATTATTTCAGGATACGAAGGAAGTAAACCAAGACAGGTTTTAATTACCATGGAAAGACTGCAAGAATTAAGTATGGCACAACCAGTATCCACACCAGAAGCAAGTGCGAATGTTGAAAATTAGTATGGTAGAAGGGAGCATTAATCAATGAACTTTTTTTCGAAATTAAAAGATTATCATAATTTGCTGGAAGAAATTTTAGAGAAGAAAACATTTTCTTCAATTGCGAAAAGTTTAGCTTTAAGCATGGTTTATAAATTAGAAATTGCTTATAAAGATTATGCTCGAGTAAAGGTTGATTGTGTGCCCAAAGATGTTTTTTTTGAGACCCTTTTAAGGGTAATTAAAAATTATTGTGAACATATAAAAATTGTTGAGCCTGAGTCATCTCAGGCTACTTTGCTTGTGAAAAATAATGTAAATGCACTTACTAATTCAAAGGAAAGAAGTATTTTATTGTATCCAACGGAACTTGCGATGTTGGAGGCGATTGCAGATATTGAGCCAAAATATTTTTTTGTAAAGAAAGAGTTTGAACCAAGGCAAGTTTTGCAAAACTTATTAGTCAATGGTTATAAGCAAAATATGGTAGAAATTTTAAAAAATTTCAATGGTTGGTCTTGGGATATTGATTCTCATGAAAAAATGGATTTTGTGGCAAATATCGTGTATCAAAATATTATGATGATAAAGAATGAACAGTTTTTATATGATTGGAGAATGGACCACGAGGGAAAAAAGAATTATTTATCATTGCTAAAACGCTCGATTAAAAGTGTAACAGAAAACGATGAATATTATGAAATTTTGTGCAATTTATTAAAAATGATTGAAGACAAGGAAGATGAAAATAAAGTTCAAGAAGAATTAATTGATTTGCAAAAATGCTTTTTGAAATTTTTGGAAAAAAAGATTGAAAAAGTAGAGGAAAAAGAAGAAATTACTAAAATAATTGCTCAGTTGAGACTGTTTCAAAATTTGAATTTTGCGGAAGGAAAACTCATCAAAGATTGCAAGAAAATTGATTCTGCATTTGTGTATACGCAAAAAATGGCGATTACAAAAGCCTGCAAATTGGGCGCTATGAAGATTGTGAGTATGGATATTGAAACGAATTTTCAAATCTATCATTATATTTTAGATACAAGAATCATTGATTTGGAACAGATAAAAATAGAGCTAAATTTGGAGGAAGAAAGTCTTTTACTAAAGGTCTATGATAAAGAGGTGTTTGAAAAACAAGGGAAAATAACGTGGAATGGCAAGAAAAAAGATATCGCAATTCGAAAAAAGAAACAAGTAAATATTTTTAATTAAGGAGGAAAAAAATGAAAATAACATTTTTAGGAGCAGCGCAAACGGTTACAGGTTCTAACTTTTTAGTAGAAGCAGCACGGAAAAAAATTTTTAGTGGATTGTGGAATGTATCAAGGAAAAGTAACGCAAGAATTGGAAAATTCAGACCCATTTTTGTTTGATATTTCAAGTATTGATTTTATGGTACTAACACATGCTCACATTGACCATGCAGGACGTATTCCAAAACTTTGCAACGAAGGCTATCAAAATCCAATTTATGCACACAAGGCGACTTGTGATTTATGCCAAATTATGCTTCCAGATAGCGGACATATTCAGGAAGTGGAAATTGAGTGGAAAAATAGAAAGCGTATGCGAGAAGGCAAAGAAGATTTGCCACCATTATATACAGCAGAAGAAGCATATGCGTGTTTGCAATATTTTGTGCCAGTAGAATATGACAAGATTATTGAAATTGACGAAAATATCAGTCTTCGTTTTAATGATGCAGGGCATATGCTAGGCTCAAGTATTATTGAAATTTGGGCAAAAGAAGATGGTAAAACAACAAAGGCAGTTTTTACAGGTGATTTAGGCAACAATGATTTACCATTATTAGGTGCACCAACGATGATTGAAAATGCAGATTACTTAATTATGGAATCTACGTATGGAAATCGACTTCATGTCAGAAATGAAGAAAAGGCTAAATTATTTTTAGACATTGTATCCGAAACTTTGGATCATGGTGGAACGGTTGTTATTCCTTCATTTGCGGTAGGAAGGACACAGGAAATTTTATATGAAATTGATAAACTAAAAGATGAATATGGACAAGATGAAGTGTTTTATAAAAAATATAAAACAATTATGAATTCGCCTGTTTATGTAGATAGTCCACTTGCGATTTCAGCAACAGAAATTTTCCAAAAAAACATGGATTTATTTGATGATGAAATCAAAGAGAAAATCAAATCAGGTGATAATCCGCTTGATTTTCCAGGGCTTCGTTTTACAAGAACAGCAGATGAATCAAAAGAATTGAATGAAAGTAATGAACCTTGCATTATTTTATCAGCGAGTGGAATGTGTGAGGTGGGAAGAATCAAGCATCATTTGAAACATAATTTGTGGAATCCGAAAAGTACCATTCTTTTTGTGGGATATCAAGCTCCAGGAACATTGGGAAGAAGTATTGTGGAAGGGGCAGAGAAAGTAAAAATATTTGGTGAAGAAATTGCAGTAAATGCTCGAATCGAGTATATTGAAGGATATTCTGGGCACGCAGACCAAGAGTGGCTCTTGAATTTTGTGTATTCTTTCATTCAAAAACCAAAACATATTTTCTTGGTGCATGGCGAATTAGAAGGGCAAGAAGAATTAAAGCAAAAAATTGAAGAAAATACAGCAATTCCAGTTACCATTCCAAGTTTTGGCGAAGCCTATGAATTGACAGAAGTGCCACAATTGCTAGAAAGAGAAGAAAAATTTGTAAATTATGACCAAGTTTTCTTGCGATTAGATGTTTTAGATAGGATTGAAAAAATGAAAGACCAAATGGAAGATATTGAAAATGTGGTCAAAGAAGATATTAACACAAATGATGTGGATGTGATTCATTTGAATCATCGCATTCGAGAAATTCAGGAGCAGATTGAGAAGTTGATGAAGTGAAAATATTATTCCGATAACGGAATAATATATAAAAAAGAAGTTATATTGTTCTGGTATCGGAATAATATAACTTCTTTTTGAATAATTGGAACAATATATTGACAAATGTAAAATGTCATGATATAAGTTTACTATCTTAAGAACAAAATCTTTGTTCAAAAAAAATTCAGGCAGTTCTGCCAAATTTTTCATAAAAACAAAAATCACAAAAGTAATTGTCGAACGAAAAATGTAAAATTGTAGCAAAAAACATTGAAAAAAAGAAGAAAATTTGCTATAATAGAAAGGAAGTAATAAATGAAATATAATCTTAAAAATGATGTCATATTCAAGGCTTTTTTCAGCCGAAAAGGGAATGAAGTATTTTTAATTGACTTTTTGGAGGCGTTGTTAGAAGTAAAAATTGAAACCATAAAAATTGAGCAAGAAGTAGATTTGGGGAGATTTTCACCACAGGAAAAAGCCGGAAGTTTGGATATTCAGGCAGTTTTGAACGACGGAATTGTGGTTGATATCGAAATGCAAGTAGACGATAGGCACAATATCGTTGCAAGAACAATGTTTTACGCAGCAAAGCAAATCACGAGAATGACGCCAAAAGGAGAAGAATATGAAAACATCAAAAAAGTAATCATGATAAATATTTTGAACTATGAACTGTTTCCATTTGAAAATTATATCACGAAAACGATAAATGTGATGGATGAACATAGGGAATATGTAGTGATAGATGGCGTCGAGTGGTATTTTATCGAGTTGCCAAAGTTTCGAAGAAGTCGACCAGATATGGATAACAAGGTAAATCAATGGTTAGCGGTCATAGATGATGTGGATAAGGAGTTGATTGAAATGGCGGAGAGCAAAAATCAATTGTTACGAAAAGTAAAAGCGGAATTTGTGGAATTGTCGGGAGACGAAGAAACGCGAAGATTGGAAGAATTGAAGGATAAGTGGGAGAGAGATTATAAGAGTGGGATAAGTTATGCAAGGAAAGAAGGAAAAAAAGAGAATTCAATTGAAATTGCAAAAGAAATGCTAAAAAATAAAATTGATATTGACCTTATTATAAAATGCACAGGTTTGACGCAAGAAGAAATTGAGCAAATAAAACAAGAATAAAAAAGATTGACAAATTTGCATAATTTAAGTTATGCAACCATTAAAAACTTTTCAAAAAATGCAGAAGGACGTTTGTTCTTCTGCATTCATACTTTTTATTCCACTGTAACCGACTTTGCCAAATTCCTTGGTTTATCCACATCCAAATCTTTTTGTTTTGTAATCGAATACGCAAACAATTGAAGAGGAATAATTGACAAAATTGGTGATAAAAATGGATTGGTTTCTGGTATTTTTATCATTTTGCTAAAATTCGTATGTTCTAAATTTTTATCGGTGATTACCAAAGTTTTGGCACCACGCGTGATGACTTCTTGAATATTGCTAATTGATTTTTCGATTAAATCAGGAACGGTTAAAATCGAAATTACAAGCGTACCACTTTCAATTAACGCAATTGGTCCATGTTTTAATTCTCCGCTATAAAACGCTTCTGAGTGAATGTAGGAAATTTCTTTTAGTTTTAAGGAACCTTCTGCTGCTGTATTATAGTCTAAGCCTCTGCCAAGGAAAAATACGTCTTTATTTTGATAAAATTCTTTGGCAAATTCTGGAATATCTTCGATATGATTTAAAAGTTGTTCTGCTTTGGTTGGTAATTCTAAAATGGATTTTTTTAAGTCAGCCAAAGTTTCTGAATTTTTGTTCAAAATTTCTGCAAAATAAATCACTAAAATTGCCAATAAAGTAATTTGCGAAGTATAGGCTTTGGTTGAGGCAACAGCGATTTCTGGTCCAGCGTGTGTATAACTTACGAAATCGGCTTCACGTGTGATAGAACTTCCTTCAACATTTGTGATGGCAAGTGTTGTGGCGCCTTTTGATTTGGCAAGTTTTAGAGCGGCAATGGTATCAGCTGTTTCGCCAGATTGAGAAATAAAAATGCATAATGTATTTTTATTAATCAAAGGATTGCGATAGCGAAATTCAGATGCGATATCAACTTCGGTATTAATCTCACAAATATTTTCTAACATCGTTTTTGCGGTTAATCCTGCATGCATAGCAGTTCCACAGGCTACAATATAAATTTTTTGAATTGAACTTAAAAATTCTTTTGAAAAATTTAATTCATCAAATTGACACACTTGACCTGCTATCAAATGATTTCCAATGGTTTCGCGAATAGCAGTTGGTTGCTCATAGATTTCTTTTAGCATAAAATCTTCATAACCATTTTTTTCAGCAGAAGTAGCATCCCAGTCAATTTTTGTGATGTTTTTTTGAAGGGGATTTAGGTCATTGTCGTAAAATTTGATGTCATTTTGGGTTAAAACGGCAAATTCGTTGTCTTTTAGAAGATAGAAATTGCGCGTAAGTTTTAAGTAGGCAGGAATGTCGGAACTAATGAAATTTTCGCCATCTCCTTTGCCAATGACAAGCGGACTATCTTTTCGAACAACAATCATTTTATCTGGAAAATGCGTACAAAGTACGCCAATGGCAAAACTTCCCTTTAAAAGGTGACAAGTTTTGTTAACAGCTCCGCAAAAATGATTTTTCGGTTCTATTTTCTTCTTGTGAGAAATAATAATGAATTAAGTTCGGAATCACTTCTGTATCGGTTTCGGATAAAAAATGATAGCCATTTTCGCTCAAAAATTTTCTTAATTCATGATAATTTTCAATAATACCATTATGTACAACGGAAAAAGTATTGGAATTATCGTTATGTGGATGAGAATTTGTAGAAGAAGGTTTTCCATGGGTTGCCCAGCGCGTGTGTGCGATTCCAACGCTTCCTTCTAAATTTTCTTGATTTGCCAAATCAGATAATTCTTTGACTCTTCCTTTATTTTTTAATGTTTTAAAATGTTCTTTTTCTAAAATGGTAAAACCAGCTGAGTCGTATCCACGGTATTCTAGTTTGTTTAGCCCCTCGATTAAAATCGGCTTTGCCTTTTTAGTTCCTATGTATCCAACAATGCCACACATAAAATCCTCCTTTTAAATTTAAACTTCCTTTCTATTATATATTATTTTTGTGTTTATTTTGTGAAAATTAGAAAAAAATTTATTGCAATGTAAAATTTGTTATGATATAGTTAATTTGAAATGTAAAACATAGGAGGAAAATATGATTAAATTTAACTTTGATAATTCGAGTATTCAAGAAAGAGTATTTCAAGAATATAGTCAGGAGATTGCGAAAATTCATAAAAGGATACATGAAAATGCCAATAACCAAGATGAATTTTTAGGCTGGGTGGAACTCCCAACGAATTATGATAAACAAGAATTTCAAAGAATTCAAGAATCGGCAAGTAAAATTCAAAAGAATTCTGAAGTTTTGGTTGTGATTGGAATTGGTGGTTCGTATTTGGGCGCAAGAGCGGTGATTGATGCGCTAACGAATTCATTTTATAATTTACAATCTTCTAAGAAAAGAAAAACACCACAAATCTTGTATGTGGGAAATAATATTAGTCCTGTTTATGTGAATGATTTGTTGGATTTGATTGCTGACAAAGATTTTTCTGTCAATGTCATCTCCAAATCTGGAACTACAACAGAGCCTGCAATCGCGTTTCGAATTTTTAGAGAAGTTTTGGAAAATAAATATGGACCCAAAGGCGCTCGTGAGAGAATTTTTGTGACAACAGACAAAGAAAAAGGTGCTTTGAAAACTTTATCAGATAAGGAAAAATACGAAACATTTGTTATTCCAGATAATGTTGGTGGAAGATTTTCGGTTTTAACTGCAGTTGGATTATTGCCAATTGCTGTGGCTGGAATTGATATCGAAAAACTAATGGCAGGTGCGAAATTGGCGCAAGATAAATATAATGAGCCAGAAATAAAGTATAATGATTGTTATAAATATGCGTTAGTTCGAAATTTGTTATATCGTTCTGGTAAAACAATTGAGATTTTGGCAAATTATGAGCCAAAATTGCACTATTTTACAGAATGGTGGAAACAGCTTTATGGAGAAAGCGAAGGAAAAGACAAAAAAGGAATTTTCCCAGCAGGAGTCGATTTAACAACCGATTTGCATTCCATGGGACAATACATTCAAGATGGCGAAAGAAATTTAATGGAAACGGTTCTAAAAGTGAAAACAAATTCTTCTGAAATTACGATTCAAGCAGATGACCAGAATTTGGATGGACTGAATTATTTAGCAGGAAAAGAAATGGGCTATGTCAATGCCAAAGCAATGGAGGGGACAATTCAAGCACACGTGAATGGAAACGTGCCAAACTTGTTAATTGAAATTGAAAAATTAGATGAAGAAAACATCGGAGAATTGATTTACTTTTTTGAAAAAGCAGTAGCGATGTCGGGCTATTTGCTAGGCGTAAATCCATTCAATCAGCCGGGAGTGGAGGAATATAAGAAAAATATGTTCCGTTTGTTGGAGAAGCCAGGGTACTGAAATTGACAAACAGAAATTACTTTTGGATGCGGGAATAACAGATGCATTTTTGAAAAATGCTGAAACATTAGGTGTTAATTTAGACGAAGTAAATACGATTGTTTTGAGTCATGGACATTGGGACCATGGAAATGGGCTTAAATATTTGAATACAAAGAAAACGGTGATTTTGCATCCAGAATGCTATACGAAAAGGTACAGCTTAGCAAGAAATATGGAGTATGCAGGTATTAATCAAACAAGGGAAGAATTATTGGAAAAATTTGACCTAATTGAAACAAGAGAGCCATATGAAGTGTTTGAAAATGTATGGCTTCTTGGGGAAATTGAGAGAAAATTTGAAGTGCCAGTTAAGAATTTGCCGACTGTTTTAGAAAATGAAAAAACAGATTATTTGCAGGACGATTCAGGAATGGCAATATTTCAAAGACAATCATGTGCAAAGTGCATATATGGGACATTGTACAACAGATGAAGTGATTGAGTATTTTGGCGAACAATTAAAAGGTGTGACGCAAGTAAAGAAGTTGTTTGCTGGAGCGGAGTTTGAAATTTAGTAAATTAGGAAAGAGCATAGAATAAGGATTTTGTTAAGTTGACAAATTAACATAAATGTAACACAATAAAAGTTAAGGTCATATTTATGAAAAAAGTTGCTAAAAAGGCCTTGTAAAATTAATTTTTTTATGCTATAATGAATATAATAAAAATGATAGAGTAAATCTATCAGGGTGGATTGACACCAAAATAATCCGAAATTTCGATGAGACATAGGACTCATAGATTGGCAGGCAATCAACTAACCTGAAAATTCAGTAAGCAAAATGGCTTACAGATTGGCGGACAATCAATTAATCAATCATGGGGGAATGAATTATATTGCGATATAATTCATTCCTTTTCGCTTTAGGAGGAGTATGAAAAGAGACAAAATCAATGACTTAAATCTAATAAAACAGGCTGCAAAATTGTATGAAGAAAATTTAATGAATAAAAATGTATTGTTGATATATTTAGAAAATAATGAAATAGAATATTATGAGGTAACTTTTTTAAAAGAACATTTTAAGCATTTGTCAGGAGTAAAAACTAAGTTAAATGCTTATGAGTTTTCTTATAAAGCCAGAAAAAATCGATTAAAGTTACAAGATTTTGATTACAAGGATAGCACAACAGGATTAAAACTAGATAACTTAATAAAATTTATCAATTTAAATTTTTATGCAAAAATGATAGGTAATTTTAAACAAAATAAGGTGTATTTATCCATTACAAAACTTGCAGGAAATAATAATATCATGATAGGATTTGACGAAGGAGAAAAAATTAATTATCCTAAAACTCTGTTAAAAGGAGATATTAGAGATTATACGTTAAATCCAAATCGAATTATTGGAATCCTTACCAAAGATGTAAAAGATTTTAAATATCAAAAATTAACCTATATAGCCAAAAATATATCAACTAATAGAATTCTATCGGATAAAAAGTTAAAAGAATTGTTAAATATATCAATGAACAAGCAAGAAAAAGAAAAAACAAATTCTCCTTAAATCTCAATCACCTTATGCGTATAATCCAAATTTGCCACAGGCTCATTTTGATAAGCCAATGTATAAATATTGGTGGCAAGAATATCTTTGGATAGCATATTTCTTAGGTGATGATCCGTATTATTTTCCATGAATTTATTGACTGAAATAATGATATGTGTTTTCGGATTTTGTTTAGCAATTGCGGAAACAATTTTTTTGCCATGTTTATTAAAGCCCAAAACACGAATATATGGTGTGATTTTTTTTGCGCTATTCATATCTTTTTGCGTGATATTCAAGAGCGCATACAGCAAAATTCGCTGAATACGCGTTCCGTGTAAAACGCTTGGATTTGATTTGATTCATCAAGTCTTTTAAATTGTTGCAATTATTGGCAGCCATTTTGATTTTGTTTTCTAATCCTTCGGAAACATCGGGTAAAGAGGCGATTTCTGGTAAAGTCATACGACGCAAAGCATAAATGATTTCTTTTTCAAAAGCTGTCAAACCAGTGACAATTTTTCCGTTCTTCGATTTGTTTTTCCAAGAGTTCATATGTTTCAAACGGAACGACGGTATGAATGTTTTTCTTTTTTTGCAACATCATGCGAATTGTGGTACTGCTGGCGATTCCTTTTTTGATGGTAGTGGAATTGTGGTCACTGTATTCACGTTTAATTGTAATTGGTTTGATGGAAGATTTGTATTTTTTAAGTGCTTTTAAATATTCAATTCCCAAAATATTGTTAGGACTTGTTAAGGCTTGTTTGTAGGTTTTATTATTTCCTAAAAACTGCATCAAAGCCATCTCACGAGCGCGTGGATAAGATACACCAGTTTTTAGGTGCTGGTGTATGAGAGAAGAAAGTTCTTTTGGCTCTTTATATAAAAGATTGGCTAAATCGTCCAAAGGAGCAATTTCGCCCAGTTCACTTCCAAATGACAAATAGTCGACAATCCCCAAACTATTTAAAATTTTGACAGCGCCCCCAGCAAAATTTTCTGCACTTGAAATCGAATAAATCGTAGGTAATTCAAGAACAATGTCAAACCCTGCTTTTAAAGCCATTTCGGCTTTTGTCCATTTGTCAACAAGAGAAGGCTCGCCACGTTGAACGAAATTGCCAGTTATGATTGCCATGGAAAAATCGGCTTTTGTTAATTGTTTGGAATAGGCTAAATGTTTGACGTGTCCATTATGAAATGGATTATATTCGGATATAACTGCTAAAATTCCACTCAAAAAAATCACCACCTATCTTGTAAAATTTATGATTTACTGATATAATATCATAAACATGAAAAAAAGGAAAGAGTTTTATGAAAAAAGTAATGATTTATACAGACGGTGCTTGTTCTGGAAATCCTGGACCAGGAGGTTGGGGAGCTGTTTTGATGTGTGATGGCACGAAAAAAGAAATTTCAGGAGCCAAAAAGGATACGACAAATAATATCATGGAAATAACAGCGGTTTTGGAAGCATTAAAAATGCTGAAATTTGAATGTGAAGTGGAAGTTTATAGTGATAGTGCTTATGTGGTAAATGCGTTTAATCAAGGTTGGATTTATAATTGGCAGAAAAATAATTGGAAAACAGCAGGAAAAGAGCCAGTAAAAAATCGTGAATTATGGGAAGAATTGTATGATTTGACGAAAAAACATAAAACGACGTTTATCAAAGTAAAAGGGCATAGTGATAATGAATGGAATAATCGATGTGATTTTTTGGCAACAAGTGCGATTAAGTTAGCTGTTAGTGAAGAATGAGCTTTACGGATATCTTAGTTAGTATTTTCATAGAAAATACTAACTTCCAAAGAAACCTACTGTGTACGTGAGTTACAAATGACTTAGTTAATATTTTTCAAAAAAAACAAGAAGGAGAATAAATATGAATTTATTAGATAATTGGGGATTCTATGTTGTGCTGTATATCGTGCTGTCTACGATATTTACGCAATTTTATAAAATTTCTACGAAAAACTTGAATAACGCAGGAGCATTAACTGTTGTTCTTGAAATGATTGGTGTGATAGCTGCTTTACTAATTTGTCCGTTTTTTGCAATAAAATTTCCAAGTGACATCAAAGTATATGCTTTTTTGGGACTATCGATAATTTTTTATGCAATAACCGATCGAGTTAATACGACGGTAAGAAGTGGAATAGAAGCCTCTACTTTTAGTATGCTAAAACAATTATCAACAACTTTTATGATATTAGCGGGGATTGCTTTTGCCAAGGAAGATTTTATTTTGCATAAATTTATAGGTGCTATGTTAATTATATTTAGCAATGTTTTTATTTTTTACAGAAAAGGTCAATTTAAAATGAATCGCTATATTTGGCTTGGAGTGCTTGCTAATATTGCGTATACGATAGCCTTATTCTTAGATGTTAATATTTCTGACAATTTTAATTTGCCATTCTATGTTGCATTAACTTTAGGAATTCCAGCGTTTTTAATTTGTTTCGTGGAAAGAATCAAATTTTCGGAGATTAAAAATGAGTTTAAGAAGGCTGATAAAAAAGTGATATTCACAACTGGAATCACTTGGTCGTTATCGATTATTGCAATTTTAAGAGCCTATCAATTGCAAAATGTGAGCATTGTTGCGCCAATAGGAAGTTTAACGGTTATTTCCAATGTGGTTGTTGGTTATTTATTTTTGAACGAAAAAGACAATTTGCTTAGAAAAATTATAGCAGGAATTTTGATTGTAATTAGTATTGTGTTGATTAAAATTTAAGGAGAAACTATGAAAATCATTGGAATAACTGGTTCGTCTGGTTCAGGGAAGACGACGATATGTGAAATATTAAGTCAAAAAAAAGATGTCAAAATTATCAATGTTGACCAAATTGCGAAAAATTTGACAAATTCACAAACAGATTATTTTTTAGAAATTAAACAGGCTTTTCAACAGGATGATATTCTTTTGGAAAATGGCGGTCTAAACCGCAAAAAACTGGCTGAACTGATTTATCATGATGACAGTAAACGCCAAAAACTAAATTGTATCACATTTAAGCATCTTGTTCCAGCCATTATGCAACAGACGAATGATTTACCAGACGATATAAAAATTGTCATCATTGATGCTCCCTTGCTTTTTGAAGCAGGCTTAGAAAAATATTGTGATTTTACGATTGCGATGCAAGCACCGATTGAACTAAAAATCAACCGAATTTGCAAACGCGACCACATTCTAGAAGAGGTTGCTAAAGCAAGATTAGAAATTCAGCAAACCAATGAATTTTACAGAAAAAATGCAGATTGTGTGATTGAAAATGATGAAAATACCACAATCGAAATGTTAACCCAAAGAATGAATCAAATTCTTAACAAATTTTATTTTTAGCAAAGGTAGGACAAATTTAATGAAAAAAAGAGAAAAAGAAGGACTAAAACAAATTTTAAAAAAGATTTACAATTTACTAGAAAATAAACAAAAACTAGCGTTTTTACTAATTCTTGTTATTATGGTAATTTCAGCAGGATTAACACAAGTTACGCCCAAAGCAATCGGCTGGCTTACGGACGATATTTTAGTGCAAACGGAAGTTGCTTTTGCAAAAGTCATTCCTTTTTTAATTTTGATATTGATTGTCAATGTAGCCAATGAAATCATAAAAATCATCAGAAGAGTCATGGTCGAAGACACAGCAACGAAAACAGAAAAACGTGCAAGAGGTATGGTTATCAAATCATTACTCATGGCGCCACTTTCTTATTTTAGAGAAAATATGACAGGAAATATTCATGGAAAAATGAATCGATGTTTAGAAGGAACGGTCAAGCTAGAAAAACTACTATTTATGGATTTTGCACCTGCTGTATTCAACAGCATAGCAGCCATTATAACGATATTTATTACCTTACCATTTATCTTGGCTTTATCGATGATGGCGGTCATTCCTTTAGGAATTTTCATTGTATTGAAACAAATCAGTAGTCAAAAAGGAATTCGAGTGGAGCTATTGGAAAGTAAATCAGAAATGGACGGAACGATTGTCGAATTAATCAATGGAATCGAAGTTATAAGAATCAGTGATAGTGTAAGATTTGAGACCAATCGATTTGATCAGAAATCTGAATTTTTAAGAAAAAAGGAAATGAAACATCATAAAGCAATGGCAAAATACGATTGCTTAAAATTCATCAATGAAGCTTTTTTTACGGTATTAATTATAGGAATATCGACCTATTTAGCAACGAAAAATATCATTTCTGTAGGAAGTGTGCTGACGGCTTACTTGTGTTTTAATCAACTCATCAAGCCATTGGAAGAATTACATCGAATTTTTGATGAACTTTCCGAATGCACGGTTTTGGCAACTGACTTTTTTCATATGGTAGAAATTCCAAATGATTTTTCGTATCGTCTTTTGACGGAAAAACCAAAGGAAAAAGAAATAAAACCAATGATTCAAATTGAAAATTTGAATTTTTACTATAACGAAGACAAAGAAAAAGTTATTTTACAAGATTTTAATTTAGAAATTGAAACAGGAATGTTCCTAGGAATTGCAGGTCCAAGTGGCTGTGGAAAATCTTCTTTAATCAAATCAATTTGTAAATTAGAAAAAGCAGAGGGAGAAATTTGGATTTGCTCTAACAATATAGCGCATCTAACCAGAAACGATATTTCACAAACGATTGCACTCGTGCCACAATCACCATTTTTAATTGCAGGAACGATTTATGAAAATATTTGTTATGGATTAGAGCGAGAAGTTAGCGAAAAAGAAGTTGAAGAAGCGGCAAAAAAAGCCTATATTTATGATTATATCAATGGACTTCCAGACCGATTTGAATCTGTGATATCAGAAGGTGGAAATAATTTATCAGGTGGGCAAAAACAAAGAATTGCTATTGCCAGAATTTTCCTAAGAAAACCTAAAATATTGATTTTAGACGAAGCTACTTCTGCGCTTGATAATACATCTGAAAAATACATACAAACAGAAATTGAAAAACTTCAAAAAGAAAACCATACAACCATTATTTCAATTGCGCACCGATTGACAACCTTGAAAAATTGCAATCGAATTATTGTGCTAAATAAAGGAAAAATAGAAGAAGATGGAACGTATGATGAATTAATTCAAAAAGAAGGAATTTTTAAAGATATGTATGAGGGAAAATTAAAATAGAAAGGACTAAAAAATGAAAGTATCCGATTTTAACTACGACTTACCACAAGAACTCATTGCCCAACACCCTTACGACAAACGTGACGAAGCACGTCTTATGGTAATGGATGCCAAGACACAGAAAATAGAACATAAAATTTTCAAAAATGTTATGGAATATTTAAGTGAGGGAGATTGCTTAGTAATCAATAATACCAAGGTTTTGCCAGCAAGATTATATGGTAAAAAAGATACAGGAGCTAGTATCGAATTTTTGCTTTTGAAGAGAATCGAAGGCGACAGTTGGGAAGTGATGGTTCGCCCAGGCAATAAATTAAAACCAGGAAGTAAAGTGAGTTTTGGAGATGGTTTGCTAAAAGCGGAAGTTTTGGAAGTTTTAGAAGGCGGAAATCGCAAAGTAATATTTGAATACAATGGAATTTTTAACGAAATTTTGGATCAAATTGGCTTAATGCCTCTGCCACCTTATATTAAGGAAAAATTGAAGGAAAATGACAAATATCAAACTGTTTATGCCAAATACGAAGGTTCAAGTGCGGCTCCAACAGCAGGTTTGCATTTTACCGAGGAATTATTGGAAAAAATCAAACAAAAGGGGGTTAACATTGCCAATGTGACTTTGCACGTTGGAATTGGTACATTTCGACCAGTCAAAGTAGAAAATGTAGAAGAACACGATATGCATTCAGAGCATTACTATATTAAAAAAGAAGATGCTGATTTGATTAATCAAACAAAAAAAAGCGGACACAAAATTATCGCAGTTGGGACAACTTCTTGCCGAGTTCTAGAATCAGTTGCAGACGAAAAAGGTAAGGTAAAAGAAACAGAAGGTGATACGAATATTTTTATTTATCCAGGCTATCAATTCAAATGTATTGACAGATTGATTACGAATTTTCATCTGCCAGAATCAACGCTAATTATGCTAGTATCAAGCTTGGCTGGAAAAGATTTTGTAATGAAAGCATACGAAGAAGCTGTGAGAGAAAAATACAAATTTTTCAGTTTTGGAGATGCGATGATGATTTTGTAGGAGGAAAATGAATAAAAATGTTCGAAGACGAAAAAAACATTGCTAAAAAAGAATTTTTAATTTATACAGACGAAAATGAAGATGTAAAAGTTCAGGTTATGCTCATAAATAATGATTTATGGTTAACACAAGAATTAATTGCTGAATTGTTTGGAAAGGCAAGAACCACCATAACAGGACATATCAAAAACATCTTTGAAGAAGGAGAATTGGATGAAAAAAGCAATGTCGGAAAAATCGACATTGCAAATTCTGATAAACTGGTAAAAATTTATAATTTAAATGTGATTATATCAGTAGGATATAGAGTTAATTCCCAAAAAGCAACCCAATTTAGAATTTGGGCAACGAAAATATTAAAAGAATATATGACAAAAGGATTCGTACTAGATGATGAGAGATTAAAAACTGCAGAGAATTTATTTGGAAAAGATTATTTTAAAGAACTTTTAGAACGCATTCGTTCTATTCGAACGAGCGAACGCCGAATATGGCAACAGGTAACCGATATTTTTGCTGAATGCAGTATAGATTATGACAAGAATTCAGAGATAACTCAAAAATTTTATGCTATGATTCAAAATAAGTTTCATTATGCAATTACTGGAAATACAGTGGCTGAAATTGTGTATAATAATGCTAATCATACAAAAGAAAATATGGGACTAACAACATGGAAACATTCGCCAAATGGAAGAATCTTGAAATCAGACGCAATGATTGCGAAAAATTATTTAACTGAAAAAGAGATAAAGCGATTAGAAAGAGCGGTGGCTGGATATTTTGATTACATAGAAGATTTAGTAGAAAGAGAAAATACATTTACAATGGAAGAATTTGCCAAAAGTATCAATGAATTTTTAGAATTTAGAAAATATAATATTTTGCAAGATAATGGTACAATTTCTAGAAAACAAGCAGAAGAAAAGGCAGAAAAAGAATATGAAAAATTTAATAAAATGCAAAAAATAAATTCTGATTTTGATAAACTATTATTAGAGAGCAAAACGATAAAAAAACTTCAATAGCACAAACCTATCTATTATATATTATACCACAAATTACTAAAAAAGTCAAGTTTTTATGGAAAGGAAGAAACAATGAAACAAGCAATTACATACGAATTATTACATATCGACAAACATTCTGGCGCAAGGCGTGGTGTGATTCATACGCCGCATGGAGATATTCAGACTCCCATTTTTATGCCAGTTGGCACACAAGCAACGGTTAAAGGAGTCAATCCGAGAGAATTGAAGGAAGAAGTGAAGGCGCAAATTATTTTGTCGAATACGTATCATTTATTTTTGCGTCCAGGGCATGAACTCGTAAAAGAAGCAGGTGGATTGCACCAATTTATGAATTGGGACAGACCCATTTTGACCGATAGTGGCGGATTTCAAGTATTTAGTTTGGGGGATTTAAGGAAAATTCGCGAAGAAGGTGTTGATTTTCGCTCTCATTTGGACGGAAGTAAAAAATTCATTAGTCCAGAAATTTCAATGGAAATTCAAGAGGCACTTCGGTTCTGATATTATGATGGCATTTGACGAATGCTGTCCATATCCTTCGACTTATGAATATACGAAAAAATCGATGGAACGAACCACCAGATGGGCACATCGTTGCAAAGAAGCGCATAAAACAATAGATAAACAAGGCTTATTTGGCATTGTACAAGGTGGTTTTTTCAAAGAGCTCAGAGAAAAAAGTGCTAAAGACTTGATAGAATTGGATTTTCCAGGCTATGCAATTGGCGGGATTAGTGTAGGAGAGCCTAAGGAAGAATTTTTGGATATTTTAAATTTTACAGCGCCTTTGTTACCACAAAATAAACCAAGATATTTGATGGGAGTTGGAACGCCAGACTATTTAATAGAAGCGGCACTTAGCGGAATTGATATGTGTGATTGCGTTTTACCAACTAGAATTGCTAGACATGGAACAGCTATGACATCTTACGGAAAAATCGTTGTTAGAAATGCAGGCTATGAAAAAGATTTTTCACCACTTGATTCAGAGTGTGATTGCTACACTTGCCAAAACTTTACAAGAGCATATTTAAGGCATTTGATTAATGCGAAGGAAATTTTGGGTGTGCAACTTTTATCAATTCATAACTTAAGGTTCTTGACTAAATTGATGGAAAGAGTTAGAATAGAAATAGAGAAGGATAATTTGTTAAATTTTAGAGATGAATTTTATAAAAATTATGGTTATACCAAATAGTTAGAGATATTTAAGATTAAAATTTTAATTAAATAGGAGGAAATAATGAATTTTGAAGAAAGCAATCAATTTGTAGAACAAATGGAGAAAAATAATAAAAATAAGAAAACGATTTTAACAGTACTGATTATTTGTGCTATTCTTGTGGTCGTTTTATTGGGAATTATGGGGTATGTTCGTAAGAAGGATGCAGCACAGTTAAAAATGTATGTGGATGATAAGGAAGTGAAAATATCGTCAAGTTTGTTATTACAGTCAGAAGATGGTACACAATATATGAATGTAAGGGAGCTTGCTGAATTATTGGGATATTCTTATCAAAAAGGAGAATATAAAAATTACACAGAAGATGCTAGAAGTTGCTATTTAAGAACAGCTTATGAAATTGTTTCCATGAGTGCTAACTCGAATACGGTTACGAAATATATTTTAAATGAAAATGCTCGTACAAGCACAGAAGAAGAAATTTCAAAAGATTTAATTTTAGTGGATGAAGAAACTGGCAAAGCAAGCATTAATATTGTTGTTGATTCAGAAAATGAAACAGAAGAAATTTTCGCAATTGATCAGTCAATTCAATATATAAATAATGAATTGTATGTGCCATTTACGGAACTTGCAAAGATATTTAGTGTTCAATTAAATGTATCACAAGCAAACAGAATTCGTATTGCTTCAATTCCTAATTTAGTGCCAACGATTATAAAACTTGCAGAAAATGCAGGCTATTCAGAAGTTAGCAATATTTATGAAAATTTAATGGCAATTGCAGATGATATGCTTATTGTTGGCGATGGTGCCCAATATGGTGTGATTTCCTTGAAAGACGGAAAGGAAATCATTAGCTTGAAATACGATAAAATTGTGTATCGCCAAAATACAGAGGAATTTTTCGTAACAGCAGAAGAATCGGTTGGAATTGTAGATGCACGGAGGAAACACGATTATTAAGCCAACAGAATATGATAGTATTGCAAGTTTAGATGAATTAAATAAATTATATTTAGTAGAAAAAAATGAAAAATTTGGTGTGGTAAATCATGAAGGAGATACGATTGTTTATGCGGAGTATGATTCGATTGGAATTGAAAATAAAGAAGAATTTTCTGGCGAAGAGATTCGAAATTTTAATTTGTTATTTGAAGAATGTATTCCAGTAAATGATAATGGAAAGGTTGGAATTATTGATATCGAAGGAACAGAAAGATTGAAATGTGTTTACGATTCTTTAGGGTATGTTGCCAATACAACTTCGAAAGAAAATCAGGATACAAATAACAGACCCAATACATCTTCAAGAGATGAAGAAGACGAAGAAGATGATGAAAATACAACCAACACCACCAATACGTCAATCAATCAAACGGCTACAGTAGAAGCGCATGAAAATGTATTAACGATTCCAGAGAGTACTGGAATAAAAGGAATTGTTGTAAAATTTAATGACTTATATGGAATTTTTGATGCAGAAGCAAAACGTTTAATTGTACCTTGTGTTTGGTCAAAAATTTATGCTAAAACAAGAGCTGGAGTTACAAAATATTATTTGGAATCGGACGAACAGGAAACTGATTTGGAAGTTTTTTTGAAAGAAAATAATTTAATTAATGTAAATCAAAATAATGGCGAAAATTTAAACGAAGACCAAATGGAAGAATAAAATAATAGGAATAAAAAATCTTTTTTGGAAATATAATTTCTTAAAAGAGATTTTTTATTTTGGAGGGAAGTATGGAAGATTTGAATGAAAATGGTGGGGGAAATAAATTTTTGTTAATGGTAAAAGGAATCTGCATTTCGATGATTTTGAGTTTGCTGATGATGCTAGTTTTATCCATGGTGCTTAGTTTTTCGAATGTGAAAGAAAGTGTGATTATGCCAACAGTTATTTTTATTTCTGCGTTTAGCATTTTGGTAAGTAGCTTTTTGGTGGCAAAAAGAATTGAAAATAAAGGCATGATTTATGGAAGTTTGCTAGGGCTGATTTATATGCTTATTTTGTATTTGCTATCTAGCATTTTAAATTTTGATTTTTCATTGAATGCAAATGCGGTTGTTATGATTACGTTTGGAATTGTCGGTGGTGCAATTGGTGGCGTTTTGGGAGTGAATTTAAAATAAATTTCCAAAAGTAGTTGATATTTTTTGAAAAATATTGTAAAATAACCAAGACGAAAGATTTAGGAGGACATATGATAAATTTTGATGACGTTATAGGAAATATCGAGATAAAAGAAATGATGAAAAATGCGCAAAAGCAGTTAGATGTTCTAGGGTATACTGAACATTCTGGCAGGCATTGTATGCTTGTTGCCGAAAGGGCTGGTTCTATTTTGCAAACTTTGGGGTATGACGAACACAGAATTGAACTTGCTAAAATTGCAGGATATATTCACGATATTGGAAATTCGGTTAATCGAATTGATCATGCTCATTCTGGTGCGATTTTAGCATATCAAATTTTAAAAGAAATGGGAATGGAAACGTCGGATCGAACCGAAATTATGATGGCAATTGGAAATCATGATGAAAATACAGGTACAGCAGTAAGTGATATTTCTGCTGCCTTGATTTTAGCGGACAAGTCAGATGTGCACAGAAGCAGAGTTTCCAAAAAAGATCGAACGATTTTTGACAAACATGATGAAGTAAATTATGCTGTTACAAATTCGGAATTACGAATTGATACAAAGCAGAAAAAAGTCATATTAGATTTGAAAATTGATACCAAAATATGTCCTGTGATTGATTATTTTGAAATTTTTATGGAGCGTACGCAAATGAGCAAACGCGCAGCAAAATATTTGGGATTATGGTTTGAATTAATTATTAATGATACAAATTTATTATAAATAGGAGGAAAAGGTTGTGAAAAAATGGAAAGTAGTGATAGGAACATTATTTGTGATACTCGTATCAATTGTTGCCTTTGTGGGTGTTTATCAAAAGGAAAATGGTGTATGGAGAAATTTGGTGGCAGATTATCAATATGGTATGGATGTTGAAGGAGCAAGGGAATTAAGGTATGCCGTGGATGACAAAGAAGAAGAAAAATATGTTTATGTGGACGAGCAAGGAAATATCCAAGGCGAAGTTTGGAAAGAAGGAAGTAGTGTAACACAAGAAGAGGAAGAAAATCCTGAAAATGCAGAAGATACAACTGATACAGAAAATGTAGAAGAAGTGCCTTATGCTAAAGAAACAAGAAAAATCAAAGTCAATCCAGATGACAAATTAACCAAAGAAAATTTTGAACAAGCCAAAAAAATGATTCAAAAAAGATTGAAACAAGAAGAGTTAGATGAATACAATCTAAGAATTGATGATGTTACTGGAAAATTGGTCATAGAAAGTGAAAATGATGACGAAACAGTTCATTTAGTGGAACAGTTGGCTTCAAAACCAGGAAAATTTCAAATCATAGACTATCAAAATGGACTTGTTTTGATGGACAACCTTGATATTAAAAATGCAAGCGTTGTGTATTCTAATCAATCTACGTATAACACGTATTTGCAAATTGAATTTAACAAAGAAGGAGCTCAAAAATTAAAGGATATCAGCAACAAATATGTTGAAATCAAAGAAGAAACAGAAGGCGAAGAACAAGAACAAACGGAGGAAAATGCAGAGGAAAATTCCGAAGAAGAGAAAGAAACTGAAAAAAAGATGGTTTCTATCGTATTTGATGATGACACGATGATGACAACTTATTTCGGAGAAGAAATGTCAAGCGGTTTGTTACAAATTGCAGTAGGACAAGAAAGAACAAAATATGAAGATTTCCTAGAAGATTATCAGTCAGCCAAGACACTTGCGAATATGATAAACTCAGGGGTTTTGCCTGTTACTTATGAATTGGAAACCGATAATTTTGTTAAATCAGAATGGATTGCAAGTAAGCAAAATTTAGAGATTACATTTTTTGTGATATTAGTGGTTGTTCCTGCGATTTTCTATATTGTGAAATTCAAGAAAAATGGAGTTTTAGCTGCGATTTTAAATATGGGATATATTGCCGTATTATCGTTGATTTTTAAATATACTAATGTAGAGATGACGATTAATGCAGTTTTTGCAAGCATACTTATGATTGTTGTCAATATGGCATTTATTAAGATGATTGTAAAACATTTGGAAACGCAAAAAATAGGGCAAGCTTATGCCGAAGTAAGCAAGAAGTTTTATTTAGCATCCATTCCACTTGTTGTAACAGCACTTGTGTTTACATTTACCCAAAATTATGCCATCAATAGTGTTGGAATGGTTGTGTTCTGGGCGATGATTTTGAATGTATTATACAATGTTGCATTGACAAGAACAGTTTTGGATAGAGAGGATTAAAAAATGGATATCAATAAAAATAGTAAAAAAATAGTAATTTTAGGATTGATTCTTTTAATGATAGCAGGCTTAATTGTAGTTGCTTTAAAGGGATTTAACGTATCGTTGCTGTTTGGAAAACACGAAGCAATTGAGTTAAAAGTGGGAAAAGAGGTAAACATAAGCCAAATTGAAGAGATTTGTGATGATGTATTTCAAGATAAGAAATATGTAGCTAAGGAATTAGAAGTATTTGGTGATTCTTTGCAAATTAATGTGAAATCAATAACAGACGAAGAAAAAGCAAATTTGATTAGCAAAGTGAATGAAAAATTTGAGACAGAAAAAACAGTGGAAGATTTGAATGTTTATTCGATTTCTAATAAACGAATTCGAGATGTGGTTAAACCTTATATCATGCCAATGTTGCTGATTATGGTTATTGTATATATTTACAGTTTGATACGTTTTAGAAATATCCAATCCGTTTCATTGGTAATGGATTCTATTTTAAAGATGATTTTGGCAGAAGCTATTTTAGTGAGTTTAATTGCGATTGTTCGCATTCCAGTTGATGACTTCGTTATTTTCTTGCTTATGGTAGTTGTGATTGCTAAATTAGTTTCTTTTGTAAATCGCAATGAAAGAAAATTGGCACAAAGTGTTGAGATTACAAATGAGGAGAAATAAAAAATGAAGCAAAAAGCCAAGATATTATTGGTTATCGGATTAATGATAATTTTCGGGATAGGTTTGTATTTTCTAATAACGAGGTTATCTAAAAAAGCCTGTATAGTGGAATTTCCGAAAATAGACTCTAATCTTGAAACTTCCGATAAACTTGAAGTTGTACCAACCATGAATGATGTGATTTCTGCAGATACCGCTTGGTGTGGGACATTTCAATTGATTTGGAACGACATGATAAACGAAGTGATTCATCAAAAAGTTCAGTTTTTGGAACCGCTTGAAATGGTGGAACATTTGAATCAGCAAGATTTTAATGAAAATTCGATTTCAGAGGAGTATTATTATAAAAAATTTGGATTGAAAACCTTAGATTTGAAAAACGAAATCGAAAAAGGAATTCAAGAAAAATTTGGCGAAACCAGTGATGTTCTGGGAAATGTTGATTGGACTGAAAACCAGCTAGACCAAGGGAAAGAAGATATCAAGCGTTATTTGTTTTATACAATGTTAAAACGTGATTTTTCATATCCTTATCAATTTAGTAAATTAGAGCAGGGTAAATTTGCAAATCAGTATGAAAATATTTCGTATTTTGGAATTGATAGCAAAACCAATGAAAAGGTTAGAAATCAAGTGAAGGTGCTTTATTATAACACACAGCAAGATTATGCGGTTATTTTAAATACAGTCGAAGGCGACCAAGTGATTTTATCCAAAGGTAATCAAGACAATACTTTTGGGCAGATTTATGAGGATATAATGAAAAAATCGGAATTTTATGAGGGAAGTGACTTATTGAAAGAAAGCGATTATTTAAAAATACCAGAGATTGATTTTGATGTAAAAAGAGAATATCACGAATTGGAAAACAAAGAATTTTATACAGCAGATGAAGATGTTGCTACGATTGTAAAAGCTATTCAAACGATTAAAATGAATTTAGATGAAAAAGGTGGTTCTATTAAAAGTGAAGCAGTTATCGATTTGGAAGTGTGTACTACTTCACTAGAACGACCTACAGAAGAATTGCCAAGATATTTTTATTTCGATGATGAATTTACGCTATTTTTACGAGAAAATGGGAAAGAGAAACCATATTTTGCAACTCATATAAAAGACATTACAAAATTTCAATAAAAAGGGCTTTCAAGGATTGGAAAGTCCTTTTTTGACAAAATTTGACATCAAATATTTTTTTCGTATTGACTTTTTTGACTAAAAAATATATAATTTTATCATAATAACATATTAGGAGGGATTAGGATGAAAAATAGCAAATTAGCGAAGATTTTAATTATTTTTGCCAGTTTTATTTCTATTTTATTAATGAGTAATAGCCTTTCATTTGCAGTGACGTTGAGTTCTGATATTAACGGAATTAATGAAAGCAAATATCCAGGAGTAAAAAGTGAAATTCAAAAATTACAAAGACAATACAGTAATTACCATTTTGAAGTTTGCTACACAGGAATTGACTGGACAGAGGCAATTACTATGGAATATCAAGGACATGGCAGATCTCCTAAAAATTTATTTAGTCAGTCGAGTAAATATCAAGGAAAATGGTATTGTCCGATTTGTGGTTCGACAAAATACGACACAGGTTGGAACTGTGCTTCTATTGATGCTATCAAATATATGATGGATCCAAGAAATTCACTAGACGAAACCAGTGTATACCAATTTAAAAATCTAGAAAGTGCTGATGTGACAGCTGAAAATATTCAGCAAGTTATTAGTAATAAATATGCTTCTTATGGATATCTGAACAATCCGACGACCATTAATGCTATTGTAAAAGCAAGTTCACAGTGCAATTTGAATGGTTATTCGATTTTAGCCAAAATTTTTAATGAGCAAGGAAAAGGAACATCTCCACTAATTTCAGGAAATGGCTATAATGGTCAATATGCTGGATATTACAATTTCTTTAATGTTGGAGCTTATGGAAATGGGCAAAGCACAGTTATCACAAATGGTTTAAAATATGCTCAAAATAAAGGATGGAACTCTATAGAAAGTTCTATTATTGGTGGTTCTGATTATTACAAATCGCAATATATTGGACGTGGACAAAATACGCTGTATTATCAAAGATTTAATGTCATCAATCAAGCTTCTTTGTTTTCACATCAATATCAACAAGATATTATGGGAGCACAAACAAGTAGCACTTTGCTAAAAAGTTATTATACAACTTCAGGGACATTATCTACGATTAATCACACATTTGTCATTCCGTTATATGAAAATATGCCAGCTAAAGTGTGTAGCAGACCAAGCACTACTGAGAATTCTACCATTAATTTTGAAGATGCTGAAGTTCTAAAAGATAAATTAGCAGTAAGAGCAGCGCCAAATAGCAGTAGAATTGTTGGCTATTTGAATAAAAACGAAAAAATAAGAGTGGTTGAGCGAGCTACCAAGACATCTTCTGATGGAAAATATTGGGATATTATCGTTTCCAACACAGATGGAACTTATGGTTATGTACTGCGTTCTGATATTTCAAAGAAAAATAATTTTCCAACCTTTATTTTTGATTATCAATATTATGCAGACAATCATGCAGATTTAAAAGCAGCATTTGGCTATAATGAATCAAAATTGTATGAGCATTTCATAAATACTGGAATGCAAGAAGGAAGAAGCTCTTCGCCTGTATTTAATGTAAAATATTATGTGGAAAATAATTACGATTTAAAAGTAGCTTTTGGAAATGATTATCTTGCTGGATGCAATCACTTTATGAATCATGGTTATAAAGAATATAGAAAAAGTTCGGCACAATATGATGGTACTTTTTATAAATATTATTATAGAGATTTAACTAATATGGATAGTATGCAATTAATTCAGCATTATATCAATTACGGAATCCAAGAAGGAAGAATAGGTGGTTTTGATGCGGTAGTAGAAGATATCTTATTTGACCCTACGATATATTCTGAATGCAATTTAGATATAAAAGCAGCTTTTGGAAATAATAGTGAGCTACTAAAAAGGCATTGGCTTCAACATGGAATTCAAGAAGGAAGAACAGCTTCTATTGTGTATAGTCCAGAAATTTATAAAGCAAATTACAAAGATTTAGAAATGGCTTATGGAAATAATGGAAGTGCTTTGTTGATTCATTTTGTGAAATATGGAATTAACGAGCGCCGTACAGCAAGTATTTTCTTTGATCCAAATATCTATTTATCATTGTATGCAGATATAAGAAATGCCTATAAAACAAACTATAAAAAAGTTTATCAACATTTCAAAAACTACGGACTAAGCGAAGGAAGAAATGCCAGCACGATATTTGATGTAAGAGCCTATGTAGATTATCATCCAGATATTAAGGCAGCTTTCGGAACTAATTATCAATTAGCAATTATTCATTTCTTAAATCATGGCATATATGAAGGCAGAAGAACGAGCAGGACATTTAATATTAAAGTTTATAGAGCAACATATAAGGATTTGCAAGAAGCATATCAAAATAATTATAAAGAATATTATATGCATTATTTGAAATATGGCAAGGCAGAAGGAAGAAAAGTAATATAAGAAGTTAAAAAGTAAGCAAGGAGAAATCTTTGCTTATTTTTTTGATGAAAAGTGTAACTTTTTGATAAAATTTATCCATTATAGGATATAAGATATCTTATAAAAGGAGCAGTGAGATGAAGTTTTTTAAGAAAAGAGATGAAACACTGGATTTAGAATCCATCATAAAAGAGTTTACACCCTATGTAAAAACAATGATAAACAATGCTGTTGCAAACAATCTAAATTTTGAAGATAAGGAAGAAATTGTGGCAGATACTTTTTTTGTGCTATGGAAAAATCAAACGAAAGAAATAACAGATTTAAAAGCATATATAGCAGGAATTGCGAAAAATTTAATCAAAGAAAAGCTTAGGAAAAGGAAAGTAACTTGTGATATTTCAAATTATGAAAATAGCATAGAATTTTCAAATGCTAAATTATTTTCAGATGAAAGGGACGAAATTGATAAAATTGAAAAGAGTCTTGCAAATTTGAAAGAGTTAGATTTTAAAATTGTAACGATGTTTTATTATTCTTTTCAAAGTATCAAAGAAATTGCAAAAGAATTGAATATTTCAGAACGAAATGTGAAAACGAGATTGTTTCGAATTCGCCAAAAAATAAAAAAAGAATTGGGAGTAGGGGGTTGATTATGGAAGAAGAAATGATAAAAAAAGTAAAATTAAAAATAGCAATAGCAGAAATTAGGAGAGAGGAAATGATAAACCAAAGAAAAAAGTTTATCAATCCCAAAATAGGAATAGCAGTTTGTGCGTGTTTTGTGTTGATGACAGGAGTTGTTTTTGCAAAAGATATAGAACAGTACATTAAAAATATATTTAATAACACGAATGAAGCGATTGATATGGCGATCGAAAATGGCTATGTTCAAAGTGAAAAAATGGATTATGTTTATGACAAAGAAGTGGGGATAAGAGTAGAAAATTTAGTTTTAGATGATTTCAATTTGAATGTTGCCTTTCAGTTTGAAACACAAAAAGAAAAAGTGAAATCGATTCGATTTCGTGATTTTATCATCACAAATGAACATCAAAAAGTTGTTTATCAAAGCCAATTTCAATATGCGCAAACACTTGATGAACTTCCTCTGTATAATTCTATTAATTGGATGAATGAGCCAATTAAACTGACAGATACAATATTTACAGATTCGATTTTGTTTGGATTAAGACCAGAAAAAGAAGAATTCGAAAAATTATATTTTGATGTGAAAAGTTTGAATGTTACTTATGAAGATGATACAAAAGATATAATAGAAGGAACTTGGGAATTTGATATAACGATTTGTGAAGAAATGAGAAAAAGCGTTAATATTTCGTATAAGCTGGCTGAAAAAAATGAATATGTGGAATTTTGCACAGGAACGTTATCGCCAACGGGAATGGTCGTTGAGTTAAAATTAGCATCTTCATTTAATATTAGAGAGTATTTAGAAGAAAATTTTGAAATGTCAGATGATTTGAATTTATTTTTAATAAAGTGCAATGGGAAGGAATATGGACTTTCATCGTTTGAATATGATCCTTCTAACCAAATAAAAATACATTATGATAATATTGGAACATTTTTTGATGACTTAGATAAATTGGAACTTTATTTGAAACCATTTGATTCAAGTGTTATTTTAACAAAACAGGAAAGTTAAAAAGGAAAACGACCAGAAAATTTTATCTGGTCGTTTTGATAGAAACAATTTTAAGCAACAAATTTTACAAAATCAAGATAAATGACTAAAAATTCCAGAAAAACGATTCTGGATATGTTTTTGAGCCTTAGGAATGGATTAAAATACAGAGTATCAGAAAAATGACTTTTCGAATAACACATTAGAATGAAACTAGAGCGATTTTTTGAGAACAAGTAGACATAAAATATTACTAAAACCAAAAATCGCAAGAAAACAATTCTAATGCGTTTTAAGGGCATTTAGGAAAATCTGAAGCATTTCATAAAAAAATCAAATTTTACTTAAAAATCCCTTGACAAATGCCAAAAAATAGTGTAAAGTATAATAGCATTACATCAAAAAAGGAGTAGTCATGAAAATTGAAGATAGTATCAAACTGAGTATTCTATTAGAAATTTACGGTAAATTATTGACTGAAAAACAATATCATATGCTAAATGACTACTACAATAACGATTTATCTCTAGCAGAAATTGCAGAAAACGAGAAAATTACAAGGCAAGCTGTTCGAGATAACTTGAAGAAAGGAGAAAGGAAACTTTTCGAATACGAAGAAAAGTTGCAAATCATGAAGAAAAATAAGATGCAAGAAGAACAAATTGCAAATATCTTATCAGAAATTAGCAATTTAACAGAAAACTCAAGTGATAGCGAAATTGCAAATGTTCTTGAGGATGTAAAAAATAAACTAAATTGCTTAGTTTAAAAGCAAATGAGAAAGGATTGGAAATCATGGCGTTTGAAGGATTATCTTCCAGATTACAAGAAATAACAAGAAAACTAAAAGGCAAAGCTAGAATCACGGAAAGTGACTTAAAAGAAGTAACACGTGAAGTAAAACTTGCTTTATTGGAAGCCGATGTCAATTATAAAATCGTCAAAGATTTTGTCAAAGTCATCGAAGAAAAAGCGCTTGGGCAAGATGTTTTGAAATCATTAACGCCAGGACAACAAGTCATCAAAATTGTAAAAGATGAATTAATCCAGTTACTTGGCGGAGAAGATGCCAAATTGAATTTTACACCCAATCCACCAACTGTCATTATGCTAGTAGGTTTGCAAGGTTCTGGTAAAACAACAACTGCTGGCAAACTTGCCAATCTCATTCGAAAACAAGGCAAAAAACCTTTATTAGTTGCGTGCGATGTTTACAGACCTGCTGCTATCAAGCAATTGCAAGTTGTTGGAAAACAACTTGATATTCCAGTTTATGCTAACGAAACCACAAAGGACGTGAATTTAATTGCCAAACAAGCCATGTCAGTTGCCATTTCCAAATTAAATGATGTTGTTATCTTAGATACAGCTGGACGTTTGCAAATTGATGAAACGCTGATGCAAGAATTAAAAGACGTTAAAAAAAGTGTCAAGCCACATGAAATTTTGCTTGTTGTGGATTCTATGACAGGTCAAGATGCGGTCAATATTGCAGAAACATTTAATAACGAAGTTGGTATAGATGGAGTTGTTCTAACCAAATTAGATGGTGATACCAGAGGAGGTAGCGCTTTATCTGTAAAAAAAGTTACTGGAAAACCCATTAAATTTGCAGCAACAGGTGAAAAACTAAGTGATATCGAGGAATTCCACCCAGAAAGAATGGCATCGCGTATTTTAGGAATGGGAGATGTGCTTTCGATTATCGAAAAAGCGGAAGAGAGTTTTGACTTAAGTGAAGCTGAAAAATTAGAAAAAAGTTTAAAGAAAAATAAATTCGATTTAGACGATTATTTAGCACAACTAAGACAAATGAAAAAAATGGGTTCTTTTTCCTCCATTTTAAAAATGATACCAGGAATGGGAAAATTATCCGATGTCGAAATTGACGACAAAGAATTAGGAAGAATTGAAGCCATGATTTGTTCTATGACTGCACGGAGAAAGACGTGATCCCAAGATTTTAAATGCCAGCCGAAGAATTCGAATTGCCAAAGGAAGTGGAACAACTGTGCAACAAATCAATAAATTTATGAAAACATTCGAAATGACGCAGAAAATGATGAAAGAAATGAAATCACCAAAAAAAATGAAAAACATGATGCGCAAGATGAACCTTAACCCAAATGCCATTGATATGAGTGATTTTGATGATTTAAAATAGAAAATAATATTATAATTCATTTTTAAATTATAATTTTATTATAAATTAAAAATTTACAGGGGGGTGAAATAATGGTAAAAATAAGATTACAAAGAGTTGGAAAAAAGAAGGCTCCTTTCTATCACATAGTAGTAGCTGATTCAAAATCTCCAAGAGATGGAAAAATCATTGAACAAATCGGAACATACGATCCTATGACAAAACCATCTACGATTGTTCTAGACAACGAAAAAGTAACAACTTGGATTAAAAATGGTGCACAACCAACTGAAACAGTAAAAGCATTAATTGCAAAAGCTACAAAATAGTGTTTAAGAGGTGTGTTTATGAAAGAATTATTAGAAATAATCATTAAAGGATTAGTAGATAACAAACAAACTGTTTCGATTGAAGAAAAAATGACAAACGACATCATTACGTATCAAGTAAAAGTGGATAAAAATGATATGGGTCAAGTCATAGGAAAGCAAGGAAAAATGGCAAAATCCATTCGAACTGTTATGAAATCTGTTGCTAGCAAAGAACGCAAAAAAATTAATGTGGAATTTGTAGGGTAAGTATGAAAGAGTATTTGGAATTAGGTCAGATTGTAAATGTAAAAGGCTTAAAAGGCGAAGTAAAACTAAATTCTTTTGCAGAAGATAATAGCGTATTTGAAACTTTATCGAAAATTTTTTTAAAACGAAAAAATGAAATGATAGAAAAACAAATCGAAAAAGTAGGATATCATAAAAACCAAGTCATCTTGAAATTCAAGGGTTGTGATTCGGTTGATGAAGCCGAAAAATTAAGAAACACTTATTTATTCGTAAAAAGAGAGGATTTAGGGAAACTTCCAGAAGGCGTTTATTATATTGCTGATTTGATTGGCTTAGAAGTCTACACAGACCAAAATGAATTTTTGGGCAAAGTAGATGATATTTATTCAGTGGCAGGTGCCAACGATATTTATGTTGTAAAAGACGAAATGGGAAAGACCAAATTGCTTCCAGGAATTCCAGATGTTATTCTAAAAATAGATATCGAAAATGCCAAAATTACCGTTCATTTGTTAGAAGGACTTGACTAGAATTCGAGGTTAAAAATGAAATTTGATGTTTTAACGCTTTTTCCAGAAATGTTTGAACCAATGAAAGAAAGTATAATTGGAAGGGCGATTGATAAAAATTTAATTCAAATTCATACGGTCAATATGAGAGATTTCTCAAAAGACAAACATAAAAAAGTAGATGATACTGTTTATGGTGGAGGAGCAGGAATGCTCATTAGACCAGATATTGTGTATGATGCGTACCAATCAGTCAAAAGCAATCAGTCAAAAGTCATTTTTTTATCGCCACAAGGCAAAACTTTGACGCAAAAGAAGGTCTTAGAACTTGCTAAAGAGGAACATTTGATATTGTTATGTGGTCATTATGAAGGAATTGATCAACGTGTGATTGATAAAATCGTAGATGAAGAAATTTCGATTGGTGATTATGTTTTAACTGGTGGGGAATTGCCTGCTATGGTACTAATTGACAGTGTTTCAAGATATGTTGACGGCGTTTTGGCAAGTGAATCTAAGGAGGAAGAATCTTTTTCGAATGGACTTTTGGAATATCCACAATATACAAGACCAGAAGTGTTTGAAGGAGAAAAAGTTCCAGAAGTTTTGTTATCACGGACATCATGAAAAGATTGAAAAATGGCGAAAAAAGGAAACTTTAAAAAAAACAATGGAGAAAAGACCAGATTTATTGGAAAAAATAGAATGCTCAGAAAAGGAATGACAAATTTTAAAGGATTTTAATATTTCAGAAAAGGAGGAAAAAAATGGATATTTTAAAATCAATTGAACATGAACAAATGAAAAATAAAATACCAGAATTAAAAGTGGGTAACACGGTTCGAGTTCATGCTAAAGTAAAAGAAGGAAATCGAGAAAGAATTCAAGTTTTTGAAGGAATTATTATTAAAAAACAAGGCGGAGGAGTGAATGCTACCTTTACAGTAAGAAAAATTTCTTATGGGGTAGGTGTGGAAAAAACATTTTTGGTTCATTCACCAAGAATTGAAAAAATCGAAGTAGTAAGAGTAGGTAGAGCAAGACGTGCGAAATTGTACTACTTAAGAGACAGAGTTGGTAAGGCTGCTAAGACGAAAGAGCAAGTTGGTGCAAGAATTGAGACAAAGGAAATTACAGTAAAAGAAGAAATCGTTGTACCAGAAGAAGGCGCTAGCGAAGAAGCACCAGTAGTAGAAAATGTTGTAGAAGAAGTTGTAGAAACAGCAAACGAAACTCCAGTAGAAGAGACAAAAACAGAAACTACAAAAGAGGCTGATGAAACGAAAGCAGAGTAAAATCAAAGAAGCATCATCTAAGATAACTCTAAGTTGTTAAATAAAAGTTTGACAAGTTAGGGTTATTTTTGTGTATGAAAAGTCGAAGAGTGTCGAACGAAAATGTAAAAATTTCTTGCAATTTAGGATATTGTGTGATAGAATTGTCTCAATTTAGAAAGGAAGGAGGGAAGAATATGGAAGAAAAGATATTAGAAAAGTTGGAAAAAATGGATTCTAAAATTGACAGAATTGAGACTCGAATTGATGAAATGGAAACGAAATTTGACGAGTTAAGAGTAGAAATCAAGGAAGAAATTGCAGGATTGGAAGAAAAATTAAGAACTGAATTCAAACAAGAAATTGCAAGACTAGAAGAAAAATTAAGAATTGAATTCAAGCAAGAAGTTGCAAATTTGCAAGAGAATGTTACTAGAAAAATTAAAGAAGAAGTTTTAGACTATATGTTTGTTTTTGAATCCGATTATGGCAGAAAAATTAATATCATGTATGAAGAGTTGATGGCAAGAAATGAGAAAACGGAAGCGTTGGAAAAAAGTATGATTGCCTTGGAGAGAAGAGTGGATAAAAATTCTGCATTTATTTTTCGTTATGAAAATCAAAATGCAACTTTGGAAAAGACAAAAAATAATGATTAATTCAAAATAAAATCATTAAAGGAAAGAGAGCATACAAATTATTTTTTAAGAAAGATAATCTGTATGCTCTCTTTTTCTTGACAAAAGAAAGAAAATTTTATTGGAGATAGACAGTATTTTTAAAATATTGTCTATTTTTGTCTAAAAGAGTTTTTTAAAAACCTCTTGACAAATGACCACTGGTCAATTATAATATTACAATATATTATCCGATAGGATTAAAGGGGGAAGTTATATGCCGACAGAAAGTTTCTATAAACTTGATAAGGAAAAACGCGTAAAAATTGTGGATGCTATGAAAAAGGAATTTAGCAGAGTGCCATTTCATGAGGCTTCTGTCAATCGAATTGTGGAAGAAGCAGGAATTTCAAAAGGAAGTTTTTGGGTTTATTTTGAGAGCAAAGAAGAAGCAATTGAATATTTAATTGACAGCCATTTGGAGAAAGAAAGAAAAAAATCAAAGGAAATTTTCCTAAAAAATAATGGAGATTTATTCCAAAGTTATATCGAAATTTACGATTATTTAGCCAAATGTAAAATCAACAAAACCGAGAAAGATTTAATGGCAAATATTTTCAAAAATTTGATTACCAACGAAGAAAAATGGATTCCCAAAGAACCAGGAGATAATCTCATAGAAACTGTCAAAAATGCAGTAAATACAAACAATTTGGATATTATTAATGAAGATGATTTGATGAATGTCATGAAAATATTAAATTACATAATGAGAATGAATTTGTTAGACGTAATGAGTAAAAAAGTATCGTCAGAGAATGCAAAACTTAAGTTTATGCGAGAAATAGAAATTTTAAAAAAGGGATTTCTAAAAGAAAACGAAAGGAGAAAATAAAATGTTAAAATTAAGCAAATACTTCAAGTCGTTCATGATTGCTACTTTAATTGCCATTGCCTTTTTATTTATACAAGCCATGTGTGACTTAAAATTACCAGATTATATGTCTGATATTGTCAACATTGGAATTCAGTCGAATGGATTAGAGCAAGTGGCACCAAAGGCAATTTCTGAAAACGGCTTTGAATGTATGAAGAAATTTATGGCAGAAGATGAGATTCAATATATCCAAGAACGATACATCAAAGGAAGCCGAGAAGAAGAGGCTAAATATATCGAAGAATATCCTGCTGTGAAAACGTTCAATATTTATGCATTAAAGAATGATTTGACAGAGGAAGAAATCAATAAACTAAGCCAGATTTTTGCAGTTTCCAGTAAAACAATGATTAACGTAATTTCTAAAATTTCAGAAGGAACTGAAAATGTAACAGAAGCTAGTCAAGAAACGGAAAATATTGATTTAAGCCAAGTGTATCAAATGTTGCCAATACTAGATAATATTCCAGAAGAAATGATAAATCAAGCAAGAAACGAGGCGAGAAAAACACCAGAAAGTATGCTAAATTCAGTTGGTTTGGTGTTTACGCAAAGTTTTTATGAAGAAATCGGAATCGATGTTTCTAAAATGCAAAATCAATTTATTGTGCAGACTGGTTTGAAAATGCTTGGAATTTGTGTGATTGGAATTATTGCATCAATTTCAGTTGGATTTTTAGGCTCGAGAATTGGTGCAGGAATTGGGAGAAATATTCGAAATGACGTATTTCAAAAAGTGCAGAGTTTTTCATCAGCCGAATTCAACAATTTCTCAGCTGCCTCGCTAATTACAAGAACCACGAATGATATTACCCAAATTCAAAACTTTATCGTCATGATGATAAGAATGCTAGCTTATGCGCCAATCATGGGAATTGGTTCCTTGATTATGATGTCTCAAAAAACGACAGAACTTATTTGGACGATTGCACTTGCGTGTGGTTTGATTATTTTATTAATTGCATTTTTATTTAAAATGGTGCTACCAAAAATCAAAATAGTGCAAAAATTGACGGATAAAATCAATTTAGTGGCAAAAGAAAATTTGTCTGGGTTAATGGTGGTAAGAGCGTTTGGAACGCAAAAGTACGAGGAAAATCGATTTGATGAAGTAAACAGCCAAGTGATGAAAACCAACAAATTTATTAATCGTTCCATGAGCATGATGATGCCAAGCATGATGTTTATTATGAATGGCTTGAACCTTTTAATTTTATGGTTTGGAGCAGATGCGATTGCAAATGCAAGTATTCAAGTTGGCGATTTAATGGCAGTTATGCAATATGGAATTGAAGTGGTGATGAGTTTCTTATTTGTTTCTATGATATTTGTCATGTTCCCAAGAGCAAGTGTTTCTGCTAATCGTATTGCGGAAGTTTTAGAAACCGAAAGCACGATTGAAGACCCAGACAATCCAGAGAAATTCGATGAAAATAAAAGGGGCTATGTGGAATTTAAAAATGTAACATTCCAATATCCAGGAGCAGATGAAAAGATATTAGAAAATATCAATTTTGTGGCAAAACCAGGGCAAACAACCGCGATTATTGGAGCAACGGGAAGTGGAAAAACAACGATTGTTAATTTGATTCCAAGATTATTTGACACGACGGAAGGCGAAGTTTTAGTAAATGGAGTAAATGTTAAAAATATGACGCAAATGGAGCTTCATAAGCAGATTGGATTTGTTCCACAAAAAGGAAATTTGCTTTCTGGAACGATTGAATCCAATTTGAAATATGGAAACGAAGATGCGAGTCAGGAATTGATAGAAAAATGTGCTTTGGTGGCACAAGCAACGGAATTTATTGAAAGTAAAGAAGAAGCCTATGAAGCACCGATTTCGCAAGGTGCAAAAAACGTCTCTGGTGGGCAAAAGCAGAGATTATCGATTGCACGTGCATTAGTGAAAAATAGTCCAATTTATGTGTTTGACGATAGTTTTTCTGCGCTTGATTTTAAAACCGATAGCAATTTAAGAAAAGCGTTAAAAGAACATAGCAAAGATAGTACGCTTATTATTGTTGCCCAAAGGGTTAGCACCATTATGCATGCTGAGCAAATTATTGTACTAAACGAAGGAAAAATTGCAGGAATTGGAACGCATGAAGAACTTTTAAAAAATTGTTCGACTTATTACGAAATTGCATCATCTCAATTAAGTGAGGAGGAATTAGAAAATGGCAGAAAATAATCATCGGGCCAAGACGTGGTCCAATGGGAAGAGGCCCTGGAGCAGGACTGATTGAAAAACCGAAAAATTTTAAAGGCACTTTAAAAAAATTATTTGGCTATTTGGCAAAATTTAAAATTATGATTGCAGTGGTAATTGTGTGTGCTATTCTATCAACGATTTTCAATATTGTAGGACCTAAGATTTTAGGAAATATTACGACTGAAATTTATGCTGGTGTCATGAGAATGATTGCTGGAACAGGTGGAATTAATTTTGATGTAATTCAAAAAACAGTTTTGATTTTGTTTAGTATTTACGTGATTAGTGCGGCATTTTCATACATTCAATCTTTTGTGATGGTTGGTGTGGGACAGAAATTTACATACAGTTTACGAAAAGCAATTAGTGAGAAAATCAACAAACTTCCGATTCAATATTTTGATAAAAAAACGCATGGAGAAGTGCTATCCTACATTACAAACGATGTTGACACAATTGCACAAAACTTAAATCAAAGCATTACGCAACTGATGACGTCTCTTACAACTGTCATCGGTATTTTGATTATGATGCTCACAATTTCATGGCAAATGGCACTAGTGGCTGTTTTGGTGTTGCCAGTATCACTTGGATTGGTAATGCTTGTTGTTAGTAAATCACAAAAATATTTTAAAGACCAACAGCAATATTTGGGGCATGTAAATCGGACATATTGAAGAAATGTATTCGAATCATGAATTGGTAAAAGTGTTTAATGGCGAGGAAAAATCGATTGAGCAGTTTACGAAATACAATAACACCTTGTATCAATCGACTTGGAAAGCACAGTTTTTATCTGGCTTAATGCAACCGATTATGGGATTTGTAGGAAATGTTGGTTATGTGGTTGTGTGCATTATGGGAGGATTTTATGCGAGTCGTGGCAGGATTACGGTTGGAAATATTCAAAGTTTTATTCAATACATGAGAAGATTTACTCAGCCAATTATGCAACTTGCCAATGTGAGTAATATGCTACAAGCTATGATTGCAGCTTGTGAACGCGTATTTGAATTTTTAGAGGAAACAGAAGAGGTTCCAGATACGGAAAATGCACAATCTGTAGAGAATATCCACGGAAAGGTAAGTTTTGAAAACGTCAAATTTGGTTATAGTGATGATAAAATTATCATTAAAGATTTTTCTGCGAAGGTTGAACAAGGCAAAAAAATTGCCATTGTAGGTCCGACAGGTGCTGGAAAAACAACACTTGTGAAATTGCTAATGCGTTATTATGATATCAACTCTGGCGAAATCAAAATTGATGGGATCAATATCAAAGATTTTAAACGAGATGATTTACGTAGCCTTTTTGCAATGGTTTTACAGGATACTTGGGCTTTTCATGGAACTGTTATGGAAAATATTCGTTATGGAAATTTAGAAGCAACAGATGAAAAAGTGATTCAGGCTGCAAAAATGGCGCAAGTTGACCATTTTGTAAGAACTTTTTCAGATGGCTATAATACCGTATTAAACGAAGACTCGACCAACATTTCACAAGGACAAAAGCAACTACTTACGATTGCCAGAGCGTTTTTGGTTAATCCTAAAATCTTAATTTTAGACGAAGCAACATCTTCTGTTGATACACGCACCGAAATGCAAATTCAAAAAGCAATGGATAATTTAATGAAAGGCAGGACCAGTTTTGTGATTGCGCATCGTTTGTCAACCGTAAGAGATGCAGATTTGATATTGGTTATTAACGAAGGCGATATTGTAGAACAAGGAACACATGAGGAATTGCTGGAAAAAGGCGGATTTTATGAGAAATTGTACAACAGCCAATTTGAAGATTGCAATGATGAAATTGCTTAAAAGGGAGGAAAAATGTTTACCTTAAAAGAAATCGAAAAAATTACTAAGGGAACCATCGTAAATGGTGACCCAAATGCATATTTTGAATATTATTCTGTAAGAAAAGACCATTTTGCAAAAGGAATATTTTACGTTCCTATTGTATTTAGAGGCAGTCGAGAAGAGTTTATTTTAATGGCAGTGAATGCTGGTGCAAGTGGATTTATGATTGATAAAAATTCCGAGATGAAAAAAGAGATTGTAGCAAAAGCAAAACAAATTAATCCAGAAATTGCGATTGTGGAAGTGAAAAATGTCAATTTGGCAATGTATCAATTAGGTTTAGAAAGTAGAATGCGAAATCAAGAAAAACCAGTGATAGCAGTTACAGGAAGTTTTGGCAAAACAACGCTTACCAGTTTGATTGCTAATGTGTTAAAAACTGAAAAAAAGGTGCTTCACGATTTTGAAAATGAAAATAATAACACAAAATTACATTTACCAATGACTTTGTTTCAGTTCGAAACTTATGAAATGGCGGTGTTAGAACTTGGAATTAACGATTTTGGGCAAATGACAGATTTGTCAAAACTAACTGAGCCGTCGATTGCGGTAATCAATAGCATTGGAAGTACGCATTTGGAGAATTTGAAGTCGAAGGAAAATGTTTTGAATGAGAAATTGCATATTGTGGATTATATCAAAGACAAAAAAATCGTATTTGTCAATTCAGATTGTGAATATTTGCAAAATTTGAAAGATACAGAACATTATCAGGTAATTCAATATGGCATATCTGATGCAATGGATATAAAGGAAGAGGAGAATTTAAGTTTCAAAGTAAGAATTTATGGAAAAGAAACAGAATTTCATTTGAATTTGATTGGAATTCATCATGTTTCAAATGTTGTATTGGCGATAAAAATTGCGGAGATTTATCAGATAAGTTATGAAAATATTGTTAAAGCAATTGAGGAATTTCAGGCGGTAGATGGCAGATTGAAAGTTTGCAAAAATAATGAAAAAAATACAATTTTAATTGACGATTGCTATAATTGCAGTTTGGAAGCTGTGAAGCTTGGTTTACAAACAGCTAGTAAAATAAAAAGCAAAAGAAAAATTGCTGTTTTAGGTCAAATGGGGGCACTTGGCGAAAAAGCGCCAAGTATGCATGAAGAATTGGGGCAATTTTTCAAAAATGTTGATTTTGATGAATTATACACAACTGGAGAACAGGCACAAAATTTAGCAAAAGGTGCGTTTGGCGTTTTAGGTAAAGAAAATATCAAATGTTTTGCTGAAATTCAGGATTTGATGGAAGAATTGGATAAAAATATCCAAAGCGGAGATTTGATTTATGTAAAAGCAGCACATTCGGATCATTTTGTAGAAATTGTGAAGCATTTGAAAGAAAAATTTGAGATAAAATAGGTTTTAATAGAAGGAGTCAAAAAATGCTAAGAATTGGTAAAAAAATAGAAAATGTAACGTATACAAAAAGGGAGGCAAGCTATGTTATTATTGAGAGAAAAGAAGATGACAAAGTGGCTATTGTTACTGACGGAACTTGGTTTTTGTTAGGCGGAGGAATCGAAAAAGAAGAAAATGAATTAGAGGCATTAAGAAGAGAAGTTGTCGAAGAGGCAGGCTACAGTATCAAAAACATTCGATATTTTGATATGCTTACAGCTTGGGCAGATGGCGGAAAAAGAGGCCCATTAGATGTAACAGCTACCATTTTTGTTGCCGAATTTGATCAGAAAATTGCTGAACCAATTGAAGAAACACATACTGTATTTTGGGTAAACCCAGAACAATATCAGAATAAATTATTTCATGAATATCAAAGATATGCATTGAAAAAATATATAGAATTAAAGAAAAATAGGAGGAAAAAATGAACGACACAGAAAATCTAAATTTAAAACAAACACAAGAACCACAAAATCAAACAACACAAAATCCACTAGGAACAGAAAAAATCAGCAAATTAATCAAACAATTTGCGATACCTTGTATCATTTCTTTAGTGGTAAGTTCGCTTTACAACATTGTTGACCAAATCTTTATTGGTCAAGGTGTTGGCTATTTAGGAAATGCAGCAACTAATATTGTGTTTCCATTTACCGTTATTGCCATGGCATTTTCCTTAATGGTTGGCGATGGAGCGGCGGCTTACTTAAGTTTGAGTCTTGGCAAAAATGACAAAGAAAGTGCTAATAAAGGAATTTGCAATGGAATTGTGATATCTGCCTTACTAGGAATTGCTTTTCTAATATTTGGCTTAATATTTAGGGAGAATTTGCTACAATTGTTTGGTGTAACAGAAAACTCATATGAATTTTCTAAAGTCTACATGACCTACATTACGCTAGGAATGCCATTTTTCATAATGACAAATGCCTTAAATTCGATGATAAGAGCAGATGGCTCACCAGCATATGCTATGATAACAATATTAGTAGGTGCTATTTTAAATATAATTTTAGATCCGATTGCCATTTTTGTTTTTCATATGGGGGTCAAAGGTGCTGCGATTGCAACGATTATTGGGCAACTTGTTTCAGGAATCATGTCCGTTTTGTACCTTAAAAAATTCAAATCTGTTATGATTACCAAACAAAGTTTGAAACCAGAATGGAAAATGGTAAGAAAAATTTGCAGTTTAGGCATTTCAAGTTTTATTACACAAAGTGCGATTACACTTGTGTTAATTGTCATCAACCAAACGTTAACGAAATATGGTGCAGAATCGAAATATGGAAGTGAAATTCCGCTTTCTGCTTTGGGTATTGTGATGAAAGTAAATCAAATTGTCAATTCCATTGTAATCGGTTTGGCAGTTGGTGCACAGCCAATTATTGGTTTTAATTTTGGAGCGCAAAAATATGATCGAGTCTTGAAAACGTACTCATTTGCTGTAAAAGTTGCCTTAGGAATTACAGCAATTGGAACATTGATTTTCCAATTGTGGCCACAAGTGATTATCAATTTATTTGGTCAAGAAAATGAGTTGTATAACGAGTTTGCTCAGCTATGTTTCCGAATTTTTATTGCATTGGTGATTTTCAATGCCTTCCAAATTACGTCTGGAATTTTCTTTCAGGCAATTGGAAATCCAGTTAAAGCGGCAATTCTTTCTTTGTCAAGACAAGTTGGTTTTTTGATTCCAGCGATTTTGATTTTGCCAAAGTTTTTTGGTATCAATGGAATTTTGTATGCAGGACCAACAGCGGATTGTTTGGCTTTTATCTTGGCCGTAACTTTAGTTACAATTGAAGTAAAAAAGATTAAATTGTTGTCAACAAATAATAAAGAATTGGAGGTAAAATAAAATGATAATAACGATTGGTAGAGAGTTTGGAAGTGGCGGAAAGTACATTGGAGAACGATTGGCAGAAGAATTGAATATGAAATTGTATGATGCAGAACTTATAAAAAGGGTTTCGCAAGAGAAAAATATTAATATTGATTTGTTGAATGAAACGGACGAAAAGCACAAAAAGAGTTTTTGGTACACTTTGGCGATGGCGTCAATGTCTGTTTCAGATAGTGTGAATTCTTTGACGGAGCTTCCAGCAGATGATAAATATTTTATTGAGCAAGCCAAAGTCATTGAAGAGATTGCAGATGAAGGAAATGCGATTATTATTGGAAGATGTTCGAATGTGATTTTGAAGAATCGAAAAAATGTGGTGAATATTTTTGTGTATAGTTCTGATGAAGCATTTAAAATCAAGCGAAAAATGGAATTTACAGGGCTAGATGAGAAAAAAGCCTTAAAATTAATGCATAAAAAGGACAAAGAAAGAGCGGCTTATTATAATTATTACACCAATCAAGTTTGGGGCGACAAGCAAAGTTATGATTTGTTGGTGGATTCATCGAAACTTGGGATTGAGAATACGGTGAAACTGATTGAGGACTATGTGAAATGTTGCTCTTAACATTTTACATAAAATGTGATATAATGTAATTATAGGAAGTTTTTAGAAATTTATCAACTGGGAGATTTCTCCCGAAAGGAAGGTGCTTTATGAAAGAAAGGTTAAAAAAACTAAAGGAAGAAAAAAAGCGTATTAAAATTTCTTTTAAGTCTGGGCGGAATATTGATAATATGGGGTATATCTCGGATTATGACGAAATTGGGCTTACAATTGTATGTAATCCTGAGGCACCGAATTTATGGTTCCGGTTAGTTCCGTGGAATGCAGTTGAGTCAATTGAGTCAATTCAGGAGGCTTGAGAAAATAAAAAATGGTAGTGTGAGCAGACACTACCATTTTTAAATTTTTTTATGCACATTTGAGCTTTCAATTTTTATATGCATTTACACTACTATTATATAATATAACATTTTTGCTTTTTGTCAATCATTTATTCAAAAAATTTCTTTTTTCTTTCAAAAATAATGTCAATAACTTTAGAAAATGTCCCAAAAATTACAAAACATTAACGGGAAAACTT
>CANEDP010000008.1 GCA_947426305.1 uncultured Clostridia bacterium | reverse complement strand
TAATTCCAGTGCCTGAGCCAAAATATTTATCACATTTAGTTTTTGTTCAAATCGTTTAATCATTATCCTATCCCATTGTAACGCACCTGAAGCAGTCGTATGAATTGCTTTTATCATTGGAGCCGCTTCTTCAAAATTTTGTACAATATACGCAGAAACTTCAAAAAAATCTTGTTGAACTTTTTTTGAAAATTCAGATATGGTAGTAATTTGAGGAATTGTAAAATACTTTAAATCTTTCATAACAGAAGGATTTTTTAAAATTTTTAGAGCTGTAATTCTTCTGTTTCCATCCCATGGAATATATTTTTTGATATCCTCTCTATATTCTAATATAACTGCCAAACTAGGAATAAATCCTGATTCGAAAATGCTTTTAATTAAATCAAACATTTTATTTGCTGTTGCTCTATCTCGAATCAACTCCTTCATGATAATTTCTTCTCCTATTTCTGGCATAACCATTTGGACTTGATTGTGTCTTGGATTTTCTGGATTAATCATTATATCTTCAATTTTTATTATTTTTAAGTCTTTTTGTTCTTTCATTCTTCTCTAACCTCTTTATCTAATTTTATTTTTGATTTTATCATAATTATCCATATAAATCAATGAATAATTCAAAATGTAGCCTATCCTATTGCAAACAAAAACACTGACTTTATTGATAAGTCAGTGCTCTTGTCTCCATTAAAGGTCCGTTTAGAGACGGTCAAAACTAGAAATATAGTTTTTATAGGGATTCAAAATTTTCCATCCCCAATGATTCTTGATCTTTTCTTCAAGCTGATGAATACATTCTTTTTCCGTTTTAATCATTTGGATACACTCAGATAATTGTATCTGAGTACGACATTCTGCATTTTTCTTTTTATAACTTTCTTCTAATATCGACTTTCTCTTTTCTGCCTCCCGTTTCATGTACTTAAGTTCTCCTATGCTTTCAATGGCGATGTTGCGAAACAGTGCATAAATGCCAATTCCACCAAGCACACAAGTAAATACTATTATAATAAACATAATGTTGCCTCCTTCTTATGGAAATTTTTGTTTTCAATTACAATCACATAGGAAGTCCTATGTAGTGCTTGAATCTCTTTGCTCATTTCTTTTTCAATTGATCAAGCTTTTTCTTTCTGTCCATCGCCTCATACCTCAATCGGCAAGTTACTTCTGGCAATGATATATTCATCTGTTCCTTTCAAATCTTCTGGAGCAAACCATTTACTCCTAAACTCATCATTACCATAAATCATCAGACTTGCAAATTTACTGAACCTGTTTTCAACATTTGATTTAAGATATTTTCCCCAATCAACATTGATATCCAGTTCATTTGTCATGTCATTTAATCCGCCAATCGTTAACCTGCTTTCCGGTTCTTCAGGATAGGTCTCCCGAATCAACTTAATGCGAGTTTCAACAGAAAGTGGATTTCTTAACGTACCTCTTTCCTGTGCAGAACCTACAATGATAAAGGTTCTGCGACAAAGCGACAAACTTGTGTCAAAAAGCATTGTGTGACCTAAAGTCTCTGGACCAAACCGTCCAATAACAACTCCAAGATCACGTTTTGGTATACTACTCATAGTATTCCTCCTTTTCATGAAATGATTTATAAAGTGACCATGGGTGTATTATATCATATTTTACATAATCTGTCAAGTTTTTAGTAATTTCCTATACACTTGTCATAATTTTATCTCCAAACAATCCTCTTCCCCATTTACCACAACTTCTACTGTAGCCCCTTCTACCACATTCTGTGCAACAATGGCTTTGGCAACCATAGTTTCAATTTCACTCTGAATCGTTCGTTTTAACGGTCTTGCACCGAAATTAATATCATAGCCTTTTTCAATAATGTATTCGATCGCATCTTTTGTAATTTTGAAGTCAATTCCCTTATCCAACAATCTTTTTCGCAAATCGTTCAAAAGCAATTTGACAATTCCAAAAATCTCCGTTTTCGACAATGCATTAAAGTAAATAATTTCATCCAAACGGTTCAAAAACTCTGGTCTAAAATGATTCTTTAACGCTCGATCCACCACTTCTTTTGCCTCATCTGTGATTTCTTGATAAGCCGAAATACTATCCAAAATCGCCTGAGACCCCAAATTCGAAGTCAAAATAATAATCGTATTTTTGAAATCCACCAATCGCCCTTGCGAATCCGTAACTCTTCCATCATCTAATATTTGCAAGAAAATGTTGAACACATCCGGATGTGCCTTTTCCACTTCGTCAAATAGCAACACCGAATATGGCTTTCTTCTGACTGCTTCTGTCAATTGTCCACCTTCATCATAGCCGACATAACCTGGGGGCGCACCAATTAATCTCGTAACACTAAATTTCTCCATATATTCCGACATATCAAAACGTATCATATTTTTTTCATCATCAAATAAAGTTTTAGCAAGCGTTTTAGCAAGTTCTGTTTTACCAACACCTGTCGGACCCAAAAATAGAAACGAACCAATTGGTCGATTCGGATTAGCAATTCCTGCTCTCGAACGAATAATCGCATCACTTACCTTTTTGACCGCTTCTTCTTGCCCAATCACGCTTTCATGCAAAATATTTTCCAAATTTAATATTTTTTCTCTTTCACCTTCCACCAATTTGGTAACTGGAATTCCCGTCCATTTTGCCACAATTTTTGAGATTTCGTCTTCGGTTACTTTATTTCGCACCAAAGTGGATTTTCCTTGCGAGTTCTCGAATTCCTTTTCTTCTTGTTCCAAAACTTTTTGCAAATTCGGCAAAGTCGAATATTTTAATTCAGCCGCTTTATTTAAGTCGTAGACACGTTCCGCCTGCTCAATTTGGCTATTCACTCCATCAATTTTGGTTTTTAATTTCGTGATTTTTTCAGCACCTTTTTTCTCTGTATCCCATTTAGCTTTCAAATTTTTGAATTTTTCTCGCAAACTCGTAAGTTCGTCTCTTACCTTTTGCAAATTTTGCCTCGATTCTTCCGATTCCTCTTTTTGCAATGCAGCCTCTTCGATTTCATGTTGCATGATTTTTCGTGAAATTTCGTCCAGTTCAATTGGCATTGATTCCATCTCTGAACGAATCATAGCACACGCCTCGTCGACCAAATCAATTGCCTTGTCTGGTAAAAATCGGTCTGTAATATAACGGTTTGACAAAGTTACTGCGGAAATTAGGGCTTGATCCTGAATTTTTACACCATGAAATATTTCAAATTTTTCCTGAATGCCTCGCAAAATCGTTATTGCATCTTCCACGGTTGGTTCAGCCACTTGGACTGGTTGAAAACGTCTGGCAAGTGCGGCATCTTTTTCGATATATTCGCGGTATTCGTCCAAAGTCGTTGCTCCCATACAATGTAGTTCTCCACGTGCAAGCATTGGTTTTAGCAAATTACTAGCGTCCATTGCGCCATCAGATGCGCCTGCACCAACGATATTGTGAATTTCATCAATGAACAAAATGATATTTCCATTGCTTTTATCAATTTCGTTTAGAACAGCTTTCAAGCGTTCTTCAAATTCACCACGATATTTGGCACCAGCAATTAATGTTCCTAAATCTAAAGAGAAAATCGTTTTATTTTTCAAACTGGTTGGCACGTCTCCACGAATAATTCTTTGTGCCAAACCTTCTACAATTGCGGTTTTTCCGACACCTGGTTCTCCAATTAGAACAGGATTGTTTTTGGTTTTACGTGTTAAAATACGAATCACATTTCGAATTTCGTCATCACGACCAATAACTGGCTCTAGTTTGTTTTGCCTTGCATAGGCAGTTAAATCTCGACCAAATTTGGATAAAGCATCATACGTTCCTTCTGGGGTATCTGATGTTACGGATGTGTTGCCACGCACGTCTTTTAAAGCACTTAAAAATTTGGTTTTGGTAATGGTATAAAGTTTTAGCATTTGTTTAAAATCTTGACTTGCTTCGTCAATCATACCAAGCATGATGTGTTCTACGGATATAAATTGGTCTTTCATTGATTTGGCTTGTTTCTCAGCGTTTTCCAACGCTTTTTCAATGTTTTCTGAAAATCTTAAAGCGATACTTCCTGTGATTTGAGATAACTTATTAATCTCGATTTGACAGCTATTCCTTAAAGAATTGATATCCACGTCCATTTTTTTAAGCAATAAAGTTACCAAACCATCATCGGTCGAAATTAAGGCAGATAACATATGGTATTCTGTAATTTCAGCATTTTGGTTTCTTGTGGCAATATTGCTGGCAATAGTTATGGTTTGTTTTGATTTTTCTGTAAAATTGGCTACATTCATACTAAACCTCCTTATGTATACTTTTATTATTCTTTATTGTATCACAAAAAGATTAAATTTACCATAAGATAAAATTTTTTAAGCAAAAAAACGGAAATAAATTGAATTATTTCCGAAAAAGTCCTCTACCTTTTATTATATCACATTTTTTGTTTTATGTCAAGTTTACTGAGACTGTTAAAACTTGTTTGTTACAGTCTCAGTAGTCAATTTTTCAAATTGACTACCTTTAAGCATACTCTCTCTTTATTTTAAGCACCTTCTATTTCCTCATTTCCTTCACCATCATATCTCCAAAAATGGCATACCCAACTTCTGGATTGGAAACAAGCACATTGGTAACTGCGCCAACAAATTTTCCGTTTTGTAAAACAGGACTACCTGACAAGCCACGTATGATTCCTCCTGTATGCTGAATCAGTTCATCGTCTGTTACGCGAATGAGCATACTTTTGTTGTCATAATGATTGGCTTTGTTGATTTTTTCGATTTTTATGTCATATTCTTTGGCATTTTTGCCATTTAAACTACAGAGAATGGTCGCATTTCCCGTTTGAATTTCGTCTCGCAAAGCAACTGGCAGAGCCGAACTTACATCAACATTTAGGCTCGCTAAATTGTTTAGCTTTCCATAAATTCCAAATTGCGTATTTTTCTGCACTTCCCCTATTGTTTTTTGATTGATAATGGTTCCTCTAATCTCTCCGGGACTGTTTACTTCTGCTTTCGTAATGGCTACTACATCGGATGTTACAATTTCTCCAGAGTCAATATTGATTAATTTGTCTGTGTCAGAATCGATGATTCCATGGCCAAGTGCCGCAAAACTTTCTGTGTTTTTTTCGTAATAAGTGATGGTTCCAACGCCTGTTGCTGCATCTTTGACCCATAAGCCAAGTTTATATTCTTCTTTTTCGGTTTGAACTGGTGTAATGTTAGAAGTAAGAACAGTTCCATCGCGCACAAGCGTTAGTAAAACGTCTGCTCCTTTGCTTTCCTTGACGACATTTTTCAAACTTTGAATGTCATCAATTTCGGTATCGTTTACTTTTACAATGGTGTCGCCTTCTTTGATGTCGGAACTTTTGCAAGGATTAACCAATTCATTGTGAATATTTTCTACTTCAGACATTCCCACAATTAGCACACCATTTGTGTATAACTTCATACCAATAATTTTTCCAATAGGAACAACTTGAACATTTTCAATTGTGTCGACTGTTACTTCTTTTACTTTGTTTCCAAATAAAGTAACATCGACACTAACTGTATTTCCATTATCATTTGATGTAGCAATTGTTTCTATGGTATCAACTCCTAAAAATTTTCTGATGTTGTAAGTTTCATTTTCTAGTAGAATAATATGTTCTGGAATTAGTGTAATGTTTGCAACATAGATATAAACAAATATTAAAATAAAAAAAGTTATTATAATCTTTAAATTTTTCATAAGATTAGGATAACCTTTTTTTGAAAAAATATTAAAAAAAGCAGAATTTTAAGTTTCTGCTTTTTGGAATTTATTTATAAATTGCTTTGATGCTTTTTACGACATAACTTACTTCATAGCCAGGTGCTGTTTTCGATAATTCAATTTTATTAATCATATCTATGTTTGAAACATCTAGTATTACAGTTTGCTCTTTTGATTGGTCTAAATTTAAGTCAATGTTTCTTAAATAATCTGCATTAACATTATCATTAAATTTTGCTTGTAAACTTAATACAGGCTCTCGGTTTCCAGACGTATTCGCCGAAGCTATTGAAGAAAATGTAATTTGAAGTTTTTTTATAGGCTCGTAATTTTTTCCTAAATTTAATGTTGCATTATTAGTTTGACTTGTATCAGATGAGTAAATAATCTCATATCCTTCTGATACTGGCAATGCATTGGTTTTGTAAATATTTTGTCTTTCTTTTGCAATGGAAACATAGCCTGCTCTTTTTTTATTTTCGCTTTTAGCCACTTCTCCCTGCCTATTTTGGTTCGTTTTTGTCAGTAAATTAATCATTTCATAATACGATGTAAAAGATTCCTCTTTATCTTCTGCATTTCTTAGTATACATCTTTCTTCATAATAATTATTCGTATTAATACAACGATAACATGCCAAATTTCTATGGTCGTAGTAATAAGTTTCATCTTTGTAAATTGAGTCATATTTTACTTCTTTTGATTTGAAAGAAATGTACGCTACATTTTCCCCTAATTCTGGGCAATCAATTCTATGAAACGTACCTCCAGTGTTATTAAATTCGTCTTTTTTTACATAGTAAATTTCGCTTGGCGTTACGGTTAATTCGTTGTTTGTGCTTGAAACGATTTCATAATTATTATAAATTCTTAATCCACAGTCCAATCCTTGCATGAAGGAAACAATTGAAATATTTTGCAAAATTTTGTCCCATTCTTCGTCTAAAAGAATTGGTAAACTGAAATCTTTTGAGCCTTTCATTTGGCAGTAAGCAGAAATGGACAAATTTAAGTTGTATTTAATCGAATTTTTGATAACTTCCATTTTATGCGTATTGAAATCCTGTTCTAAATCTTCTGGATCTTGTTCTTTTGTAAAAATTTTTCTTTTCTTTACGGCATCATCATGAAAATCATAATAAAAATCATTTGCTCCAGATGTAGATTGGTAATCAGTTCCATAATAATCCGTCATTGCATTATCTTTTATATCACCATATGTTAAAGTTTCTAAATTTTCATACACCCAATTTGAGAAAATGCTTGAGCTTACATAATAGGCAATCGCTTTGTAGTTGGAAATTTCGAATTCTAAATTTTGGATAGCCTCTAATATTTTTATTAACTCTTGTTCTTTTTGTTCCTTGGTAAACTCATTACTTCTTTGCATTTTTTCATAATCTTGATATGCTCTTTGTAAATAAGTTTCCGCTTCGCTAATGGTTTTTATATCTGTATCATATTTTAAATTTGATAAAGCATTTTTTATATTGTCCCAATTAGCCTTAATTTCTACTCCATTAACTTCTATACTTGCGCTCTCTGTGGCTCTAATTGTTGTTACTTCTGCATTGGTTTTGACACCTAAAATTTTATCTTTTGCTTCATCTTCGTTTTTATCAGCTAAATCATAAGGTCCATCTATATCAACATTTGTTACTGAGCCATCTTTTATTAAATATCCTGTTTTCGTATAATATACATCGCCTATTGTTCCAACAATGTTTAGGTAGTTGTCTAATGTGTAATTGATGGTAACATCAATTTTCTTTGAAGCATTATCATTATTGATATATCGAGCAGAATATTGAACATAGGATTTTAGGATGTAGTCTGTGTTTGTTTTTGCATTTTTTTTATGAATTGTGTATTTCTGAGGAATTTTCTCTGAATCAGATTCATATATAATATCTCCATAAATGCCATTGTTTACATCTTCTATCTCACTATCTGTTATATCTGTATTACCAACAGATTGATATCCTTTTGTCGTAATTAATCCATTTGAATCTTCTTCTTTTTTTTCTGCTACAACTGGCGTTTCTGTTGGCGCATAAATGTAGTAGCCATCATACATGGTGTATAGCACCGCTGGAATGTATTGTTGCAAATGCTCTTTGTTGGCATTGGAAATACCAAGATTGGTAGCTAGTGAGTTTAGAAACACATTGTTAGAAGCTAAAATCATACTTCTCATGGAATCTGCAACTGTTGATAATTCTTCATTTGCTGTATTAATTTCAAAGGCAGACATGGCATCATATGTCGCACTTAAGAGTTTGGTATTATATGAATTTTCTTTGGCGATTGTATCAACTTGCAACTGAATATAGTAAGTAACTACCAATATGATTGGTAATAAAATAATCGCTAATATTACGCCTAATCCATCTACTTTCATGGTTTATCCTTTCTAAAAAAGATTGACTTTTGTTTTAGTCAATCTTTCCCATTTTATTGCTTTTTATTTAGTTTCCTGTTGCATTGACAGTTCCACCGTGGTCAGCTCCAACTTGGTAAGAATTGTTGGAAGAAATGGAATAAAATACACTTCTTAAGGTTTGTGACATGGTTGTATTATCGTTTTTAGCTGAACAATAGAAGTAATCTCCTTCTTTCATACGATGGTCTTCATTCTTTAATAAATCTTCTAAAATTTGAGAAGTATAAATTGAATAATGTACATTTTCTCCAATTACTTTTCCATTCGCCCAGGCTGTTTTCTTTCCAACGTTTTCATCTAACACTTTTCTTTCCATTTCAATGGTATAAGAATTTCCTGTTGCATTTAAAGCATTTACTAATTTTTCATAATTCGCAACTGTTACTTTTCCAATTGCTCTTGAATTATCTACAAATTCAGTTACCGCTGTTTCAACTGCTAATTGCGAAATGTCGTCTGCTCTTTCCGAAACAGATAACATCGGAAACAAAAACATTAATATGACTGCTAAAAATATAGCAATAATAGTCATTAAACTATCGCCCATTTTGATATCCCCTTTACTTTTTCGTTTTATTTCACTTGATATGTTATAATAATTTTTGAACTTTCCTTCGTACTTCCTGTTATTGTTTCCACTCCAGTTTCAGTAGAAATCGTTTCTCCTTCGTAGGCATATTCGACAAAACTTTCAATAAAAGTAGTATTACCATAGTTTCCTATAAATCCATTTTCATTCTGGAATATTCCTGTTTTGCTATTTTGGGTGTAATCAACTAAAGTATTATTGATATAGCCTTTTGTTCCATGTAAAAAATAATCAATTCTGGCTCGAGTGTTTTCGCTCGTACTGCCTGTCCATGGTGCTTCGAATAGATAAGCTTTATTGTTTGGTATATTATAAATTGAACTTTTTAATGAAATCAATTCTTTATCCGCATTAACACTAGTAACATCTGCTACCGTATACTTGGCTGCACGATCGATTTTGCTCTCGATATTGACATCAAATAATTGAATTAGCTTTCCACCATTTGCTTCGCTATCTAGTATTTTTACTGCATAGTTTTCTTTATAATATCGATAAAGTACTGGTATGATTGTATCTACTCCAACTTCTCTTGTGGTAACATCACCAGATACTTGAATATTATCGTAATAATTTGTGGTAGATACTGTTTCTAGTAATGTACTAGAGGTGGTTGTGAGTTTATTAATCAAATACATCGAGTAGGTAAACGCTATTACAAATATTAACATACTAAATGCTATGATTAGTGCTCGTGTAACATTCTCCATAATCTACCCTTCTTTATCTTAATATGCTATTTTTATTTCGCCAATTAATCCAGTATTAGCATAACTTAGCTCTACTTTATAGGTATGTGTTGAAATAATAGCATTTCTTATTTTTCCAAGATCATCTATGTAGTCCTCATTTTTATTACTTGCTTCCATTCCACTTTCTGTAGTTACATTGTCCTCATCTTTTTCTGCTTTAAATATAACTTTTGGCAATTTCGAAGGTTCTTCCTTGTTAGTGCTTGCATTGGATATCGCAAATGAAATCAGTGATTTTACTTGCGAACCTAGTTGGTTATTATTATATCTTTCAAATTTTTGATTGAACATATTAATTTCTGCTGTGTCAAAACTACTGGTATCCGCTGCGCCTTGGGCTTTATTAAAAATTGCTACGCCCATGGCAATAATCAAAATAGCTAATAAAACTGAAGCTGCTATAATTAACGCTTTTGATGCATTTTCCATAATTTTTTATGTCCTTTCTTATAAAATTAACCATTGTCCCCATCGTCGTCACTAGGACTATTGATTGATTCATAAACTTTTATTCCACAATAAACAATTAAATTGCTGTTATTTGTTTCAAATGTAACACTGTAAGTAGTTTTTGATTTTACCTTGCCTCGTATTGTAGAAATATCACTTACTTGCGAGCCTAACATATGTTGAGGTTCACCTTCATTACTCATATTCTGTTCATCATATGCAGTCAAATCTGTACTCTTATCGCTAAAACAAACAGTAATTTGTCTATCGTCATATTCAGCATTATTGGATTGAATCATTCCAAGTAACGTTTTTATTTCTGAACCTTTTTGTCTTCCTTCATAAGCTGTAAATTGTGAATTATGTGCTCTTATTTCTGTAGCATCTAAGTTGATTCCTCCTGTTACTGATGTTGAAGAGTTGTAAACTGACATTCCTAACCCTATAATTAATATTGACAATAATATAGCTCCTGCTATAATTAACGCTTTTGACGCATTTTCCATAATTTTTTCCTCCTTTGTTTTTTTACAAAAATAAATTTATTTTAATATACTTTTGTATATATTAAAAACTAAACTTGTTTGGCGGCAAATGTCATTTCTGCGATTTTTCCAGTTGTTTGATGATATTTGACATCTGTGCACTCGAATTTAATTTCTCCGAAATTTCTTGTAAATTCATCTAACCCAAGATTTACAAAACTTTCCATTGGATACGTTGTTTCATTTATCAGCATATAAACATAAATTTTAATGCTGTTTTTATCATCTGCAATGTACAAGCCCTTTTCATCTTTCGGAATATTAAATTTTTGATTATTATCAATTGCTTTGTTTATGACTGTTGTAACATCTGTGCCATAAATGGCTTCTTTGTTATAAAATTCAAATGTTTGGTTGAATTTTTGAGCATCCGTCTGTTTAGATAAAAGCTCTCTGTAGTTCATATAAATACAAATGATGATGACCAAAACGATTGATAATATAATAAAAATTGTCTTTTTCATAATCAATTCCTTACTATTAATTGTAACATATAACCTATTTTATTTCAATATTTTTTAAGAAAAATATTAATTATTTTATTTTAAATTGCATTTCGCAAATTTTTCCTGTTACATCGTTATAATCCGTTTTTGTGCATACAAATTTATGTATATATTCCTCTGTATCTGGTTTCAATTTTGTATAATCCAGTAATGTCGTGTCATACATATAGATTTGTTTATCTGTTTCTTTTTCAAAAAAATGATTTCTTTCCAATGCTTCCTTTGACAAAATTCGATAAAGAATATGGTCATTGTCATTTTTTATTATAATTTCAATTTTATTATTTGCATCATATCCATTATTGCGATTGACATCATATGCCATATTAGAAACAGTCATAATGTCAAAATAAGTATTATTATCTCTTGCAAAATATTCAAATTGACTATTAAAATTAACCAATTCTAAATCTGCCCTTTGGCTTTCATATTCGCTACTTAATCTGCCTGCTTTTCTTAAAGCAAATATCATGAAACTTGCTACCATGACTGCAATTAAAACTCCTGCTGCCATTATAAAGGCTTTTGACGCATTTTCCATAGCAATCCTTTCTTTTTACATTTCTACAAATTCTATTTTATTCACTCTACCAGTTTCTGCACTATATTCAATATTTGTGCATTTAAATTTTCTGGTTTTCATATCGTATAAAGCTGTTTCCCATTCTGCTTTTGTCCAGCTATCAATATCAGAAGAATTTGGACTTTTATTTTTTACTGTCTGTTTTACTTCATCTGAACAAGTCAATAAGGCTTCAACAATTTCACTATTTTGTACTAAGCTATAAGTATCGTCATTAACTTTTGTTGTTCTATCTACATATGTATTTAAATTTTTTGCAAAATCAATTTTGTTAGTCCCACCTTGAATTTTGCTAGAATATTTTGCTGATATTGTAAAAATATTCTTCATTTCCTTTAGGTCTTTTTGAGGTTTGTCTGTACCTTCTCCTGAATAATCTTCTTGACTCCCATTTGCATTCATGTGATAAACACGAACAGTTTCAGTTAAACCACTATTTATTGTGAATAAAACATCTACTAGGTAATTGGCATCATATCTTTCTCCATTAATCATTCGTTCATCTTCTATTTTGTCATTATTGCTCAACGCCTTATTCAAACAAGAAATCACATCCACCCCATACATTAAATCTTTTCCATAAGCTTCGTATTCTCGGTTGAACTCAGTCGTTTGCTGGGTTAGTACTTCGTCGTCTTGAACAGTTGCCCAAATTCCCATTTGCCCAAATGAAAATGTAATAAATCCAACAACTATCATAGCAAGAAGTACGCTAGCTACCATAATTAATGCTTTGCTTACTGATTCGTCCATATTTTCTCCTTTGCTTTATTTTATCGTTACATAGAAGACATCGTATTAAACGCCTCTGTCATACTGGTTAGACCAATTACACATAATGGGACAATCAAATAGCCAACAAACAAGATTACCATTGGAGCAAATCCTAATACTTTACCAATCATTGACTTTCTGGAAATCAATCTTTCATTAGACTCTTTACGTTTTTCTTGATAATAATTTCTTTCTGTATCTAATTCGTCAAATGCTTCACGAATTGGAATTGATTCAACTGCTGATTGTAAACCTTCAACTAAAGTAATCAGTTGAACAAACGTGAGCTCATTTTTCAATTCCTCTAATGCTTCCCACGCACCACTTTCGAAGTTATTGACACATCTGGAAATTGGTTCTTTGAAGATATTGGCATATCTTTCTAACCATTCCAAAATCATCTCAACATTGACTCTTTCGATTTTCATTAGCATCAAAATAATTGTTTGGAACTGCATTACTTCGTTTTCCATTTCCATTTGACGCATTTTTCTTTGGAATTGTAGTAAAAATACTGGTCCGTAATAGCCTAAAGCTGCAATCACACAACTAATTAACAATTCAAACCATTTCAAATATTCGGATTGTACAACCTTTAATTTATCCCAAATTCTTTTTGTAATCGAGTCTAATTCAGCAGTACTTGAATCTCCATATTCTTTTGATTTGCCAATTTCAGCTTTCAATTCTTCTTGCGTAATGGAAAAATCGGTTTTAAATTTATCTAAGAAAACATTATCATTTTTCGTTTTTTCCATGGCCGTTTTTTCTTGTTTTTCGTTCATGCTTCCCAACAAATTATAATCACTCGTTGGTTCTGTATAAATATATTTTATCGCATATTGATGTGCTTCTAAAATAATAAACATTGAGACAAAAAATGCTACAATCGTACAGGCCACGCGATTGATGTATAACCACTCAATCTTTAGTTTCGAGGCATTGTCTTTTAATAAAGTAACAATTTTTTTATATTCTCTTGTTCCATCTTTTGGCATAATATAATCGATAAATTTCTTGACGAATTTTTTCTCATACAATTTTTTCTGCCAAGGATTTTCAACATTTCTAGTCGTGTTGACACTTCCATTATCTTTTAAGGTTCGTACAAAAATATAACATACAATTGTTAAAATAACGATTGCCATTTGGGCTAAAAATCCAGCTGTTCCATTGTAAAATTGTCTTGTGAAGGCAAATTGCCCAATTGCCCAATTCTTTAGAACATCTAAGAACAAAATTGGAAGTGCTGCTATCATAGACAAACTCTGAAATACATAATCTAACTTGTCTCTTTTTAAGATTTCTAATTGCATTTCTTGCACAATGTTGTTCAAATTTTTTAAGTATAGAGATGCTCCATCTTTGTCTTTTCTATCGCCAAATTCTTTGGTTAAATATGAAATTCCTGCGAATTCTTTTAGATAACTATTTGGTGCAATATCATAATATTTTTCGAGTTCTGTTTCTGGATCATCGGATAGTAAAATTTCATGAATTTTCTCAACTTGTCTTGAAACTTCAACTTCATCATTTTGTGAAACATCGTATAAAGCTTCTTCAATCATGTTGTATTCGTGATAGGCATGACGCATTTCACTAAACATATCAATTTGTTGCTTTAGCAATTGATTATCAATTTTATCAACCATACCTTCCATAAATGTTTCAATAAAAAATAGTTCAAATAAAAATAAGGTAAACATTAAAATAATGTTATTTCTGGTTAAATAAATAATGACTATGGTTAAAGGAATAATTAAAGTAAGTGCTTTAAAAATGATTTGAGCCGTTTGCTTTCTTGTTAAGTATTCATCTTCTAAGTTGATAATTTCGAGTCTTCTTCGTATTTTTAAAACGTATCTTCTTAAGAATGGTACTTTGGAACAATAAATGTATACTTTTTGATAGAAAATATCCATACTAAAGCCACTTGTTTTCGTTCCTTCTACCAATTGTGCAATATATTTGGTCTCTTTTGATTTTAATTTTTTATTGAGTAAAAAATAAGCAATCAAAATTACTATAAATAATACTCCACTACCAATCATGATATACATTAGCATATCATTTGTCATATCTTCTCACCTCATTTCTATAAAAGCAATTAATTTTCATCATCAAAATCGATTTCTTCTAAGTCGATAAATTCTTCTGTTTTCTTTGCCTGAATTGTTGAATTTTCTGTCTTTTTAGGTCTTGCTGTCATTTGTGGTTTTACTGGTCTTTGTGCTACTGTTTTTCTCGTTTGTGTTCTTTTTACTGGATTTGCTGATACTGGAATCGCCTTTTGAGAAACTTCTTCTAAATCTTTTAATTCACCTGAAATTCCCATTTTCGGTGGCTTAATTCCCCAATTTCTTTGCAAAAATCGATCAAATGCTTCCATATCAGAATTTTCCATATTGATTCTCATTTCTTTGATGTTTGTTGGACTAATTGGATTGGTTAAAACATAACTGTCGTTTACATATTCCATAATATTACGATATTTATATAATTCTCTGTTGGTCGTTTTTCCAAAGAATATGGCAGCATTGTCCATAAATTTGTCCATTTTACCTTCTAATGTTTTTTCATTTCTATGGTCAAATGTGTATTCATTTTTTTCTTCAACTGGAATACATTCCGTAATTCTTTCAATGTATCTGACACCACGAAAATCTTTGACTAAATGGATATCGAAATTCAAAACTTGCACAACTTGTTCTTCTGCGGTTCTTTCGTCTTTGAAAACACCTGCTCTTAACATGGAGTTACGAAGCGCAGTTACCAAATCTGGAAATGTTTTGGCGTGGTGCGTAAATAACGTAAATTTAGATGCAACCTGTGCTGATTGGATCATCCAAGATGCTACGGGGTCTGTTGCAACCTCTCCGGATAATATTTACAGAACCGTCAGTTTTTTTCTGAACATCCAAGCAGGCTTGTCCAGAAATGGTTTCGGTTTCACGCATAGATAAAATATTACGTGTTGGGTAAATTTTTCTTAAATGCAACTCGAACGCTGTTTCTGTGATACGAAGGTTCATGGTTTCGTAGATATTTTCAATCATCGCCATCAGCATGGTCGTTTTTCCGGCAACCTTGCTCACCAGTAAGAGAAATAATTCTCGCACCTTTTACTAAGTATTTTAATAATTCGATGGCTTCTTCTTTTCCTTCACAACGAATAATTTGTTCCAAAGTCGCACGTTTTACGTCGAACTTTCTGACGAAAAATGCCCACGTTTCGGACATACTAGGTCTTACAACAACAACACGAGAACCGTCTTTCATTTCATTAATTTTGTATCCATTAGTATCAGACAATTGTCCTGGATTGTTGTATTTATAAATATTTTGACATACTCTTTTTAATTCTGCTTCCGTTCCAAAAGATAGAAACGCTAAACGAATGGATTTACCTTGGAACATAATCCAAATACTATCACAAGCTCTTGGCACTTTAGCTTCCATGGTTTGTTTTAAATAATCACTATCAGTTTGTGCCACTTGGCTTAAGAAACTTTCTGGAAGTCCAGATACACCACCAGAAATACCATCGATGTTCATATCACGTACTTCGTCAATACTGCTGTAACCTTTATATTGTTGATAAATTCTTTGTACAATCACTTCTAATTTATCAGTAAAATCTAATTCAAAATTTTCTTTTTCATAAATATCATCAATTTCAGCTTCTGTAATAACATACGATGGCTTTGATTCGCCTTCAATATATTTTAGTTCTGCCAAATTGTATTTCTTTATCATTTCTGTTAAAGCTTCATAAGCAAAAACTTTTTTGTATTCATGAATTAAAATATCAAATTTGTCTTGGCTACTTAATAAAGAAGGAGTATCAAATGGTAACACTCTTGAAATATTCGTTTCGTTGATTCCATATTCTTTGGAAAGTAAATCATAAATTAATTCTTTGACGTATTTTTTGTCGTTTACATCACCATATGTACAGCCTTTTAATGCTTTTTTCAATTCGTATTTTTTGGCTTTTCTTCTTTTCAATTCTTCTTCGGATAAACCAATATCATAAAGGTTGATCTTGGTAATTTCGTCTAATCTTTTTTTAACGAATTTCATCATTAATTCTAAAGTATATGTTTTGTCATCAACAATTACTTCTTCATCAACGACTTCTTCCTTATTCTTTTTCACTAAATGCATAATCGTGACCATCACAAGCACGATTACTACAAATATTAATATAACATTTGCAATCATGAAAAGGCTCCTTCCTTTTTTACTCTAAGAATGTGATACTTTGCCATATTTTATCTCTTCGAATTTAGCCATAATCTTCCCGAGAAACATCTGCTACAGACTCTAAAAACTGTGAATTAGAATCCCACGCTTTTTTGTTAATTCTTGTATTTAAGAAAAACTCTGCTACTTTTGCTTCACTTGCTGCTTCTAAATAGGCATGATTATAAAAAATATAAGCAATATTTTTATCTTTTGTATAATTCGTAATATTTTTAGGATTATATTTACAGTTTCCATTCATATTTCCTATTACAGGAATTACTTGCTTTTTTACTAATTCTGATATTGTTCTTTTGTTTTCTATATATTCATTAATTTGTTTCAAATTTTGTGACATGGTATACATGATAACGTCAGACATCTGCAAGATTGTATGCGTCGATTGTCTGTCCGTTGTTTTTGATAAATCAATAATTACTAAATCATAAAACTTATTGGCCGCTGATATTAAATCTTTGTATAATTCCAAATTTTTTTCGTGACTCGAAATATTTTTTGTTTTTAATCCTAACAAAATATCTAATCGATTTTTAAAAACAACTTTTGTATAATTCGAAATAATTTCCGGTGTTGTTTTATTGCTTGCTATCGCACTCATCAACCCCTCTGTACCGAGAAGCAATATCTAATTTTCCTTTATTTAAGGTTTGTTTTAAATCCTTATTAGCATCTGAATTCCAAAAGCATCTTGGAATTGTGTCATCATCTAAAGTAGCATCAATAATCAAAGTTTTATAATTATGTTCGACTGACATATAGGTAGCTATTGCTACTAAAGACAATGTCTGTCCTGTTTCTTTTTTACTACCACTCCAAAAACTTAAAATAGCCATCTATATCCCCTTCCTTTACTCTTCTAACATTTTATAAGCTTTTCGCACTTTTCCGCTTCCTTCACCAGTCATCTTTTCAACCAAATATAATAGTGAATCAATATAAACACTACTTAAACCTTTTAGCTGTATTTTCTCAGATCTTTGATTGACAAAAATGGCATTCAAATCAGCTGTTTCAAAAGGGAAAAATACAATATCTTTTCGATCCCAGTTAATTTTATAATCTTTTGCCAAATGATTTAGATATTCATCTTCTGATTCTAACATACTTGTTGTATAATAAATTTTTGTGATTTTGGCGTCTTTTGCCATATAGGCAAGAACCCCGCACACCTTTTTTCAAGCAATACATATCAAACGAAGTCACAAAAAAATGTGTATCTTGTTTGGTAATTCCAAACTTTTGATAAGCAATCGCTCGATCAATATCTAAAATAGCAACATCGTATTCTGTTTCTTTTCCAAATTTATCTTTTTGGTATTTTTTAATTGCCTCAAAACTATCAAATCCGATTGCAACATCAATATCTTCGTATGATGTAATATATTGATTTTCTTGCACCATGGTTGGTACAACATACCTACTTTTTTTTAAAATCGTTGTATCAACCAAAATTACTTTTTTGCCCATCAAACTCAAAATTTTCGAGGCATATATTAACATATCTGTTTTATCATAGCTACCTACAAATACGTATTTTTTCATTTGTCCCTCCGTCAATTTTATTCAGTGCCTGTCATATCTGTTCCTTCTAATGTTTCTACATATTGTAATCTACCTTCTTGTCTTTTTGAAAGTTCTTCTTGTAATCCTGTTTCAACAGCTTGTTTTAAATTGTTATAATTCTCTGACAAAGCACTATTGATATGATCATTTCTTTGTACAACTTGTTCTTGATCATTGTATCTATTCCAAATTGCTTGTTTAGCTTCTTCTATCACATTAGGATCGTTATTGATTAATGTCATTGTCGCCAAGCTTACTGGATAAGTTGGTATTGCAGCATTTTGACGTCCTGGTTCTGTATATGGCGTTGCATACAATTTAGAACCAACAATTCCCCACGCTTCAACAATCGCATTTCCTAAAGTTAGAATTTCTTCTTCTTTCATTTTTAACCAAACTGTATCTTGAGTTGAATGAATGACTTTTTTCTTGGAAACAACAATATAGTTTTCTCCTCCTGGCAATTGAAGTCTAACATCAATATAGTCTCCATTTTTAAGCAAAGTTGGAAGAATAATCATATTGTATTCTTCTAGTCTTTGGTCTGCAGTTGTTGGATCATCTATTTCTTCTAACATATCTTTGGTGATAATGCTTCCTGCTGGAATATTGGTTTTCACAACCATTTTTTTCTTTTTCAAAGCTCCTGTTTGAGAATCGTATCTTTCTACAATTTCTCCAGTTTCGTCATCAATATATTCAAAATCTTCTGAAGCTATGAGTTCTCCTTTATCCAAAGTTGTTTGAACTGTGCTAAGTGTAAAAGATTCTAATGTAACTTCTTCACCTGATTGTATAAAATCATTTGCTACATATACTTTTGTTTGTAATTTTTTGATTGCTTCGTAATCTTCGTTTAAACCTTGAATTTTATATAAAAGCCCAATCACTACTACTGCCATAATCACTAAAGCTATTAAAAATCCTATTAAAAATGAATTTCTAGCCCTTCTTTGCATCGGATTTGTTGCCATAATAAAACCTCCTAATATTTATTCAAATTTATAATATTACAAAATATCATTCTATTTCATTTTACTACATAAATCTTTTTTTTTCAATAAATTTCGGCAATGTTATATAAATGTTATATTGTTGTAATAGAATTGTAATATTGCTAATTAGCACAAAAAAAGAACTCTCCAATTTAACTAGAGAATTCTTTTTTTGTATAACCTTTATCTATTTAAACCCTTTTTTCCAGCATAAACTGCTACATCTTCTAACTGATTTTCAATATTTAATAGTCTGTTGTATTTTGCAACTCTGTCTGTTCTACATGGAGCTCCTGTTTTGATTTGTCCGGCATTGGTAGCAACTGCAACATCTGCAAGTGTTGTATCTTCTGTTTCACCACTTCTATGAGAAACAACTGCTGTCATTCCATTTTTCTTTGCAAGTTCAATTGCATCTAGCGTTTCCGTTAATGTTCCTATTTGGTTCAATTTAATTAAGATAGAGTTTGAAACACCTAAATCAATACCTTTTTGTAATCTTTTGATGTTAGTAACAAATAAATCATCACCAACTAATTGGATTTTGTTTCCTAATCTCTCAGTCAATAATTTCCATCCGTCCCAATCTTCTTCTGACAAACCATCTTCTATTGAGATAATTGGATATCTGTTTACTAAATCTTCATAGAAAGCAACCATTTCTTCTGTATTTTTCGTTACACCGATTTTCCAGAAATGATACATTCCTTCTTTTCCAATTTTTTTGGCTTCATCATACATCTCTGTAGCTGCTACGTCCAAAGCAAGCATTACTTCTTCACCTGGTTTGTAACCAGCTTTTTCAATTGATTCAACAATTAATGATAATGCTTCATCTTCATCTTTCACATTTGGTGCAAATCCACCTTCATCTCCAACACCTGTTGCTAAACCTTTTGCTTTTAAAACTTTCTTTAAATTATGATAAATTTCACAACACATTCTTAAACATTCTGTAAATGTTGTTGCACCTACTGGCATAATCATAAATTCTTGAACACTTAAAGTAGAATCTGCGTGTTTACCACCATTCATAATGTTCATCATAGGAGTTGGTAATGTTTTTGCATTTGTTCCACCTATGTATTGATATAATTCTAAACCTAAAGAAGCTGCTGCTGCTCTTGCAACTGCTAGAGAAACACCTAATGTTGCATTAGCTCCTAATTTTGCTTTGTTATCTGTTCCATCTAACTCAATTAAAGTTTTATCTAATTTCACTTGATCATAAACATTCATTCCAACAATGTTATCTCTGATGATTGTGTTTACATTTTCAACTGCTTTTAAAACACCTTTTCCTAAGTATCTTGATGAATCTCCATCTCTTAATTCAACTGCTTCGAAACTTCCTGTTGATGCTCCTGATGGAACCATAGCCACTCCGCTATATCCACCTGCTACCACTTCAACTTGAACGGTTGGATTTCCTCTTGAATCCAAAATTTCTAAAGCTTTTACTTCATCAATTTCTAAAAAATCTTTCATTTTTAAACCTCCTATAAAAATATAATTTATAAATTAATATAAATCCATTATAATGTACTTTTGTATCTTATCATAAAGATTTTTATTTTTCAAGTACCTGCCAATAAAAAAGTAAATTTTTTCATATTCTTTAAATTATTCTTCATACCCCTTCGCTGTTAACGCTTTTTCCATTTCATTCGTCCTTCTTAAAATTGAAATAAAAATTGGTTCTATCATCACAAAAATATTGCTTGCCCCCTTTGCCCTTACAGCATATTTTTTCTGCTCAATTTCACTTTTCAAAATCGGAATCACGCAAAAAGCAATACTAACCATCAAGCCAATTCTCTCAGGATTTATCTTAAAAATTCTTAGCGGATATGCAAAATTTTGTATCACGCTCGCTAGTTCCAAATTTGTCATTGTTTTTGAAAAAATATATGTTACCTGATACGCAATCAAAAGTCTTACTACCATCAAAATTCCTAAAGTTAAGTCTCCAAAAATAATATTCAAAAGCGCTGTAAATACTGCAAAAGGCAACAACATCTTCAAATGATGCATGAATTTTCCAAGCGATATTTTAAAAACAGCAATTGCTAAAAAATTGCACAAAAATAAACCTAATAATAAAGCCAAATTTTCTACAAAGAAAATCGCTATCGAATAAACCATAAAAAACGTAAATTTCAAACTATTTTTCATTTTCACACACCTTTAAAATTTCCTGCATCATTTCTTGCTGAGTCCATTCTTGCAGACAAATCCCTTTTCCACTTTGCTTTAATTGGGCAATTATTTGCACGATTTCAGGAATTTTAATTTGACTTTGTTTTAGTAAATCTATTTTTTCAAAAATCTCTTCTCTTTGAAAAATCGTTTTGATATTTCCATTTTCCAAAATCAAAATTCGGTCTGCTAGAAGGATTTCTGACATATTATTGGTTACATAAATTATTGTATGTCCTTCTTTCTTCAAATTTCTTACAATTTCATAAATTTTATCCCTTCCGCCAAGAATCAATCATGGTAGTTGGCTCGTCTAAAATAAGATACAGCGGATTTACCGCAAGTACACTTGCTAGATTAATTCTTTGCTTTTGTCCAAGTGATAACTCGTAAGTATCTTCATTACTATAATTCTCCATTCCCACTTTTTGCAAAGCATTTCCAATTCTTGTTTCTCGATTTGGCAAATCTAGATTTTTCAAGGCAAATTCCAAATCATCTTGCACATTGGGAAATAAAATCTGATTTTCTGGATTTTGAAACACAATTCCAATTTTCTTTCGGATTTCCTTTGCCTTTTTTCGATCTTGCACATTGATTTCATCAATCAAAATTTCTCCTTTTGACGGTTTTATAAGTCCTGCCATCAAACGAACTAAACTAGATTTTCCAGCACCATTTTTCCCAATAATGCTTAAACACTCGCCTTCTTTTATTTCCAAATCAATATTTTTAAGCACACTTTTGCCTGATAAATATTGAAAATTCAAATTTCTAATTTGTATCATCTTTTTCTTCCTCTAATTCTTTCATGACGGTTTCATACACATAAAAACTTCCTATTATGAAAATCACACAATCACTGTATTTCTCTTTTACCAATCGGATAGCTTCTGGCATTTTTCGTTTGTATAATTTTTCTGGATTGGTCATTTTGCTTGCCTTGTCATACAATTCTTCTTTGCTGACAAATCTTCCTTCTTCCTTTCCATCTGTAAAAATAAAAATCGCATCTTCTTGGAGAATTTGCGCCAAAATTTTGGTATAATCTTTTGTCCCCAGAACCGAAAAAATAAAAACTTTTTTGGCATTTTTATAATACAAATCAATATTTTCTCTCAAATGCTGAATAGCTGGCTCGTTGTGCGCACCATCAAAAATAATTGGGGGATTTTTCGAAACCATCTCAAATCTTCCCTTATGAATAACATTCTCCAAGCCTTCTTTTATCGCGCGTTCTGGAATTTCAACATTTTTGCTTTTTAAAAGATTGACACATTCTAAACAAATAGCGGCATTTTGTGGCTGTTTTACACCTTTTAAAGGAATCTGGATTGCTTTATAATTTTTATAATGAAACTGCGTGAAATCATGTTCAAATCTTATTTCTGCAATATCTTCTGGGTCAATTTCATGTAAAATATTGCCTTTTTCTTGGCAGGTTTTGCGAATGATTTCATTTACTTTATTTTCTTGGCTTACAAAGATCGTATCGCCATTTTCTTTGATAATTCCAGCTTTCTGTGTTGCAATTTGTGCTAATGTATCCCCTAGCAAATTCATATGGTCATAACCAATCGAACTGATAATGGAAATGCTGGAATTTATAATATTGGTGCAATCATGCAAACCACCCAAACCAGTTTCCAAAACCACAAAATCACAATGGTTCCTAGAAAAATAAAGAAGTGCCATTGTTGTCTCCAACTCAAATAACGTCATTTTAGTATCGTGATTTTGATTATACTTTTCTATTTTAGGCATTAATTCTAAAATCAATTGTTCCATTTCTTTATCCGATATATTTTTATTGTCAACTGCCATTCTTTCGTTATAACAAATCAAGTGTGGCGACATAAATTTTCCAGTTCGATAACCTGCCTTGACCAAAATATTGGACATCATCTCCGTAATACTTCCTTTGCCATTTGTACCTGCAATATGAATGCATTTTAAATCTTTCTCTGGATATCCCAGTTCTTCCATAAAATATTTCATAGTAGCCAACGATGGATCTTTAGTTCCTGCATAAAAATTCTTCAAATATTGTTCGATATCCATTTTTAATCCTCCATTAAATATTTTTTTACAAATGGTCTGGTAAATTTTTCCAAACTGTAAATAACAATTACTTGTATTGGCAACATTATCATTTGCGCAACAATTCGCGTCGTTAGAATTACAACATATGCTTCTTGGTATAAAATATGGAGCCACAAAGATTTAATGAAAATATTGACAATTCCTAAATCAAGCAAACTGCTCAAAATTAATTTGGAAATAAATTTCCATTGAGGAATATTGCTTGAATTGGGGGATAAAAATATTCCATAAATAAAACCTGATATTCCTGCGCTGAGCGTAAATCCTGGGAAATACGTTCCAAAAGGGAACAAAATGGCTCCAATCAAATCACCTAAAGCTGCAATTATTGTACTATATTTCGGTCCTAGCCAAATGGCAGACATCATAATTGGTATAAAACTTGTGCTAACAACCAATAATTGCGTTTGGAGCGAAGCAAATCGTGATAGAACTATTAAAAGTGCTAATAAAAATGCAGATAATATCATTTTTTTGGATTTTGACATAAAAAATTCTCCTTTCTTTATAGATACACACCACAAAGAAAGAAGACAAAACTTCCTAAAATCTCTTTCCAATAGCGGAATGCGGAATTGAATACGCGTGTTTCTCACTTGCCTCAATAGCAACTTCCCGTCTATTTGAGTCTTAACGATTTAATTCCTACTCTATATTTAAAATGATTATATCCTATTTTTGACATAAGTCAATAGAAAAACAAAAAACCGCTCACATTTTTGCAAGCAGTTTCTTTTTCTGTTATGCTACATCATTGATTTTAACATCTCTTACGTGCTCAATTTTTTCCCATTTTGTATTTGGTTTAATCAAGCATTTGATGTTGATTAAAATCCAAGAACCCAAGAACAATGGATAACACAATAATCCCACAAACATAGATTTTATGTTTCGTCTATCTAACAACATAACAATTATTGCAGTTCCAATTGGTAAAACAAAAGTTGCAATTAAGTATCTGACATAATTCCAAATCAAATCTGAAAATGCCATTTCGTTTCCAACATACATTAATGTATTCACACCTAATAGTAAAAATGTTAAAATCATCATCGGAATGCCAAACATATATAATAGTCCATCAAAATTCATTAATGTTTTATTTTTCTTGACACCTTGTGCTAAATCTTTCGTGTAATGTTTCATGCATTGTAAATGACCAACTGTCCAACGAGAACGTTGGGACCAACTTTGGGCAAAGTGAACTGGTTGTTCGTCATACACAATCGCATCGGTTGCCCAACCAAGTTTTCTTCCCTTTGCAATATTGATTAGCGAAAATTCAATATCTTCTGTTAGTGTGATTGTATTCCATCCATTTGGTTTAACCACATCAAATTTTACCATGAAACCAGTTCCGTTAATTAATGGTGATAAACCTAAATTATAACGTGCTAAATGATAGAATTTGTTCATCATCCAATAAAAAATTGCATATCCTGAAGCAATCCATGAATCGGTTGGATTTTTGATATCACGGTAACCTTGCACGATTTCTTCGCCTTGGCATAATTTTTTATTCATACTTTTTAAGAAATTTTTATCAACAATATTATCTGCATCAAATACACAAAAAGCATCGTAATCCGCATTCTCTTTGATTTTTTGTTTTAAAAACCAATTTAAAGCAAAACCTTTTGTTTTTTGGGATTCATTAAATCTTTTTAAAACAATGGCACCAGCCTTTTCCGCCATTTTTGCCGTGTTATCACTACAATTATCCGCAATGACAAAAACATCGTATAAATCTTTGGGATAATCTTGTGCTTTCAAACTTTCTACTAAATTTGCAATGACTGCTTCTTCGTTATGTGCTGGAATAATTGCCATAAATTTGTGGTTTTTGTTGACAATCATTTTTTTATCTTTTAATTTAATTAATGAGCAAAAGCTAATTACAATTTGGTATAACCAGTAAATAGTTATCATCCAAATTAATGCTTGTTGCAATAGGTACAAATACTTCATTTTTTCTCCTTTTTTCGACAAAAGTTATTTTTCACTTAATTATTATAGCAATATCTTGATAAAATATCAAGTAGTTTTTTATATTTTTTGTAAAATTGATTCTTAATTTTTTCTTAACACTATTATATGAAATTTGACTAAAAATAGTATGAAATTTTTTGAAAATTTTCAATTTTTATAAAACAAGAGCGGAAATATCCTTCCCGCCCTTTTTGTTTATGCCGTAACTGGCTTCTGGCCAAGTTTCAGTCTACAGCATATTCCATGTTCACCGTCATCTTTTCTGAATTTGTCAACACTTTTTGAGATTTTACTCATACAAATCCTTCTTACTCAAATTAATTCTTCCCTGCTCGTCAATTTCAATCACTTTTACAGTCACTTCTTCCCCAACTTTCAAAACATCTTCTACTTTATTTACTCTTTCTTTTGAAATTTTCGAAATATGGAGCAATCCTTCTTTTCCACCGCCTAAATCAACAAATGCACCAAATGTTGCAATTCTTACAACTTTTCCTGTATAAATTCCATCTTTCTCAATTTCTCTCGTGATTTCTTCAATCATAATTTGAGCAGCCTCCGCTTCTTCGTTTGAATTCGAATAAATGAAAATCCTTCCATCTTCTTCAATATCAATTTTAACACCAGTTTCCTCAATAATTTTGTTAATTACTTTTCCACCAGTACCAATCACATCACGAATTTTTTCTGGATTGATGACCATATTAATAATTCTTGGTGCATATTCTGAAATTTGTTCGCGTGGAGCAGGAATTTGTTTTAGCATGATTTCATCTAAAATATAGGCACGTGCCTTTTTTGTTCTGCTAAATGCCTCTTCAATCACTTCATAGGACAATCCGTCCACTTTAATATCCACTTGAATAGCCGTAATTCCATCTTTGGTTCCACCAACCTTGAAGTCCATATCACCGAAAAAATCTTCGATTCCTTGAATATCTGTAATGACAACATAATTTTCTGGATTTTCTTCATCGGTAATCAAACCAGTTGAAATTCCCGCAACTGGCTTTTTGATTGGAACTCCAGCATCCATCAATGCCAAAGTCGAACCACAAATACTTCCTTGAGAAGTTGAGCCATTTGAACTCAAAATTTCTGATACAACACGTATCGTATAAGGGAATTCTTCTTTGTCTGGAATGACTGGCAACAAAGCTCTTTCTGCCAATGCACCATGTCCAATTTCTCTACGACCTGGTCCACGAGAGGCTTTGGCTTCTCCAACACTATAGCCTGGAAAATTATAATGATGAATATAGCGTTTGGATTCTTCTGTATCCAATCCGTCTAAAACTTGTTCTTCACTAGCCGTTCCCAATGTTACAATTGACATTACTTGTGTTCTACCACGCGAAAACACAGCACTACCATGTGTTCTTGGAAGAACGCCAACTTCGCAAGAAAGTGGACGAATATCGTAAATTCCTCTTCCGTCAACTCTTTTTTGCTCTTCTAAAATTAATTTTCGAACTGTCTTTTTCTCTAATTTATAGATGGCATCTGCAATGGCTCTTTTGTCTTCTTCTAGTTTTTCTGTTCCAAATTTTTCCGCATACCAATTTTCGACATCACTTGTAAATTGGTCGATTTTCGCGTCTCTTTCTGGCTTGTCTGGGGTTTGAACCTCTTGTTTCATACGAGCGCCAAATTCATCGCTAACGATTTTGTAGATTGCTTCATCAACCGTAAAATGGGTGTATTCAAATTTTGGCTTACCAATTTCGGCTTTCATGTTTGAAATAAATTCGCAAATTTTCTTGATTTCTACGTGCGCTTTTTTGATGGCTTCTAACATAATTTCGTCTGGAATTTCATCTGCTCCTGCCTCAATCATAGCAATCTTGTCCATCGTTCCAGCAACTGTTAATGTTAATCGGCTATTTTCTCTTTGTTTTTCCGTTGGATTAATGATAATTTGGTCGTTAACATATCCAACTGCCACAGAACCAGTTGGTCCACCAAATGGAATATCGGAAATGGAAAGCGCAACAGATGAACCAATCATCGCACACACTTCTGGTGAGCAATCTTGGTCAACCGACAACACTAAACAACTAACAACGACATCATTTCTAAAATCCTTTGGAAATAATGGTCTGATTGGTCTGTCGATGACTCTTGAGGTTAGAATTGCTTTTTCGGTTGGTTTTCCTTCTCTTTTTTGAAAGCTTCCTGGTATTTTTCCGACAGCGTATAATCTTTCTTCATAATCGACTGATAATGGGAAAAAATCAATTCCTTCCTTTGGCTCTTTCGAAGCTGTAACATTGACTAGTACCACTGTATCACCATATCTGACAGTAACGCTTCCATTGGCTAGTCCACAATATTTTCCTGTTTCAATTGTCAATTTTCTTCCTGCTAAATCCATACTATAAGTTTTTGGTTCCATAAATTTACCTCCTAAATTTTATCATTTATTTGAAAGGTAACCTCTGAAAAATGCTTGAAAATAAGAGAAGCACTTTGCACAAGCTACTATTTCAAATAAATGTTTTTATTATTTTACTATATTATTTGCAAAATTGCAAGTGATATTTGTAATTTCACTTGTTTTTCATATTTTGGCCATTTCCAATTTTAGAGAATGCCTCTGAAACTCTCTAAAATCTGTTTTAAGCTTGCTTTATGTTTTTTCATATTTTATGTCTACTTTTTTCAAAAAATCCTTCTACGTTGATTCTAATGCGTTATTTAAAAACTCACTTTTCTGATACTATGTATTTTTATATATCTAAAACGCACTACATTATCCCTTAAATTGATTTTCGGCATTTTTTAGTCATTTTTTATTATTTTTTAAAAATAGTAGCTTAGAATGTTTTTTAGAACAAAGCAGGCAATATGCAATCTAAAAAATATAAAACAGCAAAATCCCCATCATTTTATTGTAAATGATAGGGATTTGCCAAAGGACTATCTCTCTGCTTTCGGAATCATCTCTTCAAACAACTGCAAAAAGACATTTTCGGTAGTCGACATTTCTTCAATGTCGTTCATCATTCTCATGATGATTACTGCCACGGGACTGCTCATTGTCTCTGAAAGAAGTTCATTTTTTGCTTTGTTATAATATAACTCCAAGAACTTTATCTTACAGATTTCTGGAATCTTTTCATAAAAGCTCTTATAGACCTGTATTAACTCAGACTTTTCGTTTTTCAAGAAAGGAAGGATTTCATATAAAATAAATTCCTTATCTTCCTTTGTAGCTTGCTCAAAAACACGCACCAGTGCATCGAGATTAAATATGTACTCGATATGCAGTTCTTTTTTTTGCTGTACTAAGAATTGTAAGAATCTTACTTCGTCGTCTGTGTGTACAGTGCCTCTAAAGTAGTCTCTTACAGCCGATTCAAAGAACTTATAGTTTTCTATCTCATCGTCCTGATCCTGTTCCATTTTAGCAAGAACCTCATTTAATATGAACTCCTTATCCTCCGCTGCAACTTTGCAATAAACTCTGACTAACTCAGAAAGGTCAAATATTTCTTCGATATTGGATTGTTTGTGTTGCATTACCAAAAAGCGTAGAAACATCAGCTCATCAGCTACCGGCACTTCATCGTGATCAAAGTACGCTCTTACACCTGCTTCAAATGTCTCGTAATTCTCCGTCTTTGCCGAATCTTCCTGTTCAAAGTCAGCCAGAACCTCATACAAAACGAATTCCTGTCCTTCTTCATTACACTTGCAGTAAACATCTACCAAGTCAGAAATTTCAAAAACATCCTTAACCTGAAGTTTTCTCGCCTTTACCAGCTTCAAAAACTCAAATCGATCTGTAATGGGAAAATCTCTCCATGTGAAGAAACCTTTCATTGCAGCCATTCCTCGAAACAGTTCTTCAAAATGTTCCTGATTGCACTGTAGCATGAGTTTGATGGTCTCATCTGAAAGACAACGCAGTAGCTCTCGTATGTCTGAATTATGTACCTGATCCAAAATTGGATCAATCCACTCCTGAGGCATTTTCCGTATCAGCACTGCCTGCTCTGTTACTGCTAAGGCATCTATTGCCGCCAGAACCTTTTCGTCAGTAGCAAAGCTTATCTTAGTACTGTAAGTATCGTCAACAATTTCCTCATTTTCGCTGACTTCTTCGCCATCACTTCTTGTCTTTAATTCTACAAGACGATCCAACTCGGCAAGAAAATCTGTTTGCTCGTCATACTCGAATGTGCATACACAGGAAAACAAGTCTTTTAACGCTTTTATTTCGATGTATTTGACTACCTCTTTCTTTTGCTCATCATCAGAATTGCAAAAAAGTCTGAAAGCTTTTTCTGGTGGCATAAGGTTTAAAACTGCTGCAAATCTCATCTCAGGAAGCGTCTGGCAAATTTCTGCAATCTTCGGTGTTGAAATGACCAAAGATGTCAAGGTTGCGTCTGTAAGTTCTCCTATGAATCTCTGCCAAAAGTCGTCAGATTCCATAGAAATTGTTTCTGAAATTTCTTCAAAGAACTCCTCCTTTTCTGGAACTCTTAAGCTTTGCACATAGTCGTTGTAATCATCACAATCGTTCTGATATATCGACATAAGTGCTTCTTCCATAGTTATCGTGCCTTTGCCCAATTCCTTGGCTGTCTTTTTGAGCTTCTTTGCTCTCTCGTCAAGAATTACTCCCAGTTTCTCCCGAGTTGTTGTTAAATTTTTTCCTATCATTCAAAAATCCTCCTTTAATAAAAATACTATATTGTATCAATTACTCTTGTATTATACCATATTTTTCTAGTTTATGCAATACTTTACATAAAAAAAGTTGATTTTTTTGAATTTTTACTAAATGAAACCAACATAAATATTTTTTATAACTTATACTCCATAGAATACAAATAAAAAAATGAAAGGAACTTATTAAAAGTTCCTTTGGGCCGATGTGAACCTCGCTAAATCCTAAAAAACATTGATAAAACTAAAGTCTATATGTGTAATCTAGGAAAAATTATAATAACATAAAATTATATATACTCTTGTATAATTATTTGTGATAATATAATTGATTATTTCATAAAGATAAATTGTAATTTATCATTATACTATTCAATTCTAACATCAACATCAGAAACTGTTATATAAACAACAATATCTTCTCCAGAAGAATTTTGCATATTGTTTACTCCTATTTTAAACCAAGCACCTTTTTCCACATTCATCTTTACAGGCATTCCTGGAGTAATATATTCTGGCTTATCATAAGTATTTTCTTCTTTTACTTCTACTGGTTTCAATATAATTTCGCCATCTCCCATTCCTTCTCCTGCATACAATGTAATAGTATTACCTTTTGGACTTATTTCTTCATCTGAATAAATAAATGCTTCTGTACTACCTGCTGGAATAGTAATTCTAATATTATATTCTTTTCTATCTTTAATCGAAAATCCAATACCTACTATTGCTAATAATAAAATTACTCCAACAATAATTAAAATAAACTTTTTATTTTTCATATACTACCTCCTCAATAACTTACTATTTTTATTTCTTTTTTATTCCAAGACTTTTGATTCCATTTTTCATTATAAAGTTAAACATCAATTCCTAAATATGAAACATTCGATACATTTTTTCTTTTAAATCTTTTCCACATAAAATAATTGACAACATAAGTGTTACTACCACAATTCCAGTAGTTATACTAACTGAAATAATTCTATATTTTGCTTTTAACATTAATAATATAATGACAATAATACTTACCAAAGATAATAACATTTGATAAAGACTATATTTGAAATATTTTCTTCTACTAACAATTGTTAAAATCAGCATCGTAATATTGGCAACTCCAATCACAATCGGCATTCCTATATTGATCGACCAACCTTTATAACCAACAATTTTATCAATCAAATACAAAAATACCAACATTACTATTGTTTGTACCCAAACATGTGAAGCAATATTAACATTTTTTCGAATCGAATATAATGTCGTAATCCATGCATATAAAATTCCAATCACAACTAAAAAAGACCATTTTAATTGTGGTGTAACTAATTCATTAATTAAAACACAAACAAATATTATTACAATCGAAATACCAGTTAATATCTTCCTTGCAAAATTACTTTTTTTGATATTCATAATATTAGGATATAACATCATACACCCCATTTCCTTCTGTGCGAATTCCAATATTTTCACTTTTTATAAATTCATAAAAAGCTCTTTCAATTTTACTATTTTCTAATATTGATGTAAACGTAAATACTAAGTTATTGTTATAAGAAACAATCGCTGCCTTATCTTTTTCAATAGATTCTCCACATAGCAAAAATAAAAAATTCTCAATCTCATTTTGGTATTCTTCTTTTACAGATATTCTACCTAAATTTGAAATTGTCGTTGTAAAATATTTTCTAATTTCTTTGTAGCTTATATTAACAAAAATTCTCTTTAAAAATAATGGAACTAATCTTATCCCAAAATTCGTCCCTATCTTTATATTGGCTCCCATCGTTTTTTCAATTTCATTTGGCACTAATTTTTTCTTAAATTCTTTTTTTACTAAATTCAATATATCTAAAAAGCTATATTCTTTTTTTTCTACAACATCAATATCTACTGACATATAAGAAAAGAAATTTGTAATCGTATTAGAAGGATAATAATTTTTTAAATCAACAGGAATGCACACTTTTATAGGCCTTTTAGAATTGCTTAATTTATAATTTTCTGTATAAATACAATAAACAAACACTGCCCCTAAGTATTCTGTTATCGTTGAATCTGCTTCTTTTGCAACTTTTTTCAACTGCTCCAAATCAATAAAATTATGAACAATTCCAGTTGCTCCCAAAGGAAGTTTTTTTCCTTTTAAAATATATGCCTTTTCAGACTTTTCTCGTTTTGTTTTTTCCTTATTATAATTTTTCAAATAACTATCTTCTATATTATTGGAAAGAATACTTTTTCTTTTTCCATTCTCTTCCTTTACAGTTTTATTTTTTATATCTAAATAATTATAGGTTATCTCCTGCAAAAATTTAATCGCTGTATTTCCATCTGTTAATGAATGAAACACATCTAAATTTATTTTATTTTCAAAATATGTTACATCAAATAAATATCCATTATTCGTATCAGAACTTATATATCTGCATGGATAATCAGTTTCTTCTTTCACTTCTGGTCTTTTATGATTTTCTTCTAAATAATACCAGAAAAAACCTTTCGTCAATTTAACTTTAAAAGATATTTGTTTTTCTATAGCCTGATTTAACGCTTCTTGTAAAATTTCCTTATCAATCTTTTCTTTTAATATAACAGATACTCTAAAAACCGATGTAAATCTTTTATTAGAAACTATAGGAAATATTTTAGCTGAATTATCCAGCTTTCTCCATCTTACTCTTTTCTTAGGCATTGTTATTATTTCCTTTCTTTATTATAATAACGTTTTTAATAACTTTTGATAATCTTCTTTGTTTTTATCTACATTTAAAATCCAATTATGTTGTGCTTCTTGTTTTTCAAAAATCGATAATTTTTCAGAACTTAATTTATCTTTTAAAATGGCTACATCTGGGTTTAAAATATCATATGTTCCCGTAAAAATAAACACATTATCTATTTTATCCATTGGTCCATTAATTGGACTAACCAAATAATCATTCGGATCATCTTTACCACAATATAAGTTACCAACTAACTTCAATATGTTTTTATTTAAAAGTTTATCTTTTTCTTGTATCTTGTCAATTTTTTCATTTTTCATTGTTATATCTAACCAAGGAGAAATTAAAATAACTTTTTCAGGCATTTTTTTATTTTCTTCTCCAAGCTTCTGAGCAAAAGCTAAACTAATTCCACCACCAGCAGAATCTCCCATTATAATAAATTTTTTTCCTGTTAAATATGTTTCATAAATTTTATCCACCATACGAAATACATCTTTATAGGTATTTTTAGGCACTAACGGATAATCTGGTACCAAAATATTCGCATTTGTATCTTTTAATAATTGTGCAACAAAATTCCAATGTGTTTGATTGATTCCTCCTGAATATGCTCCACCATGAAAATAAAGAATTTGAAAGTCGCAATTTAACTTTTCTTTTGGAATTATTTCATATACCATTTTTTTATTTATTTTATTCTTTTTTATGGTTGCAATTTTTCTTAACTTTCTTGCTGGTTTCTTAGTTTTTGCACGCATTACATATTCTATCAATACAAGGTCAAAAATGATAATTAGGATTACCATAATACATTGTACTATCTTTAAAATCAAATTCATTAACACTTCTTTCCTCCATTGATTGATTTTGAACTATATCATACTGTAAAATTACTATTTGTTTAAGAGCATTATATCATTATATATAATTTTAAACAATACTGTCTAGGAAAAACGTTGTAACGCTGTATTAGTCTAATCAATAATTTTGAATAAAAACAAAAAGTACTAAAAACTGCTGTTTTTAGTACTTTTGTGGTCGAGGTGACAGGGATCGAACCTGCGACCTCATGGTCCCAAACCACGCGCGCTACCAACTGCGCTACACCTCGATTTACAAATTGTTGTCAAAATCTTTGATTTTGTAACAACAATTATATGCTTTGTATAAAACTCTTCTGTTTAGAAGAGTTTGGTGAACCAGAGACGATTCGAACGTCCGACCCACGCCTTAGAAGGGCGTTGCTCTATCCAGCTGAGCTACTGGTCCATATGTCTTAACAGACAATAAATATATTACCATATTATTTTTTATTTGTCAATCATTTTTTCAAAAATTAATCAGAAAACTTTTTTCTTTAATCGTAAATTTTGTCTTTACTTTATAACTCTTTCGTGATAGAATTTAAAATTATTGTAAATATAAAGGAGGTTTTATCAGTATGGCAAAACAAAAAACCTTCGGTGACTTGATACGGAAAATCTATATAGATAAAAATTTATCTTGTCAAGATATCGCCGAAAAAATGGATGTAACATTTGAATACATCAAGGATTTGGAACTAGAAAATTCTATTCCAACACAAGAATTTTTGCAAAAATTTTCTGGAAACTTCGGAATTCCTTATTCTAAGCTTATAGAAATCACAGGTTATAATATACTTAGGCCAATTCCGGATTATTATTCTTCTGATGGGAAACCGATTAACATCGATGAAATTCTTGCAAAAATTTATTACAAAGATCCTTCTATATTACCTCATTTATATGAAGTGATTTTTAAGAAGTAGCAAAACAAAACGAGTGAATAAATCACTCGTTTTTGTTTTATGTTTAATTATCTCCATAATGAAAGTTTTTTCGTAATTGGATTTATCTTATCAATCTCTCCAAATGCCAAAACCCCAAAATAATTATGTTCTTCCGTTCCCAATTCCTTCGTTTTTACCAACTGCTCAGCATACGTATCGTCTGTCATTATGTACCATTACAAAATTTTCTTTCCAAAAATCTAGTTCATCGTTACTGCTCCCACTAAATCATTTACATCTTCCACTTTGTTATTTTTCATATACTCTTCAATTCCTTGAACTACTTTCAAACTTGTTTCAGGGTCAATAAAATTGCCACAGCCAATCGAAACGCATCTTGCACCTGCAAGCATATATTCCACAGCATCTTCGCCAGTTACAATTCCTCCGAAGTCCCATCACAGGAATTTTCACTTTTTGTGCAATTTGATAAACCATTCTCACACCAACTGGCTTAATCGCAGGTCCTGAAAGTCCTCCTGTATTATTTGCTAAAATTGGTTTACGTGTTTTCACATCAATTTTCATTGCCAACAACGTATTAATCGCGGAAACCGCATCTGCCCCTGCATCTTCTGCACCTTTGGCTGGCATTGTAATATCCGTAACATTTGGTGTTAATTTTACAATTAATGGTTTGTCTAACACTTTTCGAACTGCACTTGTTGCTTCTTTTACACCTTCATACGTTGTTCCAAACGCCATACAACCTGCATGAACATTTGGGCAAGATAAATTTAGTTCCACTCCATCAATATCCAATTTATTCGCAAATCTACAAACTTCCACATATTCTTCTAAAGTACTTGCTCCAACATTCAAAATAATTGGCGTATTAAATTGTTTTAACCAAGGCAAATCGGTTTCAGCAAAATGCTCAATTCCTGGATTTTCTAAACCAATCGCATTCATCATTCCACTTGCTGTTTCGCACACACGTGGGGATTTGTTGCCTGCACGTGGTTTCAAAAAAGTTCCTTTGGTAATAATGGCCCCCAATTTGCTTAAGTCAATATATTCTGCCATTTCACGTCCATATCCAAATGTTCCAGACGCAACGGTTACAGGATTTTTCATTTTAATTCCTGCAAAATTTATTTCTGTTTTCATATTTTACCCTCCCATCCTATCTTAAAATTCTACATCATTTACATTAAATACTGGTCCATCTTTGCATACGTGCTTGTATCCATCTGCCTTTTTATCTTTTACAGCACAACCTAAACAAATTCCAATTCCACAACCCATTCGCTCTTCCAAAGAAACCTGCGCTGAAATGTTATTTTCAATTGCAAAATCTCTTACCGCCTTTAACATTGGAAGTGGACCACACGCAAAAATGCAATCTGGCTTTTCCTTTTCACAATCTGCTTTTAAATAATTGATAGCAAAACCATTTTTGCCATAAGTTCCATCATCAGTCGTTATTACAAGTTTGCCCGAAACTTTTGAAAATTCATCTTCCAACACAACAAAATCTTTATTTCTAAAGCCTAAATACGTTGTTATTTCTGCATTTTTAGAAGCTTGTCTTGCCAATTCATATAACGGAAAGATACCAATTCCACCACCAATAATACTAATCTTCTTATACTTTTCAAATGCAAAAGTACCTTTTCCCAAGGGACCCATAACGCTAATTCTATCACCAACATTCTTTTTAGCTAAAATTTCCGTTCCTTTTCCTTTTACTTGAAAAATAAATTCCAACTCATTTTTTTCTTTGTCGATTTTGTAAATACTAATCGGTCTTCTTAAAAAAGGCTCGATGTCGTCATTTACTCGAATCTCTAAAAATTGACCCGGCAAAGCAATACTTGCCATTTTTTCTGACTCAATCGCCAATTTAAAAATATCGTTTTTTAATTGTTCTTTTGTTACAATTTTCACTTGTTCAACTACTGACATAAATCCCTCCTAAAATCTTATTTGGTTTATTATATTATATTGTTCAAAAATAATCAAGAATTTCCCAAAATTTTCTTATATAGAAAGAACCCCAACTTATTAAAAGTTGGGGTCGCTTTCATAGGAAAATTTCAAAGTCAAAACTTCCTTGCATTCTGAAAAAAAGATTTTGACTTTAATGCTCTCTGCCTGATTAAAATGACTAGGAATTTCATCGATTTCCCATAGAAAACCAAGTTCTTCCTTTTTTCCCAATACCATTCCTTCAGCAGTATACACCGCAGTAACATCTTTGGTTATCTGATGTACTTCCTTTATCACTGCATCCAAAATGTCTACTGTATCATTCAGCAGAATACTTCTTTCATGAGACAATTCTTCTTGCTCAACAAGAAGTAACGTTCCATCAAGAAGTTCCATCCTAATGGCCAATTTTTGACCATCCATTCCATTAAGCCATTGTATTGCCTGCTCGACATTTTCAAAAATCTCTTCGAGGATCTTACTATCAGAAAGTAAAACCGACATCTCAAAAGGATATACCTCTTGGTTATGCTCAAAAATCTCCTGGACAATTTCAGTTATTTCTGCAGTTTTGAGAAAAACAACTATCTCATAGCCCCGCAGCATATCCTGTCTTTTTAATAGATCTTCCCACATTTTCATTTTAATTCCTCCTGCTTTTACTGAAATCCTAAATAGGATAATGTTAAATTGCAACATTTTTCCAATTATTTATATCACATTTACATAACTTTGTCAACTTTTTTCCACAACTTTTTCCAAAAACCCCCTAGTTTTATTCATAAACTAGGGGGTTTTTCTATTGATAAAACAAAGATACCGTCACCGGCTCCTTTTGGTCGGCATATAGAACACTAACTGTGATTTCGTCTGCTTGATTTAGCCAAGTCGGAAAATCAGTTATTTCCTTGAAAATACCAAGTTTTTGGTATTCTCCAAAAATAACCGTTCTCACAATGAACACCGCTAACCTTTCAGTTGTCATTGTTTGAAGTTCCTCTTGTGTTGAAACAAGAATGTCTTGGGTATCATCTAGGACAATTTTGCGTTTATTTCTCTTCATTTTGCCTTCTCCTTTCCCAATTGGGGTTGTTCTTTACACTTTGCTATTTACTTTTATCTTATTTATATATGCTAATCTTTTTAAAATATTCCAACAATTTCATTATTTTCATCTACATAAATATCTTCTGCTGCAGGAACTCTTGGAAGTCCCGGCATTGTAAATATTTTTCCAGTTTTCACTACTACAAATTCGGCTCCTGTTTTTAAAATAATTTCGCTTACATGAATTTTGAACGGTTCTTTGCACTGCAAATTTTTTGCATCATCTGAGAAAGAATATTGCGTTTTTGCGATGCAAACTGGATAATCTCTGTAACCCAATTTTTCAATATTCGCAATCTCTTTTTCGGCTTCTTCTGTGTATTCTACGCCTTCTGCGCCATAAATTTGCGTACAAATTTTTTGAATTTTTGTTTTGATGTCATCTTGCGTTTCATATACAAATTGAATTGTTTCTTTTTCGGCTATTTTCATGACTTTTTCTGCTAAATCAACTGCGCCTTCCGAGCCTTTGCCCCACACCTCAGCCAAACTTAATTCCACGCCTGCTTCTCTTAATTTATTTGACAAAAACTCAATTTCCTTGTCTGTATCAGAAACAAATTTATTAATCGCAACTACGACATTTATTCCATATTGATTTTTAATATTATCAACGTGTTTCAATAAATTTTCTACACCATTTTCCAAAGCCTCAATATTTTCAGACGTGCATTCTTTTACATCTAAACCACCATGATATTTTAATGCTTTCAAAGTAGCAACGCAAACCGCGGCTGATGGCTTTAATCCTGACTTTCTACATTTAATGTCTACAAACTTTTCAGCACCCAAGTCTGCACCAAATCCAGATTCTGTTACCACATAGTCACCTAATTTTAGTGCCATTTTAGTTGCTAGAACACTATTGCAACCATGTGCAATATTGGCAAAAGGTCCACCATGAATAAAAGCTAAATTATGTTCTAATGTTTGGACAATGTTTGGATTCATGGCATCTTTCATTAAGGCTGTAACAGCACCTTGCGCCTTCAAATCACTAACTTTGATTGGCTCGTTCTCTTCGTTAAAACCAATGGTTATATTTCCGACTCTTCTTTCAAAATCTTTCAAATCGTTCGACAAACATAGAATTGCCATAATTTCTGAGGCAACTGTTATATCAAATCCATCGTTTCTTGGAACAACATTTTTTTCACCTGAAAGTCCAACTTGAATTTCACGCAAAGATCTGTCATTTAAGTCCATACATCTTTTCCAAATGACTTTTTTGAATTTTAATTTGTTGCCAAAATACAAATGATTATCAATCATGGCTGAAATTAGATTGTTGGCTGCTGTTATGCTGTGAATATCACCTGTAAAATGTAAGTTAATTTCGTCCATCGGAGCAACTTGAGCATAACCACCACCTGTTGCACCACCTTTCATGCCAAAAACTGGTCCTAGTGAAGGTTCTCTTAGGGCTAAAATTGATTTTTTGCCTAGCCTATTTAATCCGTCAGATAAACCGATTGAAATTGTTGTTTTTCCTTCGCCTAGTGGGGTTGGATTGATGGAAGTTACTAGAATTAGTTTTCCATTTAGCTTGTTTTCTAGTTTTTTCATTAATCGACTGTCCACTTTGGCTTTGTATTTTCCGTAGGGAATTAAGTCTTCATCTACGATTCCGAATTTTTCTGCTACATCAGCAATTTTATTTAATTTTACACTTTTTGCAATTTCTATATCATTCATTTTATCGTTCCTTTCTTTACTATAAGATTGCTCCAATTGCGATACCTAAGATAGCACCTACAAATACTTGTATTGGTGTATGTCCTAGCACTTCTACTAATTTTTCTTGCACTTCTCCTGTTGTCAAGCCAGGCGTTTCTAATATTTTATTTAAAATTCTTGCTTGCTTACCCGCAGCGCGCCTAACACCTGCAGCGTCGTACATAACAACAAAAGCCATTACCATGGAGATAGCAAAAATTCCGCTATCAAAGCCATATTGTTTCCCAATACAAGTAGCAAGCGAGCAAACAACGGCTGAGTGAGAACTTGGCATTCCTCCTGCTCCAATGATTCTTTTGACATCTAGTTTTTTGTTGACAATTAGTTCGGTTAATACTTTAAATGTTTGTATTAAAAACCATAATATAAACGGAATGTATACGCATTTATTATGTATAATATCATTAAAAATCTGCATCATTGTTTCCTTCATCTTTGATGAAGTTTTCCTCCTTTATCTCATCGTTTTGCTTAATTAAAATGGTTATTTTGTTCTCCGCTTCTTCGATTTGTTGGTTGCATTTTTTTGAAATTTGAATTCCTTCTTCAAATAATTTCATGGATTCATCTAGAGAAATATTCTCTTCTTTTTCCAGTTTCGAAGTAATATCTTCCAATCTTGTTAATAATTCTTCAAAAGATTCTTGCTTTTTCATATTTTTACCTTTCTATTAATCCATTTCAACTGTTTTGGTTTCTAAATTAACTCTAAAATAATATTTTACGGTCGCTGTACTTCTATCTTTAACTGCAACAATGTATTCGTCATTTTCGACATGGTCAAACACGAAATCCACAGAATTATCTGCCCCCCATTCTTTTTTGACTAATTCAATTGCTTTTTGTTTTTTATCGGTAATTCCTGGTTCTGTTGTGACATTGTTTTGATTGATGGTTGTATTTTTAACAGTATTGTTTGTTACTGTATTTTGTACTTCATTTGCTACCTCATTTTGAACCGTATTTTCTTCTACAAAATTTTGATTTTCTTGTTCATTTACTACATTATTGGCGGTATTATTTTCATTTGTATTGGCTAGATTTTCGTAATCCTCCATTTTTTCCATTTTATTTTGAATATCATGGAGCATAAAAAAAGTAACTCCGACTACAATCACACAAATGATTGGAACCCAAACTTTCAAATTAATTTTGCTTTTCTTTTCTCTCCTTGCCATACTTTTTCTCCCTTCTTATCACCCATCTTTTATAGAATTTTTGCCTTTGCATTTCCGTCTTGAAATTTCAAATCAATTTCCATATCTGTTTTCAAATTTTCTGCACGTGAAATGATTTTATGATTTGCTTCTGCCATGCAATATCCTCTTGATAAGGTTTTGAGCGGACTTAATGTGTCCAATTTCGTCATTTCGCTCAAAAATTGCATTTTAATTTGTTTTACTTTCTGCTCAATTGAATTTTCCAATTGTTTGCATAAACGGTCTATTTCTAAATAATATTCATTCACTTTTTGAAATGGTTCTTTGTATATTTTAGAATTCATGCATTTTTCTAATTTCAATCTCATGAGTTCAGTTTTTCGTTTTAATGATATTTTTAATCGATTTTGGTAAATCTTAATTGTATTTTGTAAATCTTCACTATCTGCAACGACCAATTCTGCTGCTGCCGATGGTGTAGGTGCTCTTAAATCAGCTACAAAATCGGCAATGGTAAAATCGGTTTCGTGTCCAACGCTAGATACAATTGGAATTTCAGAATGATAAATTGCACGTGCAACCACCTCTTCATTAAATGGCCACAAATCTTCTAATGAACCTCCACCTCTTCCCAAAATGATGACATCTGCCAATTTTTTTTCGTTCATCAATCGAATCGCCTCTGCAATTTTTACGGCTGCTCCTTCCCCTTGCACAGGTATGGGTAGCAAACGAATATAAACATTTGGATTTCTTCTAGTTGAAACATTGATGATATCGCGAATAACCGCCCCTGTATTAGAAGTCAAAACACCTATAATTGAGGGCATAAACGGAATTTTCTTTTTGTGTGCTTCATCAAAAAGCCCTTCTTTTTCGAGTCTTTCTTTTAATTGTTCATATTTGGTATATAAATTTCCAATTCCATCTTCTCCGCATGGCTTGCACATAAATTTGATAAACACCATCGCGTTCAAATACGCCAACACTTCCTAAAACATTGACTTTCATACCATCTTTTGGAATAAAATTCAAATGTCCTGTTGCACTTTTGAACATAACGCATTTAATCAAAGAGGTTTCATCTTTTAAGGTAAAATACATATGCCCTGTGTAATGATGTTTGAAATTGGAAATTTCACCTGACACATAAACAGAATTTAAAAACGCATCAGTTGCAACTTTATCTTTTACATATTTATTCAGTTCTGTCACAGAAATTGGTTTTATTTTCATTTTATTCTCCAAGTTTTTTATCTTTCACAACACTCGCTAAAATTCCATTAATAAATACTGGCGCTGATTCATCTGAATATTTTTTAGCAAGTTCAACCACTTCGTTAATCGCCACTTTATATGGAACTTCTTTATAGAGCATCTCATAAATTGCAATTTTAATTAAGCTTAGATTAATTTTGGAAACTCTGGCTAAACTCCAATTTTCTTTCAAGTTATTTTCGATTAAATCATTGATTTCAGAAAAATGCTCCCACAATCCTGCTTGAATGTCTTTTAGATACTTGATTACTTTTTCATCTGTTATTTCATTACTTTCTACGAAAATATCTACTTGTTCTGAATTTTCTTGGTCTTTTTGCATTTCTAGTCCATAAATTAGTTGAAACGCTAGTTCTCTCATTGCTGACCTTTGCATGATTTCCTCCTAAAACTTGTCAATAAAATTTTTCAAATTTTCTTTTACACTTTCTTTGTTATTTTGAATATAATTTCCTAAATAAATTCCAGCAATTACTACAATCACTACAATACACAATCTATATAATGATGTACTTAAAAGAATAATCGCAATAATAGCTCCGATAATTGCTCCTTTATATTTCTCCCAAAATTCTTTAAAATTGTTCGAATGATTCATTTTTCTCTTCCTTTCTTATTCTTCCTCTTTTCCTTCTGTTTCATTTGTATTTTCCGTTTCTTCTGCTGCTGGTAAACCTTTAATTTTTTTGTTGGTAATATTTTTTACTTTAACATTAACTTGTCTTACTTCCAAATCAGCTGTTTTGCTTAATGCCTCTTTTATTTTATCTTGGATTTGTGCTGATACGTCTTTTATCATCATATCTTTAGAAACCAAGGTTGTAACATAAACCACTAAGTTGTTATTTTTATCCAAAATGGTTCGACTTGAAATGGCTTCAATTCCTTGCACTTCTTTGACAATATTGGCGATAATGTTTTCCAAACTTTCTTTGGAAATAACTAATTTTCCTGAACCATTTTCTAAAGTAACACCATTTCTGCCATCATCTTCTGGTTCACTTCCAAAAAAGATACATTTTAAAGCAAGCAATAAGGTAACTACTGCAACTCCAACTGTTAATTTAATCGAAAAATCGTCCTTCAAAATTAACGAGATTGTTTTTGTTACCACACTAATTTGGATAACATCTAACATAATCAAAATAAGTCCAATCGATATCACACTCATAATTAGCGAAAATAATATTAAAGATAATTTTTCTAAAAATTTCATTTTTTCTTCCTCCGTTTATTCCATATTTTCATTTGAATTTTCTTTTTCTTCTATTTCTTTTTCTGTCTTTTTATGAACGCCTTGCACATGGACGTTAACTTCAAGTACTTTTAAATCTGTCATTGCTTCTACCGATTTTTTTATTTTTGTTTGAATTTGATAAGCAACATCTGGGATTCTTGCACCATATTCAACAATAATATTGACATCTATTTTCGTGCTTTTTTCCCCAACTTCTACCTTAATTCCCTTACTCAAATTCTTTTTTCCGCTGATTGCTTCTGTAATTCCTGCAAATCCGCCAGAGGTCGAATACACACCTTCTACTTCCGATACTGCAATTCCTGCATAGGTTGCGACAACATCGTTTGAAATTTTAATCGTGTCATTTCCCATGACAGAAACTTCTTCTTGTACCTCGTTTTCGACCATTTCGTTATTTTCAGACATAGAAACATTCCTCCTTTATATTAATTTGTATTTAGTATATCAATTTATTCAATTTTTTACAAGCATTTTTAGGGAATTTTTAAGATTCTTTTTCCAAATCCCCATTACATTCCTGCAAAACCAATCTCAAATCATTCCAAAAATCAATTTTTTTCGTGTCATCTCTAAGAAGCGCCGCTGGATGAAAAGTAGGCATATATTTGATACCTTTTTTCTCAATCCATTTGCCACGGCTTGATGTAATTCCATATTGCTGACCTAAAATATTCTTTAGTGCAGTATTTCCCATTAGCACCACAATTTCAGGTTTGACTAATAACACTTGATTTCTTAAATAATCTAAACAGCTATCGGCTTCATTTTTGAGTGGCGTTCGATTTCCGGGTGGTCTACATTTTACGATATTAGCTATGTATATTTTGTTGCGGTCAATACCAAGTCCTTTAAAAGCCTGATTCATCAATTGTCCAGCTTTTCCAACAAATGGCACGCCTTGCTTGTCCTCGTCTGCGCCGGGACCTTCGCCAATAAACATAATTTTGGCATTCGGATTTCCGTCTGCAAATACCGTATTAGTTCGATTTTCGCATAAACCACATTTCGTGCAAATTTTTACTTGTTCGTTTATTTCTTCTAGTGTTTGGTACATATATTTTTCCTTTCTATATCAATTTTCCAAAATTCCTTCTACTATATAATAGTCTTGCTATTTGCATAACATTATCTTTAACAGTATAAATAATGATATAATTTCCTACATAAATTCTATACCATTTATGTTTTCGCTTCTTTTCTTCTTTATATACTTCAAATCCTTCTGGATTTGTACTTCTATCAATAATTGCTTTCTGCACATTCTGAATTAATTTTTCAGCAGCATTTTTATTGTTTAATTTATAAATAATATAATAAAGAGTTTCATCAAATTCCTTATCAAAAGATGACAAGTATTCGATTTCATACTCACATTTCACCATTCAAAATCCTCCTTGCTTTTCCAAACACCTCTTCATGCGTCAAAAATTTTGTATCTGGATTTTCAATTTGTTTTTCTAATTGATCAATTATTTTTTCCATATCTTGCTTACCAAACCTTTCTTCTAATTTATTTTGCATTTCGATTTCTTTTATCAAATTCGAATATTTCTCTAAACTCATCACAACCATGGTTCCATAGCCGTTTTTTGTCAAATAGACTTCTTCTCCTTCTTTTAAAACTAATTCTTCTATCTCTGGATATTTATTTCTCAAATCTGACACTGGTCTTATATTCATTGTAATTGCCCCCCTTTATCAATTTATTATCACTTTTTTATCACAATTTTATCATCATGTCAATATTATTTTCAAAAATTTGGAATCTCCTAAATAACATACTGCTCATACCCGCGTCTCACCAGCTCTTCATAAGCTTTCCAAACTTTATCTGGTATCTCAACTTCAATCTGCCACCCCTTTTCAGCATACAGCTTCATTCGTTGTACATCGCCAACTAGCACGCTTATTTCTTCTTTTTGTGCACTTCCTTCATATCGACAAAAATATGTTTCACAACTAACTTCTTCTGATGCAAATACACCTTTATACTCTGGCATAATCTTTTTCAAACAAGCATAACTTCTTCTCTCTACATAAGGTCTCCCAACAATCAAAAGAGATTTGATTGGCAATTTCTTTTTCTCAATCAACTTTTTGACATATTTAAAATTTTCACTTGTATTCGTCGACTGATTTTCAATCTGAATTTTTTCACTTGGAACTCCTTTATTTTCTGCAATTTTAGCAAACTTTTCTGCTTCTGGCTCTTGCCAAATTTTTTTGCTTTTCTTTCCATATCCTCCCGAAAAGATAATTTGATCGCCAAGTCCATCTAAATACAGTTTTGCTGCTATTTTTGCAACTTCAAGATCCATACATCCCAATCCCAAAATCGCATCACATTTTTCTAATTTTTGATGGAGTTTCATATAATCCCATAAAATCTTCACTAATTCCATATCTTCCATAAATTTACACACTCTCTTTTACAAAGTAATTATTGCTGTTGCTCTTTTAAAATTCTTGCCTTCCGCTCTTGCCGAATGCACTTTATCCTGATTGCAAACACTACAAATTCCACAATCAATGATGTTTGATTCCTTAATACCTAAATTTTTCAATAAAATTTTGTTAATCAAAACCGTATCAATCATATATTTTGTCCTGCCATCTTTGATTTGCCCAACTTCAATAAAATCATCTATTTGATTTGTAAAACCAAATATTTCGCTACACAAATCTTTCACGTCTTCGTCCACCTCAAAATGGCATTTGCGGATACTTGGACAAATACAGCAAATAATGTCATTTGGCTTGCACTGGTAATAGTTTATCATTTTAACCACGGTTTTTTCAGCAATTTTCTGAAAAGTTCCTTTCCAACCAGAATGCACATTAGCAATCACTTTTTTGACAGGGTCATAAAATAAAAACAAAATACAGTCTGCGTTTTTAGTTGATAATGCAATATTTTTTTGATTTGTGATAATCCCATCAACATCTTGTAATTCTTCACTTTCGACTATTTTGTCAATGCATTTGACATGGCTTGTATGGGTTTGAATTGGCTTAACAAGCGTTTTTTCATCAATTTCAATTGCCTCTGTAATTTTGGAATAGCTCGAACTTTCATATTCAGAGCCTCGACTAAAATCAATGGTTTCACCTTTCAAAGTATAGCAATGTTTGATTCCATATTTTAATAATTTTTTGAATTGAATATATTGTACATCGCCATTATCCTGAAAAATGATAGTTTCGTTTGAAAAATTAAACATTGTATCACCCTTTCCTTAAATAAAATTTATTTTTATTATATCCTTTTTATGCATACTCGTCTACTTATTTCTCATTATTTTTCAGAAAAGTAAAGAGCCAGTTTAAACTGACTCTTTTTCCGCCTCTGATTATTTTTCATTTTCCGAAATCTCATTCCAAATTTCTTCATTTTTCTTATGCCTAATATAGTCATATTCATTTCCTTTTATATTTGGGTTGAACATACAGATTGTCTTGTATTTACAGTAATCACAGCCTGTTCTCGTTTGATGAGAATATGGCTTAATCGCAATATTTCCCTTTAAAATTTGACTTGAAATTTCTTTTATTTGGTTTTGGACACTTTTTTGCAACATTTCAAATTCTTCTTTGCTCGCTACATTCGATTTTTTACTCAAACTTCCGTCTTTGACCAAACCTGCTGGGACAACATCTGAATCACCTTGTTCTAATTGGTTGTCCATCATTTTGACAACCGTTACATCTGCCAAAATTAAGCCTTGCATTTTGAAATTTTTGCGAATTCTTTGCTGAATTTCTTGCTCTGATAAATTCTTTTTCTCTTGCACAATATGGTCCACCAAGCCCAAATACAAAATTCCAGCAGGTTCGAAATCATCTTGTTTCGTAATCGCATCTAAATACGTTATCAATTGAATTTGCAAACCACTGACAACTTCGTTTAAATCCACTTTTTTGACAGAAGATTTGTAATCAATAATTCGGACATATTCTTTTTCATTTAATTTTCCCACATCAATTCGGTCGATTTTTCCTACAATTTCAATACTTTCTCCAGATTCTAATTGTAATTTGATTGGCTTATAATCACTTTTATCACCAAATTCTACCTCGTGTCCAATTGGTTTGAAATCACTGTATTTTAGAGAATAGATGATATAATTCATGGATTCTAAAACAACTTTTTTGAGCCTTTTGGTCATCATGCGGAATTTCGCGGAGCTGGTAAATAGATAATATCGTGAGGTTTGCAAAATTTCATCAACAATTTGGCTCACAATTTGTTGGGTTTGTTCTTCGGAAAGTGCCTTTAACTCTAAATTCTTATCTTCAAGATATTGGAAAAATAAATCAATGACTTCGTGCATAAAAGAACCTGTATCAATTGTTGTCATTTGAAAATCGCTATTTTCTTTGAGTTTCAACCCATATGTCATATGAAATGAAAAAGGACATTTGCGGTAATTTTCCAAACGTGAAATCGTCGTTTTTAAGTTGGTTCCATACATTTTTTTGATATTTTGAATGCTGATTTTTTCCGCTTTATTTGTATAATTCATACCAGAAATGGCTCTGATAAATTCTTTTTTCTTTTTGTGATAAAAATAAATGAGAATCTTTTTCCATTTTTCGTCCATTTCATTTCCTTGTAAATATTGCTCATACACTTGCAAAGCCTCTTCAAAAGTGGCTTTTTCATTGGTTATAGCATATTGTTTGGAAACGATATCACTTTTTTCAATCATTTTAGGAAAAATTCGTTTTAGTTTTTTGAGCATAATCGATGACCTGATTGATTTTCCGTCTTTGTCAGACGAACAATAACTTAAAAGTAGTTTTTCTTCTGGAATCGTAAGGGTTCGATACATATTGAATTGATCCTCGTAAATGGCATCTAGTGTGGTTTTGGCAAGTTGGATTCCATTTTGTTCTAGTAAACTTCTGTCTTTGTCGTTAAGATAACCTTCTTCTTTTTTAGATTTAGGAAAAATTCCATCATTCATGCCTAACACAAACAATACTTTTATTTTGCTGTTTCTCGTTCGGTCAATATCACCTAAAAGAACTTGGTCTTGCGTGGCTGGAATTTTGCCTAACTCGGACGCCTGAATTCCGCGCCATTAGTAATTCTTTGTATTTTTCAAAGGTAATTTTTTCTTCTCCAAATAATTCCACCATCTGACTTAAAATATCGACTAATATTTTATAACTTGTCTGATATTCATTTGCAATTTCCACATTGGGGCAACTTTTTATTTTTTGATCTAAATTTTCGATGATTTTATTTTGGAGCAAAAATTGATAAATGTTTTGCGTCAATTCGAGCACACTTTTGTTTTCCATAAAACTTTTCTTGAAATTTATCAGCGGCTCTACGATTTCCTTACGCATATTTTCGAGTTTTTCTTGAATCTCATTTAGTGGCTCATAGGTAAATTCTCGATACCATTTGCTATTTCGAATGCCCCATTTTTTGCAATAATTTTCTAACAAGCAAATATCGTAATATTCAAAATTCAATAATCCAATTTTTAAATAATTAAAAACTGCATCATAGGACCAGTTTTTTTCAAAAATATCTAATAAACTAAGGATATATTTGATTAAAATATTTTGTTTGATATCTTTTTTTTCATCGATAAAAATAGGAATTTCATACTTTTGAAAAATTGCTTTGGCGTCTTCTGCATAAGTATCCATATCGTTGGTAATCATAGCAATTTCATGATATTTGTATTCACAGTTTTTGACCAAGTTGTGGATATTTTTTGCCACATTTTCAATTTCGGAATATGGACTGCTGGCTAAAAAAAGTTGGATATTTGCTGGTACGTTTTCCTGCTTTTTGCCTTCTTGATACAAATTTTTCTCTAGTTCCAACAATTCTGCATTTTTAAAACGATGTGGTTTATCACAATAGAGCAAATTTATTTGGCAATTGTGCTTTTCTGCTATTTCTAAAATTCTCTTGGCGTATTTTCGATTAAAATAGAAAATGTCTTTTTCTTTTTTAGCATCACTCTCAATTTGGTCCAACGTAACCGTTACAGAGATTTCTTCGCATTTTTTTAGCAATTCTTCAAAAATAACAAATTCTTGCTCCGTAAATCCGAAAAAATCATCTATGTAAATACTTGTGTTTTCAAACATTTGAGAAGTTTGAATTTGTTTTCCTAAACGTGTTAGTTCATCATTTTCATCTATTAAGGAATTGGATAGACGTTCTTCGTATTTTTCATATAAAAATAAAATATCTTTTAATTTTAAGGAAGTATATCTATCCTGTAAATCCGTACTTTTCAAGTCTTCTACTAAAATATTATGTTTTTTAAATTCCGTAAATAAGTTAGAAACTATATCAATATTTTTTTCAGATTTGCCTAAAAAATGAAGGTCTTTTTTATTTTTGCTAAGCAAATCGTAAATTAGCATTGCTTTTCCAATTTGAGATAAAGATTTTGCGTCTTGCCCAACTTCATTGGAAATTCGATATGCCATTCTGCTTAATGTCAAAACTTCTACATTTAGCAATGCTTTTCGCCCTGTAATATCAAAAAACTTTTTCTCGCTCGTCAAATTGCTTTGTTCTGGAACAATGATAAAAATATTCTTAAATTGGTCAATTTTTTTATCAATATCGCGATAAATCCATTCACTTTTACCTGTGCCACTTCTGCCATAAATCAAATTTAATTTCGTTTGTTTTTCCACTCTTTTTCTCCATTTTTTAATAATTCGTTGCACTTAAAACGGGATATTTAAAGTTCGAATTTCCTACAATATTGCCATCTTCCCTATGATTGGTAAAAAATTCGTCTGAACCTTTTAAATAATATTTATAATTTACACTTTTGCTAATATAGCCACTTCCAACAATCACAGGGTCATCCCAAGTTACATCAATGGCATACCATTGCCCACCAATTTGAACATAATTCCAAGCATGGTTTTCCGCTTCTCCATTACTATTAACCGCTATTCCACACGCAATTAAGCAAGGAATTCCTAAATCGTCCATCAAATATTTGAAACTTCGCGCATACCCTTCACAAACCGTATATTTATTAATTAAAGCACCGTAAATATTGTAAATATTCTCTGCTGAAAGACTGCTATCATAGTCCAATTGGTCAACCAAATAATCATGCACGCCTTTGATTTGATTTTCTATGTTTCCACTTAATCTGGCTTTGATTTTTTGTTTTTCATTTTCTACCATTCGAATAGCTTGCTCCACTTGCGAAGCGTCTGCAAAACTAGGATTCAAGTAACTCTGCCCTTGACTACTTCCGATTTCTACCTCATATGTGGTTGCCCATAATTTGGTTTTGATTTTCGTTAATAAATAAATTTTGGAAACATCTAAATAAAACAAATCAGGTTTATCAAAATTAAGTGCATTGATGGCTAGCTGGAAGGAGTGATTTAAAATTTCTTCTCCATTTTCTTGGTGTAGTAAATCATCAAATGTTTTGCCAAATTGGACATTATAAGTTCCAGATTTCATGTTGCCTAAGTTTTTTTCTAATTCTTGATACATGATTTTAGCATAATCATCTAATTGCGAATAATACAAAAATTCTGATTTGGTTTGATTTTTGTTTGGATTAGCTTGAGCAGATTGACGTCCTGTAATTTGTGATATGTCAAAATTTGTAGTTTCAGAAGGTTTGCTTGTATTTTCAATTTCAATTCTTACATTTCTGTCAAGACTCTCGATTAGATTTTCACCAAAATCTTCTATTTCTTCGATTGGAGTTTCATTGGTGTGCTGTGATAGCCATTCAGAAACACTATATTCTTTTGGCACTTCAATTAAATTTAAAATATCCAAGCACGCATAGATGGTGAATGCAAAAATAGCAAATATTAATAAATATGCAATTAGGTGCAAAAAACCATTTTCATTTTTTATTTTCATATTTTCTCCCTTCGGGAGGGCGGTTCTTTGGTCCGCCCCTATGTTTTTATGATGTTTCACGTTTCCAGTAGAATAAATATTGTTGAGCAATTCCTGCTATACTTAAAAATTTTTCGGTTGCTAACTTTTCTAACATTTTTTTGCTAACCTTTTCTTCTTGTTCCTGATGAATATAGAGTTCGTTCATCACTCGTCTTACCCAAACATCAATGGGAAAAACGTCAAATCGTTTGAGTGAAAAAAGTAAGATACAATCAGCAACTTTTGGTCCTACACCATCTAGTTTTAGTAATTCTTCTCGCATTTTTCCGTGAATCTTCCATTTTTAGAATTAATTTTAAATCTATCTCTTTGGATAAAACTTTCTGAGTCGTGTCAAAAACTCGTTTGTCTCGGAACCCTAAGCCACAGGCACGTAAATCTTCTATGCTTGCTTTTGACAATTCTTCTGGTGTTGGAAATGTGTAATATTCCTGCGCATTCCATTCGATTTTTTGACCATATTGTCTTGAAATTTTTTCAATGATTTTTTTTATTCTTGGGATATTGTTGTTGGCAGAAATAATGAAGGAAATAATGCATTCCCATAAATCTTGATGTAAAATTCTAATCCCTTCTCCAAATGTGGTGCTGATTCGCATAAAATCATCGATTTGAGCTAGTTTTTGTTTTATTTGGTTATAGTTGTTGTCTAAGTCAAAATAATCGGTTACAAAAACTTGTAAATTCGAGTCACATTTTCCTTTAAAAATAATTTTTTCACCTTGCTGACTCACATTTAAAACTCCATTTTTGACAACCCCTGTATAACTTCCATCTTCTTGTTTGTTCCAGCGAAAACATTGTCCACATTCGAAAATGTGTTTTGGATGAAAAGATTCTTGCTTCTTTAAAATATATTCTTGTTCTTTCATTTTACGACTCCATTTTCCTTTATTATAACATAATTTTACTTCACTTAGCAAGGTTAATTCAAAAGATTTTCTAAACAAAAAAGTGTGGTTTCCCACACTTTTTTATTTTTACATATATGATTCGTATGCTGAGAATAAGAATCCACCCATATAAATTTGGATACATGGTATTAAAACAACTACTACAAAGAAGATTAAAACAATACCAACAATTGCATATGATATTTCTGGTAATACTTTCATAATCTTTTCTAGTGCGTTGTCAATGTCGATATCCATATATTCTACTAGTTTTTCCATCATTTCTGAAAGGTCAGTTTGCATACCGATTTTTAACATTTCAACTGTCATTGGATTTGAAAATTTGGCTTGTTCGAATGGATCAATCCAAGATTGTCCAACATAAATATTATTAATAGCAACATCTATCATAGATAGCATAACATTATTTTTGATAACATTTTTACTTACTTCCAACGAATCTTGAATTCTGATACCATTTTCTAAGTTTAATAACATATTTTTTAGTAATCTTGAAAAATCAATTAGATAAATTAATTGTCCAAAAACTGGCATTGTGTATTTAAATTTATCAAATTTATATTTTCCTTCTGGTGTATTGATATAAACAATCGTTCCTATGATTGCTCCTGCAATTGCAAAAACTGGTATGTACCAATATTTCATTAAGAGATCTACAACACCTGCAAACCATAATGTAATCCATGGTAATTGGTCTGTTGTTCCAATGGATTCAAAGATATTTTGAATGACTGGAACTCCTACAACAACGCATACAAACAACATGACAATGATACCAATGAACATTCCTATGTTTGGAATTAAAATTCTTTTTACTTTTGTTCGTAAAGCTTCACTATCGTCCAAATATCGAATAGCTTGTTTTAATGATAATTCTAGCGAACCTGAGAGTTCTCCAACCTTTATCATGTTCACATATACATAAGGAAATATATCTGAATAATATTCTAGTGTTGTGTACATAAATTCTCCGGCTTCTACTCCATATAATACATCTTCAAGAATTAATCTTAGCCTTGGATTTTCTGTATTTTCCATTACTGTACTTAATGCATGAACATTATTAAAGTTTGCTTTTTTCAAAAGATAAAAGTTTTGGGTAAATATTCTGATGTCTCTTGATGTTATTTTTTGATTTCCCATTAACTTAGAAAATACTCTTTCTCTTAATGTTTTCCTTTTAGTAGCATTTCCCTTGATTCTTTGCATTCCAATTTTCTTTAGTTCTTTATTAACTCTTCTAAAGTTTCTTGGTCCTTTTTGTACCTTTTTAGCTACTTTAAAAGTTTGAACAATACTGATTGGAACTAAATCGTTTTTCTTTAATCTTCTTAAACAACTCATTTTATTTGCATCTGTTATTTTGTTTTTTACAATCTGGCCATGTTTTGTCATTGCCTTATACATATAAGTTGGCATTTATACTTCCTCCATTTAAAAATTTTGCATATTAACGTTTTCTTTTTAAATTCAATTGCATAATGGTTCTATTTAAAGTTTCATAATTCTTTTCTTCCACTTGTGCTTTTATTTGTTCTAGTGATAATTTTCCCTCCACATATAAATTTGCTAAAGAATTAATTAGTCCGATACTTCCTTTATCACTATTTCCTTGAATCGCATCTTCAATTTCTGAAATATTGAATTTATCTTTTCGGATACAGGCTGCAATAATATTATCAACTACCATTACTTCTGGAACCAGAATTAATTCTCCTGTCATTTGAGATTTTAGCAATCTTTGTGAAACAACTAGTTTTAGCAATGTTGAAATTAAATTTTTAATTGAGGTTTGGTCTCTTACCTCATAAAAGTTAATAATTCTATCAATTGTTTCTGCACAAGATCTTGTGTGTAATGTTCCAATTACTAAATGTCCAGATTCCACCATATCAATTGCTGCTTCCATTGTTTCTTTATCACGAATCTCTCCAATAACTAGAATATCACAATCTTCTCTTAGCGAGTTTTTTACACCATCAATAAAAGTATCAACATCTTTTCCTGATCCAACTTCTTTTTGTATAATAATTGATTTTTTACTTTTGTGTCTATATTCCATTGGATTTTCTAGTGTTAATATTTTTTTATTCAAGTTTTGATTAATATCATCAATCAAAGAGTTTAGTGTGGTTGTTTTTCCTGAGTTTGTTTTACCAGTAACTAGGATTAAACCTTGTGGTTGATGTGTCATGGTTCTTACAATTTCTGGCACACCTAATGTTTCAAACGATGGCAAAACATCTTTTACAATACGCATTGTAAATACTGGTGAATCGTTTGAGTAAGAACAGTTAATTCTTAAACGAACATTTTCAAATTCTAAAGATGTATCTAATCTTCTTTTGTTTATGTATTCCTCATTTTTTCCCACATTTCCTTTTACAATGTAGTCATAAATATCATATAAAGATGATTCATCTAATGGTTCAAAATCTTTTAATTCTACTAAACTTCTTGCAATTCTTAAAACTGGCTTTAAACCATTAATTAAGTGAATATCTGATGCATCTTTTTTTATCGCTTCTTTTATTATACTTTCTATTAAAATCATTTAAATTCCTCCATATTCTTTAGTATAAAGCTAATCGATTGTTTACTTCTTCTACTGTTGTAATTCCGTCTAAAACTTTTTGGAAAGCATCAATAACAAGTGGTTTGTATCCTTGCTCTAAAGCTAATTCTCTAATTTTCAAACTAGAACTTCCTGTTACAACTAAATCTTTGATTTCATCTGTTAATTCTAACACTTCATATACAGCAATTCTTTCTAAATATCCTGTATGATTACATTCTTTACATCCTTTGGTATCATAAGTATGTTTATTGGTAAAATCAAATTTTACATTATATTTTTCACCAAATTTATTGATAAGATCTTTTTCTTGTTTGCTAAATGCTCTTTTTACAGCACAATGTGGACACACTCTTCTGACCAATCTCTGTGAAACAGAAGTTGCTAGTGTACTTGAAATATCGTAATCAGAAATTCCCATTTTTCTTAATCTTGTGATAACTTCAATTGCATTAATCGTATGTATCGTTGATAATACATAATGACCTGTTTGTCCTGCTTGAATGGCAATTTCTGCAGATTCACCATCACGAATTTCTCCTAGCAAAATGATATCTGGGTCATTTCTTAAAATTGATCTTAGGCTTGACGCAAATGTTGATTTTTCATCAATTTCAATTTGGTTAATGCCTGGAACTCGAATTTCAACTGGATCTTCAACCGTTGTAATATTGATTTCTGGGCGATTTAAGTAATCTAAAATACTGTATAAAGTTGTTGTTTTACCTTGGCCAGTTGGTGCTGCAATAATCGTAATACTATTTCTTTTATCAAAACATTTTTTTAGCATTCCTTCATCTGATGGAAATCCTAAGTCAAAAATGCTTCGAATTCCTTCGTTTTTCTTTAGTAATCTTAGACAGAATTTTTCTCCGTCAATGGTTCTTTGAGAAGCTACACGAATATTATAATCCTCATATGTACTAATTGCTCCATCTTGAGCATCTTGTTTTTCTTGATGCATATTGGAAATTGCTTTTATTCTACCAATTAATTGTGCTTGTTTTGATTTTTCAATATTAGCAACTGTAATCAATTCTCCATCAACTCTGTATCTTACTCGAACTGAGTTTTCTAATGGTTCTACGTGAATATCACTTGCTCTTTTTTCCATAGCCGAACGAATAATGGTATCGACTAATTTAGTAACATCTCCTGAACTTGAAATAGTTGCATCTTCTTTACTTTCCAATGATTTAATAACCGTTTCTATATTGGTTTGGAAAGTCAAAAATTTTTCCATGATAAAACCATGTTTTAGTAAAATGGAGCGAACTTCCTCAATTGATTTATTATTGGAAGTATCCGCAAAACAAACCTTTGCTCTTCTTCCGATAACTTCAAATAAAATCGCTTTACAAGCTTTGCATACATCTAATGGCAAATAGTCTTCTTCTTTGATTTTTACATCATCTGAATTAAGAATAATAACATTTTCTCCTAATATTTCTCCCATTGCTTCGATTAATTCTTTTTGAGGACATAAATTTAAGATGTTTAAAATATCACCTATTTTTTTATCTGGATGTTGTTTTTGATATTCTAGCGCTGTTTCAATATCAATTTCTTTTACAACTCCTCTTTTTACTAATTCTACACCGATTGGGGTTCTTCTGTTCATGAATTTAATCTCCTTTCTCTTTTGTTCTTTATTAATTTTATTATACAATAATTTTTAAGCAAAATAAATACTTTACTCTAAATTACCAATAATTACTAATATTCTATCAATGGTCCATATTGTGATTGATTTAATGTATAGGCTATATTTTGATTGCTTGAATTATTTAATTCTGAATAATGACACCATCTTCCTAAGATTCCTTCTTCCGTAATTCCTCTACTTGCTGACCACTGGATATTACTATCAATATAATGATAGATAAAAGATTCTTGTAACTGTTTGTCATAAGAATTTAAAATCGCATAATCTGTGGCCTTATACTTAAAACGAACACCACCAAATAAATCTTTGCCATTTTCTACGCCAAATCTAGGAATCCATACATAAGAATTTTCACCCTGCAACATTTCCTTTGTGATTTCTTTTTCCACATCTTCTGGATTTAAGACCAAAACTCGTGCCCATTGTTTATTTGAATAACTATACCACAAGCTACTCGTTTCTGTGATTATTTTATAAATTTTTGATATCGAGTCATATTGAATTGGACAAATAATTTTGATTCCTGCAGCATTTTTAGAATTTGAATTGTACATTTCATAATTTGCACCTGTACCAATCATTTGCTCAATGTATTCTTTTGAAAAATTAGGCGAATTGTTTTCTCTTACCGTTTCTCGCTCAAATACTTTACTTAAAACTACGTTTTTTGGTTGACCATCAAGTTTATATTCTACTGTTACAGTTGCCTTTCTGACAATGTCGTGTCCTGTACTTTGTCCACCATAACTATTTTCAAAATCAATTTTAACATCATAACCATTTGGTATCGTTGTATTAAAAACTTTTACGCCATTCCCCCCTAATATGATATACCTGTTCCCTTCTTTTCCTGCTATTCCTTGACTCATCAGACTATCTAACTGTTCTACAATTTCGTCATAATGAATTTGAGCCATATTCTCTAAAATATTGGTCGTAATTCTTGTTGCTCCTGTTTTTCTATCTACATCATTTGAGCCAATTACAAGGTTGGAGTATACCATACCAATTACAGCAACTGTTGTTAAAATAATAAGCAAGCTAAGTACAACATCAGCTCCTGTGATACCTTTTTGACTATTTAATTTTTCGGCAAGTTGTTTTTTATTCATAGTTTCAAATTCCTTATATTATCCAAAATTCTATAAAATTTTCCACAATACTATACATAATTGTAGAAATTCCAATCATAAATCCAATTGGCATATTTTCTATTTTTTTGTATTTTATCTTGGAAATTTGTTCAACACATATCGTTAATACTAAAATAGGTACCAAAGATTTAAAATCGAATACTAATAATATGTAACTTAAAAGCAATAAAATTTCTAGCCAATATGCTTTTTTCTTTTTTTGCAATATCCATAATATAATAAATAACATAAAATATATAATATATCTATACATAGTAGTGTGTTCTAGCACATATAGATACACAATATATAATGTTTGGCAAATCGTACCAAATAGAACAACAGATGAATTAATTTTTCTATATTCTTTGTCAATTCCTGCAATAATAACAATTGTAATGTACATAAAAACAAATGCAATGAATGCAATTTGTTTTTCGGTGTCTAAAAAAATATCTTGTATATGAAATGAGGTGTAAGCCATTAGAAAAGCAAGTCCTGAAAGCACTTCTAGTAACAGATATCGAATTCTTACTTTTTCTCCACAATATCTACATTTTCCCTTTAAGAAAAGATAACTCCAAACCGGAATTAAATCTAAAATACCAAGTTTATGATTGCAATTTGGGCAGAAGGAATGTTCATGTGTGATATCCTTTTTCAAGGGAATTCGATAAACTGCTAATGTGAAAAAGCTTCCAAAAAATGTACCCATAATAAATAACATTACATATAAAAAAATGTCCATATTTTCTACCTTTTTTATTTAAAAAGAGGCATACACCGCTTAACTTGAGAAGTATATACCTCTTGAAAATTTTTAATTAAGAACCACTTGGTGTAGTGGTTGTTGTAGGTGCTGTATACCATGTAAGTGAACCATTTGTGCTAACTTTTCCTGCTAAATCTTGTGAATAATTAAAAGTTATCTCTGATGTAGTACCTTTTGAAAATGAAGCTTTTACTTTATTATCCGTCATTCCTGTTGATTTACCACTTAATTTTGTGTTTCCTTTTAGGTAGTTTACATAAAATTTAGATTCTGACGCTGAAGTCTCAAATACAATTTCATATTCTGCTCCTGCTTCTGAGAAGTATCTTCTATCAATTTTATCTTTACCATCTGGAACAGTATTAGAATCTAAGCCACTGATATATTCTAATGCTGTTGTAGCATTATCAATTGTACGATTTACATATTTTGCTTCATAGAAGTTTTCTACTTCTTCTGCAACTTTTAATTCAATTTTTTCTTTAATCATTGCGATTTGATTTTTATCAACTGCATTTGTTGCTCTTCCTAAAATTCCATCACTTCCTGCAACTAGGCTAAGTGATACACCTGCTAATATTAATAATACGATAATTGTAACTACTAAAGCTACTAAAGTAATACCTTTTTGATTTTTTAAATTTTTCATTTTTAAATCTCCTTTGTAATTTAATTTTTTATTTTTCATATGTTCTTAAAAACATATCTTGAGGTCTCGTCTTCTCTAGAAAATTATGTTTTCTTTCCATCACTCCCTTCAAAAAATCTATATTAAATTTATTTCTATATTAAAACATATAGCAAAATTATTTAGAATTTGGCTTTTCAAAAAATGTTCCTGGTGTAGTTGTTTGATTGGTTGTCTGAGCAGGCGTTTGATTGGTTGTCGTTGTTGTGTTGGTCGTATTGGTATTATTTTCTACTGTAGTATTATTTTGTCCTGGTGTTTGTTCTTCTGCATAATCAAATGGGTTTGAGTTTGCTTTGTTATACAAATTCTTTTGTTCATATACTGTTAAGTCAGAAGATGTAATACTATACGATTTTAATGATGTAACCAATTCAGAATCTGATTGATCTGCACTTATATCTCCTCCATTTGTATAAGCAATTTCTTGCTTAATTGAAGTTGTTATACTATCAGATGAATAAGTAATTGTTTCTGGCATATTAATATTAGATGGAATGAAATCATATAGTGCTACTGCTACGATTAGCATAATTAATATCAATAACAAAATTAGAATAAAGATTTCTTTTCTAAGGCTTTTTTTATTCATTTTTCTTTTTTCCTTTCGTATATTAATTTACGTTATTGGTTGTGGTTTTGTTCGTCGTTTGATTACTTGTTGTATTTTCTGTATTGCTTGAAGTTAAAGAGTCTACTGTTTGTGTTACAGTATTTTGAACTTCGTCCATTACATTTGATTCAATCAAAGTGTCTGAATTAATTTTAATTTCCTTGACTGCCAATGTTACTTGCAAATCGCTTCCAGATTTTTGCATATCGAAATCATTAATTTCAAAATTCAAACGATCATCATCTTCTAAATCATATATGAAATCTGTCAAACTAATATAGTTACCTGTTACTGTAAAACTTAAATCACAAACAATATAGTTCGTTGACGTATTATTCAAAGAGCTTGCTGATGACACATTTCTGTTAATGTCAAATTTTATCAATACCCCTTCCTCTGTTGCATAATTTCCTATGATTGTCCATAGAAAGTCTACATCATAAATATCTTTTAATTCATTTTCTTGCATTTTAATTAATGCGTCTGCTGTTTGACTAGATAATTGAGATACGACTTGTTCATAATCTTGCTTGGTTGAACGATAATTTTCTATAATTTCTGCAAGTTCCTTCTTTTTTTGAACATATTCATAATCTGTACTTTTTTCTAATTCTGCCAGTTGGGTATTTAGTTTTTTGCTTTCTGCTTCTAACTGCATTACGCTTGGAATAAATTGTCTAATAACCGGCACATTTCCAAACAATGCAAAATAGCAAACTACTAGCATTAATATTAGTATAATACTTAACAATACTTTTCTCATTATGGTAAATCTCCTTCTATAATTACTTGAACAGCAGATCCTGATTTATCTCCTGTTGTAGATTTTACATTTTTCAATATTCCATTTGTGGTAAGAACTGCTTTAAAATATCCTAATTGTTCGTATTTTTCTGCTTCAGCATTGATTACAATATGGTTTGAGGTTGTATTTTTAATAGAATTTAATTTTACCTTCTTTGGTATGACATACATAAT
>CANEDP010000007.1 GCA_947426305.1 uncultured Clostridia bacterium | reverse complement strand
GGGTATAGTGTTAATGGTAGCACATCGGTCTCCAAAACCGCCTGTGAGGGTTCGAATCCTTCTACCCCTGCCAAAAGTCTTTTTTTAGTAAAATATTTAACAATGATTATATAGAAAATAAAATAATCTGGGGAATGATATAATAAAATCATCAAAAAAGTTCCTAGCAAAACTAGGAACTTTTTTATTATTTTCTCTTCTTTCTTTGTCTCCACACGATGATTCCAACTAACAAAATCAAAATAGGAACTGCAAATATCACAATCAAAACAATTCGGTTTTGCTCTTTTGTTGCTGTAAATACATACGATGAACCCGCCATACCTTTTCGTAAAGTTAAGCCACCTTCTTTTTCTGCCAAAATAGAAATACTATTAATTGCAAAATCTTTATTACTTCCCAAATACGATAACGGATACTGACTACTTAATTCAGAAACCATATAATCGGTCATAAATTGCCCACTTCCAGAAATCACTAATTTAGATGTAATCGCATCTGAGCTTTCGGCATTTTGTTCCTCAGCATTTTCTGCTTCTGTTCCTTCACTCGATGTTCCTTCTGAAATTGTTTTGGTAACCAATGCAGCAATTGTAAAATGTCCTGTTTGCGCGGTTTTAGCAGCTGTATTAACATCAGATGAAAAATCAGTTACAAATACAGCGGAATCTGTCGTTCCCAATAATTCTTCATACGTTACCTTCAAACGATTCAGTTCTTCTTCTGGCAAAAAGTTCAATTTTTCTGAATAAGCAAGCCACATATAACTATCCGAATAAATATCAGCCGTTATTTCACTTGTGTTTGATACTTGTGGTCTGAAAACATATGGATAATTTGAAACCGTATAATTGCTATCTACTTCCAAAATATATCCATTTTCAACGCTTACACCATACACATCCAATATTTTTTGCAAATTGCTAAGTCCCACATCTTGTTCTAACACATCTCTGGTTAAGAAAATATTTCCACCTTGATTGATATAATTTAATATTGCTTGCATTTCATTTTCCAAAAAGTCCCTCTCTGGCGACATAATCGCTAAAACATCACAATCCTCTGGAACAGCCCCTGTTGAAGTAAGATTTACCGTATTTACTTCAAATGCTTCATTTTGCAAATACGTTGTTAAAACACCTAATTCGGCTTTGGATGTTCCATCCAAGCTTACTTTAAATTCATCATGCCCTTCCACAAAATAAACCTTTGGCTTATTTTCAATACTCAAACTCAAAATCGAATTCGTCAAAGTTTGCTCAGTTGTATCCACTTCAGCATAAGTTGTGTAATCATAACTATGAAACTCGGAAGCAGCATCAATTATTTTTTTGCTATTTCCAGATTCCACTACAACAATCGAATAACCGTCCTCCAATTCAAATTCTTGAACTTTGGCAAGATTGGTTTCACTAGATAACATCTCATAAGAAATTTTTCCATTCGCTTGGCAATATTGCTTTATCAATCCAACCACAGAATCATTTTCATCAATTCCAAAAACATAAATTTTGATATCTTGGTCAATGGATTCTAGCGCTTTTTTTGAACTATCAGAAAGTGTATAGATTTTATTAGCTGTTACATCAATTTCTGGCAAATCCAAAGATTGCACTCCTATATTCAATCCTATAAATGCTGCAATTAATACTAGCACTGTAAGAATGGTAAATACTTTACTAGCAATAATGGTTTTTCTAAATTTTAACGAAAATTTTTCCGAAAATTTAATATCTGATTTTTCTTTCTCTTCCATATCCTAAACTTCTCCTTTCTACTTCACACTTTTTCTTCTTTGTAAAACAACAATCGTAAGTAGAATAAATAATACCGCAAACGATACAAAAGTCACTACTTCTGAAATTGTAATTAAACCTTCTGGAAATTTCTCAAACATACTAATTAAAGAAAACAATTGTAAATTACTATTAATATCTGGCAAAAACCACATTAATAAAAATGCTCCAGCTGTCAAAAAATAAGCTACAATTTGGCTTTCTGTAATGGAGGACGCAAACATACCAAATGCTAAATACGCCACACTCAGCAAGAAAAAACCAAACAATGTGCTAAGTGCCACTTTCAAAGAAGGGTCTCCAAAACACTTTAAAATTACAAAATACATTAATGTTAAGATTTCGGTTATCACCAAAATAATTCCTGCTGCCAACAATTTTCCCAAAACAACTGATGTAATACTTCTTGGCGAAGTTAAAATCAATTGCTCGGTTCCAGATTTTCTCTCTGATGCAAACATTCCCATCGTTAAAACTGGTGCAACAAATGTTAAAATCGTCGCTCCATTGTAAAATAAATACTCGAAATTCATCGATTGATAACTAAAAATCGAGATATAGAAAAATACACTAAATAATAGTAAAAAAATTCCAATAAAAACATATCCTGTTGACGAAAACAGATAACTTTTCAATTCTTTTTTCATTACCGCAAACATTACGCATCGCCTCCTTTTGTTTTATCCTTTTTTTCTTGTTTCTTTCTTTCCTTTTCAGCTTTTTTCTCTGCTTTTTCTTGTTTCTTCATTTCGTGTTCTTCTCTTAATTCTTGCACTTCTTTTTCATATTGTATTTTTTTAATTTCTTTTTGATTATATTCTGGTCTTCCTTCTACAAGTTTCACAAATGCATCTTCTAGTGAAGTTTCCTGTTTTTTCATTTCCAAAATAATCATATTGGACTTAGCACAAGTCGTTGAAATTTCTTTTCGGATATCTTTTCCATTTTCCACAACGACTTTATATTCCTTACTTCCATCTTCTTTTTCTTCCATAAATGAAATTTCTTTAATTGCCGAAATCGAATCTTGGATAGAAGGCAACTTGCTCTCTTCCGTTTCTTCTACAATAACATTAATAATTTGGTCTTTGGTCGATGTTTTTTCCAAATTTTCTGGTGTATCAACCGCAACAATTTCGCCTTTATCCATAATAATTACTCTTTCACAAATTTGGCTAATTTCAGAAAGAATATGCGAACTCAAAATAACGGTATGATTTTTTCCGAACGATTTAATTAATTCTCTAATTTCAATAACCTGCTTCGGATCTAAACCAACCGTTGGTTCGTCCAAAATCAAAATTTTAGGGTCACCAACAATGGCACCTGCCATACTAACTCTTTGTTTGTAACCTCTTGAAAGAATCTTCGTTAAATTATTTTGTACTTTTTCTAATCCGGTACTTTGAATTGCTTTTTGAACTGCCTCTTTTCTCTCTTTCCTTGGAATCATTTTCAAATCTGCCATATATTCTACAAATTCTTTGACTGTCAAATCAGAATATAATGGCGTTCCTTCTGGCATATAGCCAATTTGCGCTTTTACTTTTTTAGGCTTTTTGTCAACATCATATCCACCTACGATAATTTGTCCGCTCGTTGGCTCAATAAAACCAGTTATCATATTCATGGTAGTGGACTTCCCTGCGCCATTTCTTCCTAGAAATCCAACGATTTGACCTTCTTTTACTTCAAAATTAATATTTCGCACTGCGTAAAAATCACCATATTGCTTTGTGACATTCTTTACTTCTATCAAAGTTTTTTCCTCCTTCAAACAATTTATTTTTATTGTAATGGTAAAATCTTAAAATAAACTTAAATTCTTGCAATCAATGCTTTGATTTTAATTCCTTCTTGGGAAAACATGATTTCATGTTCTGTTTGGATATTTTCTTCAAAAATTGGTTCGCTATGTAAATCATAAGTTCGAGAAATCACTTCAAAACCTGATTCTTTGAAATATTCTAAACTTGCTTCAAATAATTCGTCATTATCCGTTTTGAAATGAATTTCTCCGCCTTTTTTTAGGAATTTCTTATAATTTTCTAATTGCCTTGTGTGCGTTAATCTTCTTTTATTGTGTTTCGCACGAGGCCATGGATTGCAAAAATTAAGATAAATTTTTTCTACTATGTCTTTTTCGCCAAAAACGTCAAAAATCCTTTCGACATTGGCTCGAATTAGCAATAAATTTTCTGGTTTTCTCATTTCGTAAGCCGTTTCAATGTTTCGTTTCGACAACCCAAGCATTGCTTCAATCATATCCACTGCAATAAAGTTAATTTCTGGATGTTTAGACGCCATTTGCGCGATAAAGCTTCCTTTTCCACACCCTAATTCAAGATACAACGGCTGTTTTTTAGTAAATTGCTCATGCCAACCATTTCGATAAATTTCTGGATTATCAATATAAAATTCTGCTTTTTCTAGTTCTTCTTTCGCCCATTTTTTTCTACGAATTCGCATTTCCTACAACCTCCTTATATTGTTTTATATCATAAATTTGAAAAAAAAGAAAGTGTTATTTATCAACACCTCCTTAAAAATTTATCTCAACTTTTTCACAATTCTCACCAAATGATCCACCAAATAATCCACATCTTCTATCGTGTTTTCTCGCCCAAACGTCACTCTCAGACTGCTTCTTGCCACATTGGCTGGCACACCAATTGCCAATAAAACATGCGATGGATTTAAAAATCCACTACTGCAAGCAGAACCGCTTGATGCACAAATTCCCTGTTTATCCAATTCTTGAAGTAGCGTCGGTCCATCTACGCCTTTAAAGCAAACATTGGCATTTCCCGCTAATCGATTTTCTAAATCGCCATTAATGCGAATAAATGGAATATTTTTTTCGACATTTGCCAAATAATAATCACGAAGAATTTTCAATTTTTTATTATACTCTACCAAATCATTTTGGGCAATTTCGATGGCTTTTCCAAGTCCCACAATTCCTGCTATATTCTCTGTTCCAGCCCTTTTGTCTCCGTTCTTGATGTCCACCATCTTGTATTCGAATAAAATTCACATTTTCGCTGATATAAGCAGCCCCTATTCCTTTTGGTCCATAAAACTTATGTGCAGACATAGATAATGCTGAAATCCCCAATTTTTTTACGTCAATATCAATATTTCCAATGGCTTGCACTGCATCTGTATGAAAATAAACACCATAACGCCTAGCCATTCTTCCAATACTTTCCATATCTTGAATGGTTCCAATTTCATTGTTGGCAAACATCACACTAATTAAAATTGTTTGTCTGTTAATCGCTCTTTCCAAGTCTTTTAAGTCGATTCTTCCTTGACTGTCAACATTCAAATACGTGACACGAAAGCCCATATATTTTTCCAAAAATTCACACGTATTTAAAACCGCTGGATGCTCAATTTTTGTTGTAATAATATGGTTTCCACGTCTTCGATTTGCTATGGCAATTCCTTTGATGATTAGATTGTCACTTTCTGTGCCACCACTTGTAAAATAGATTTCACTTGGGTTGCATTTTAAACACTTAGCAACTCTACTTCTAGCAAGGTTTATGGCTTCTTTATTTTTTTTGCCAATTTGATACATGGATGAGGCATTTCCGAAATTTTCGGTCAAATATGGCATCATTTCATTTAAAACTCGTGTTTCGATTGCTGTTGTGGCAGCATGGTCAAAATATCTAATATTCTGCATAATTTCAACTTCCTTAAAACTTAAATTTATTTGCTCATTTTATTGTATGTTTTTCTATTTTAAATTGTGCTTATTTTTGATTTTTTATTCATTTGACATTTTATATAAAATATAGTATAATCAATCTAGAAACAATATTGTAGTCTCATTTGAGACATTTCCACTTAACTTTAAGGGGGTATTTTATGGTAAGAAATATAAGAGAACTTTTAGGAGCCTTTTTTATCACTCTAGGATCGGTACTTTCTGTTGCTTCCGTAATTAATTTTATGGATGGCTTGCAGGGTCAATTACAGTATCAACGGTGCTTGATAGCCTTTATTTTAGGAATACTTGACATTTTAGTGGGTTTTATCGTATTTTACTTCAAAGCAGAAAAAAAAGTGATTAGCATTTTCTTTTCCCTGTCTATGGCAGTAACATTTCTCTGCTTTATCACTAATTTTGCTTTGCTAATTGCAGATCTGCCAACAATTGACCTGTTTTCCATTGTTGGTATGATTTTTTTTATTTTGACCCATCTGTGTACAAAAAAATACTTTTCCTAAACTTAAAAATCTCAGCCAAAATAATTTTCGGGCTGGGATTTTTTATCTATTTTCTATTAAATTAAGTAGATTTTCTTTACATTTTATGTAAAATGTGATATAATAAATATAGAAACAATGTTGTAGTCTCATTTGAGACATTTTCTCTTAACTTTAGGAGGGTATTTTATGCAAAAAGAACTAAAAGAAATATTAGGATCAGGACTTTTAGTTTTATCAATCTGTCCTTTTTCAGTTTCCTGCGTAGGCTTCATTTTTGGAATAGAAAATGTGCGGTCCATTTCAGGCTTTGTTCTTGGATTAATTGGCATATTTATTGGTTGGCTATTAATCTTTTTTAGAAAAAAAAATTGGATTATCAGTATCGTTCTTTCGTTTCTGCTAACGTGGCTCATTGCAAGTCTATCTCTTGGTTTTAGTCTTATAATAGTAGAAAAAGCAGATTTTCTAAATCTGCATATGATTGCGGGAATAATACTTATTCTTCCACTTGGTATATGCATTAAATGGTATTCCCGCTAAAGCAAAAAATCTCAGCTGAAATAACTATTGGCTGGGATTTTTTATATGTTTTTACTAAATTATGTTAATCTTTCTTGACATTTTATGTAAATTGTGGTATGATATAATTAGGAATTTGTTGTAGTCCATTTGGACATTACTTTTTAACTTAAAGGAGGTTTTTTTATGCGAAAACAAAAAGAAATGTCAAAAAGAGTCAGAGCATCGCATTTATTATCACGGATTTCATTAGCAGTAACTCACATCTTGCTGTTACTGTTGATTATTTCCGCGGTTTTCAAAACTTTGGACTTGAGCCTTATTATTATTCTTTTAATGGGATTTTTCTATGGCTTGGCATTTTACCACAACGAAAAAACCAAATAAAAATCCTGCTGGCTTAAATAGCTAGCAGGATTTCTTTATTTGGCTTCCCATCTCATCATTTTAATATCTTTATATTTGCTCAAAATCTCACTATACTTTTGATATTCCTCTTCCCACAAAGCATCTGGAACTTTATCAAAGGCACTAAAGACCTTTTCAGCTTCCTTAAGGAAGACAATCTGTTGCTGAGGTGTTAAATTGTCATATTTTACGCTAAAAACATATAATTTATCTAAGGTATCATTCGCTTTGATGAACGTCCAAAAGTCAGTAACTTTCATACCAGCCATCTTGATTTGACCAACTGCCAATAATCCCAAGAATACAATTACCATTATTAATACAAATATGATTGCCAAAAACTCCATTTTTTCCTCAACTTTCTTTCGTAAGAATCCTTCCTAAAAAACTATTCTTCCCAGTTATGATATACTTCTGTGACATCGTCTAAATCTTCCAAGCCATCAATTAATCGTTGCATTTTTTCGCTGTCTTTTTCATCCAATGAAACATACGTACTTGGCACCATTTGAACGCCTGCTTCTAAGAAGGAAATTCCGTCTAGCTGTTAATTTTTCTGTCACAGATGTGAAATCACTAGGTAGCGTTGTAATTTGGTACACTTCTTCTTCGCTTTCAAAATCTTCAGCACCACTATCGATGGCAAGCATCATTAAATCGTCTTCGCTTAGTTTGCAACCTTCTTTTTCGATGACTAAAATTCCCTTTTTTTCAAACATATAAGAAACACAACCTGTGGTTCCTAAGTTTCCTCCTGCTTTCGTGAAAACGTGTCTTACATCTGCTGCTGTTCTATTTTTATTATCAGTATTGCATTCTACGATAACAGCCACACCGTTTGTGCCGTATCCTTCATAGGTAATTTCTTCATATACGGCGGTAGAGCCTTCTCCTGATGCTTTTTTGATGGCATTGTTGATTGTATCATTTGGCATATTGTTGGCTTTGCATTTAGCAATGACGTCTTTTAATTTTGAATTTCCGTTTGGATCTGGACCACCTTGTTTGACAGCAATTAAAATTTCTCTACCCAATTTGGTAAATACTTTTCCTCGAGCCGCATCTGCTTTTCCTTTTTTGGCTTGTATGTTGTGCCATTTTGAATGTCCTGACATTGATTATTCCTCCTTTTATTTCGTTTGAATTCTTATTTTTTATTATAACATATTCCATTTCATTTGTGTAGTATTTTTGGAAAATTTTTCTTTTCAAAAACAAAAAAATTCTCCCAATTAACTTGAGAGAATTTTTTTTCAATCGATATTGCTTTCATTTTAGATGTATTCCACACCATATTTGTCGCAAAGCCCCGGCATTTCATGATTGTAACCTTCGCCAACTGCTCTAAATTTCCAAAATCCATTATAGCGATAGAATTCTGCAAAGACAACAGCATTTTGAATGGAGAAATCTTCACTAAGATCATATCTTAAAAGTTCCTCGCCTTTTTCTACATCAACAATACGTATATACGCATTATGAACCATTCCAAAATTTTGTCTTCTTTTTTGTGCTTCATAGATAGGAACCGCAATAATGATATGCTCTACATTGGATGAAATCTTTCTGAATTCAATAACCGCTGTCTCATCATCATCTCCACTTCCACCAATCTTATTGTCGCCAGAATGTAGAATGGCTTTTTCAGGGTCTTGAAGATTATGATAGAAAATTACATATGAATCTCCTAGACATTGGTAATGTTGATCACACATAAACATTACTAAATCCAAGTCAAAATCTTCTCCCTTAGAACTATTGATTTCCCAACCAAGTCCAATCATAGCCTTTTTTAGTCCTGTATCTTTGGTTAGATTAACCCGGCTTCCTTTGACTACATTAAGTGACATAAATCTCCCTCCTGTCTTATTCCACACTACATTTCATTCTGACCATTTCACTAATATCAGCAACTTTTACACCTTCGCCGATTGCCGTAAAGTGCCAGTCTGTACCAGAGCGTTCTAAATCTGCCACAAAAATGCCCGTCTTTCCGCTGAACTCTCCGTCAATGTCATACCGCACTAATTCCTTGCCAGAATCCATATCTGTGACATGAACATAGCAATTCCTTATCCATTTGAAAGTTTGCATTTTTTCATAAGCAGAAAAAATATTGATAATAATCGAAAGTTTTTGAACTTTTTGAGGAATTTCATCCAATTTGATCTCGATCTGCTCATCATCCTCTCCCTCTTCACCTTCTCCAGTCAGATTATCACCATAATGTTTGATAGCACCTTTATGGTATTTTCTGGCACCATAATAGACTGTTTTTACATGCTGTCCTTTTCCGTCAATGCAAATAACACTTGCATCGACATCAATCTCCCAGCCAGAAAGAACCTGATTCAAATACCAAAGCCAAAAAATAATCGACTTCTTCATAGAACCTTTCTGATTCACTGGATCCCAGCCTAAACCAACAAGCACCCGCTTCAAATTAGGGTTGTCCTTTCTTAAATTGACCTTCTGTCCTTTTGTTAACCTTACTGCCATTGCAATACCTCCTTTTGTTCGCTTTCATTAATCAACGAACCACATCTAATTTTTAACAACGATAGTAGTTTATCACAATTTACATAAAAAGTCAATATTTTATACGAATTCTTCCCAATTTTTCTCTCGAAATCCGACCAATACGAAATTCTCTCCTACTAACAATGGTCTTTTTATTAGCATTCCATTGCTGGCTAGCAATTTTATCTTTTCTTCGTCTGACATATTATCTAATTTTTCTTTTAACTGCATATTTTTGTAAACCAAACCACTTGTATTAAAAAATTTCTTAATTTCCAATCCACTTTTGGAAATCCAATTGGTCAATTCTTCAAAAGTTGGCACATCTTCTACAATGTGCCTATCTTCAAACTCTATTTTTTTACTTTGTAGCCATACTTTCGCCTTTTGGCAAGTGCTACATTTGGGATATTCTACAAATAAATATTTCATGATTTCTCCTTATTTTACTTCTGTTTCCCACAAACTGTGTTTGTTGCAATATGCATACAATTTCGAACCTGGAATATAAGGCAAATGACACTCTGCATTTTGTTCAGGATACAAGGTCACAAAATATTCTTTATTTTCTGAAACCAATGCAATCCATTCAATAAAATGCTCTTTTTCCATGACATGATTGACTTTTACAAAAATTCCATCATCCATTTTTTCATAAGTTGGAACGTGTTTTTCAGCTGCTGCATCCACTGAATTTGGCACTAATCTTTCCATTGGTTCCCCACAACAAACAATGCCACAACCACCACAATTACAGTCTTCTAAAACTTTCACAATTGCGCCACATTTCTTACATTTTTTAATCACAAATTCTTTTTTCATACTTTTCCCTCCTAAATCGTTTGGTTTCATTATATCATTTATTTTTAAATTTGCAACTATTTTTATTTAATAGAAAAAGCACACGAGACCATTGCCTGTGTGCTCTTACTTTCTAATTGCTATTACTTATTGTACCATAATAACAACTCCCCGATGTTGCCAGCAAAAAATTACTCCTTTCTTTCTCATCTTTTTGATAAAAAAACTTCTTATAAACTCTTCAAATTCACATTGTGCCTTTGGTATTGTAGTAATATCATTGTAAAACTTTATACTCCACGTTTCAGATACGCCAAGCATAAAATTTGAAATAGGGGTTATTGTATCAACCCATTGAAAAGTTTTTTTCAAATTTTCGTGTCTCAAATCCATTTGATCCCGATATCTAATTTTACGCATAAATTTTTTGCCTCCTTTTTAGAGTCCCTTGTTGCAATACTTTGAGGAACATAAATAAAACTACTTTGTTATTATAGCACATTAAATATCACTTTTCAACCCTATTCATATCACAACAATTCCACCATAATCCACTACATCCAAACCTTCAAAATCAACCAATTCCAAGCCATAATTTTGAATAAAATCTCTGATTTTACCCTGTTTATCAATTTTCCTCAAATCGCCAAACACCATAATTTTATCTTCAATTCTGGCCATTGCCCCACCAATAAAACCACGCATTTTGCTATATTCGTTTTGGTTGTTCCATAATTTTATGTCTGGCAAATCATCCAAGCATAGCACATCAATTTTGTATTTTCGTAAGGTTTCTGCGATTTTAGCATCTGCTACAATCGCAGAATTCTCATTAATTACTGCAATCGAACAATTCGCATATCCTTGTGAAATTGGGATTTTCTGCAGATTTTCTTTTTCAATCCATTCTAGAATTTGGGGCTCTGTATATTGGAAATTATGAATCACATGATTGCCAATTTGACAAACGTTGTATTTTATATCGTCTGGATAATTTCCACCGAATTTCAGATTGGCAAGTCTGATACCTACCGTTTTAATAGCTCTATTTGTCCCAAAACCGTGTCAAAAATCGATTTTGGAGAAAAAAACGTGTTATTTATCTTACAGACAAAAATATCGACATGAGACGAAATCTCAGCATATGTCTGCGTAGACTTGGGAATTTCCACCAAATGATATTCCATTTTTTGCAACATTTCTTTTTCTCGCTCTCGCATACGTCCATCAATCAGAATTGTTTTCATTTTCTCCTACAAACACATCTCAAAAATTTTTTGAATATCTTCTGTATACAAAGACTTAAATCCTTGTATCACATCGCCTCTGCAGGCTTTTTGAGCCATGATTTTGAAATTTGAATTGTCGATATCGATTTGCGACAAGGTTCGATTTAACCCCAATTGATTGAATAGAAAATCAGACAACATTTCGATTGCTTTTTTGGCAACTTCCATTTGAGGAAGATTTTTGTCAATCTCAAACACATTCGTACCGAATTGATAAAACTTCGAAACTGTGGTTTCGTCAAGCACATATTCCATCCAACGTGGCGTCAAAATCGCTAGTCCCAAGCCATGTGTGATATCATAATATGCCGATAATTGATGTTCCATGGCATGGCAACTCCATTCCTGCGTTTTTCCACATCTCACAAAGCCATTCAGCGCCCAAGACGACACCCACATTAAGTTGGCACGCGCCTCATAATTGTTTGGCTCTTTTAATGCAACTGGTGCATATTTTAGAACAGTTTTCATCAAACCTTCTGTCATGGTGTCTAGCATATACATTTCTTCTTTTTGATTGAAATAGATTTCAAAAAGATGAGATAAAATATCTGCTGAACCACAGGCAGTTTGATAAGCGTTTACTGTGTAAGTATTAGTTGGATCTAGAAAAGAAACTTTGGGTAACATTTTGCTTGATTTGATTCCTTTTTTGTCGTTAGTTTCTAAATTACTGATAACAGCTGTTCCATTCATTTCTGAGCCAGTTGCAGATAATGTTAAAATGGTTACAATAGGAAGGCAATTGGTAATTGGCGATTTTTGAGTAACTAAGTCCCAACAGTCTCCATCATAATATGCCGTTGCACCAATCACTTTAGTTGCATCAATGGTTGAGCCACCACCTACAGCTAGTAAAACGTCGATATTTTCTTTTTTGCAGATTTCAGCCGCTGCATTTATGCTCGTATGTCTTGGATTAGGCTCGATTCCGCTAAATTCGAACAAAGTTAAACCTGCTTTTTGGATTTCTTGGGCGACCTTGTCGTATAAACCATTTTTCTTAATGGATCCTCCGCCATAAGTCAATAATACGCGGTTTCCGCATTTTTTAAGTTCTTCTCCTAAATGAGATAGTTGATTTTCCCCAAAATAGACTTTGGTTGGGATGTCATAAATAAAATTGGTGTTCATATTTGATTTCTCCTTAATTTTTCATTCAATTTTCGGTAAACATTTTCACAAAACCATTTTTCAGTCGATTCTTTCTCCACATCTTCTAACTCTACCCATTTTACACCACTGTTTTCATCTGGTTTGATTTTCAAGATTTCGTTTTCGTCGACTTCTAAAAGATAAGTCAAATTCAAATGCACATGAGAAGAAACATATTTTCCTCGTTTAATGTGTCCATCAACCGTAAGAATTTCAAGTGAAAAAATATCTGGTTTTAGAACGGTTACGTTTTCTACGCCAGTTTCTTCTTTTAGTTCACGAATGGCAGTTCCTAGCAAATCGCTTTCTCCGTCTGCGTGTCCACCCGTCCATGCCCAAGAGTGATAAATATTATGATAAATCATTAATACTTTGCTTCTAGCTTTGTTGACTGCCCAACTAGAAGCCGTAAAATGACCAAATTCATTGTTTCTAGTTAGACAATCGTCAAACGTATTTAAATACTTTAGCATGGTTTGTTTATCTTTTTGCTCTTGTTCATTGTAAGGCTTATAATTTTGGATTTGTTCTTTTAAATTCATTTTAATACTCCTTTCCTTCAAACCACTTGGCAAATTCATTTAGGGCCTCATAGGAGCCATCAATTTTTCGTCTTTCTTCTCGTTCTGTTTCGTTCATTTGAGCCAAGTTTTTTTCGAAATGATTTGGCTTTGCCTTTGTTGTGGGTTACAAATACAATTTCGTCCATGTTTTGCTCCTTTTATAAATACGTTACAATATCTTCAAACGTGTCAAATCCGCTTTCGCTGTTGATGTGACCGGCGTTTGGAATAAAAATTTGCTGGGTTGCGACCGTATTGACAAATTCTTTTTCTGCATCAATTTTTACATAAGGGTCGTTGTCGGAATAAAAGCAGATAATCTCGTCTGCATATGCTTTTACGTCTGCCAAATGATTAAAATACATACTTTTATTGATGGCGTCATATTCTTCATCGATTCCGAAATAATTGTTGAAACCACAAACAAAAATTAATTTTTTGACTTTGATTTTGTTTTCTACCAAAAATTTCGAAATAAACACAGGAGCAATACTGTGTCCGATTATTACTGTATTTTCCGTGATAAGTCCTAAATCCACATAATATTGCAATAATTTGCTCCAATTTTCGTAATTTTGATGTCCGACACCAATCGGAAAATTCGGCACATAAACTTGTTTTCCCTCATTTTCCAAAAACTCATGTAGCCATGGAATCCAATTTGAGTAGGGGCTACTAAATGAACCGTGAATGATAAAATAATTTTCCATATTTCTTCTCCTTTTTCAATTTTATAATTCTAAAATCATATCGTCTTCTGCAGAAATAACTTCTATGCCATATTTTTGACTTAATTGACTGGCTATTAAAACAGGGTTTGCATTTAATATATTACAACTAAAATGCGTTAAAACTACTTTTTTCGGCTTAATTGCTTTGATAAATTCTTCCACTGCAGAAATATCAAGATGTTTTGATTTTTGTTTATCTTGTATATGATATGGCACATTCATAAAAAGAATTTCGCAATTTTGATAGGAATTTAATAGTTCTGGAAAATAGGCCGTGTCGGTTACAAGTCCTATCAAATGATTTTTGGTTTTTATTCTAAATCCATAATTTTCTATACCATGTTTATGTTCGATAGACGAAGTTATTTCTATGTTTTTAATCCTATACTTTACGTTTGGTTTGACAACTTCCAAATGCTCTGGAAAACTTTGAAGATATGGATATAAAATCTTTTGCCATTTATTTTTCCTCCAAAATTTTCTCCAAAACCTCTGCTACACCGTCTTCTTCGTTCGAAACTGTTACTCTATCTGCTATTTTTTTTATCTCATCTGGCGCATTTCCCATGGCAATGCCAAGTCCTGCCATTTTTATCATGGAAATGTCGTTTGTTTTGTCTCCGAATGGCAATTATGTCTTTTAAATCAATTTTCAAAAATTTGCACAATCCTGCCATGCTATTCCCTTTGGAAACATTAGAATTGGTAATATGAATCGCTTGCATTCTCTTTCCATTTACTTCCCAAATAAATTGATTGGTAACCTTAAAATTCGTTTGCTCTTCTATCCATTGTTTGACTTGTTCGATTTTGGTTAACTCTTCAGAACAAACAGCCACTTGGATTACATTATTTCGTTTTAAAAATTCAGAAATTTCTTCTGTTAAATGAATTTCATAATCCTCTAAATACTCGAATCGATTAACCGCTCTTGACAAACCAAAATCTAATTTTATAACCATTTCTTCTTCATTTGCCATTTCATATAACTGCTGACAAAATTGTGAATCCATAACGGATTGATATAAAACCTCTTTTTCTTGATAATCATACAAATCTGCCCCATTGCAATTAATCAAATATCGACTCGAAAATTCCTGAAATTTGATAGCCGACATTCTTGATCTACCAGAAATCAAAACAATTTGAATTCCTTTTTCTTTTGCTTTCTGAATCGCAGATATGGTTCGTTTTGTCACTTCGCCTTTGCTATTTAGTAGCGTTTTGTCAATATCCACAAAAACTGCTTTTATCATTTTTCCTCCAATTTTATCTCAAAATCTCCTCTGCCAATTCTTTCAATTTTGTTCTTGATTCTTCATTTAATCTCGAGCGAATTGTTACCATTGTGTCATAAATCGTAATATTTTTCATGGTTTCCACAATTTCTTTCATACATTTTCCAGCTGTTGGCGCCCAAGTTCCATTTTCCACAATTCCAACTTTGCGATTTTGATAATTTTTCCCTGCCAAATGACGCAAGAATTGCTCCATTGGTGGAAATACGCCAAAATTATAACTAGAAGATGCTAAAATGACTTTATCATAACGAAAAGCATCTTCAATGGCTTCTGCCATGTCATCTCTTGCCAAATCTGTTAAAACTACTTTTTTGGCACCTTTTTCTTCCAAAATTTGAGCAAGCTCGCGTGCGCTATCCGCCGTATTTCCATGAATCGAAGCATACGCAATCAAAACGCCGTCATCTTCTGGCTCATAGCTACTCCAAATATCGTATTTTTGGATATAAAATGCTAGATTTTCTTTTAAAATCGGTCCATGCAATGGACAAATCATTTTAATCTCTAAGCCTGCTAATTTTTTTAGCAAAGCTTGTACTTGCATTCCATATTTTCCAACAATATTGAAATAATAACGTCTTGCTTCACAAGTCCAATCTTCGTCTGTATCTAGACTTCCAAATTTTCCAAATCCGTCTGCTGAAAATAGGATTTTTTCTGTTTTTTCATACGTTACCATAACTTCTGGCCAATGCACCATTGGTGCCATAAAAAATTGCAATGTGTGATTTCCAATCTTCCATTCATCGCCTTCTTTGACAACGACTTTTCTGGCTTCTAAATCTGGAATTTCAAAAAATTGTGGCAAAAATGCAAAAGTTTTCTCGTTTCCAATTAATTTCATTTCTGGATATTTTCTTGCCAAACGCTCAATATTATAGGCGTGGTCTGGCTCTAAATGAGAAATGACTAAATAATCTGGTTTTGCACCTGCTAAGGCTTTTTCTAAATTTTGAAACCATTCATCTGTTTTGCGTTTGTCTATGGTATCCATAACCACATTTTTTTCGTCTTTAATCAAATATGAATTGTAAGAAATTCCGTTTGGTACAACATATTGACTTTCAAATAAATCAATCTCTTTATCATCTGCTCCAATATAGATGATATCTTTTGAAATGGTAATATCTTTCATTATTTTTTGTTCCTTTCATGAGAAAAAGGTCGACGTGGGAGTCGACCCCTATTATTCTTCTACTTTTTCAAACATATCTTTCCCAACTCCGCATAATGGACAAGTCCAATCCTCTGGTAAATCTTCGAATTTTACGCCTTCCTTTTCTTCATCATAAATATAACCACAAATTGTACATTTATATTTCATTTTGTTTCCTCCTTATATTTTTTATTTATTTTATAATAATTTTTGTAGTTTTTCAAGAGTTTTTTATCATAATTCTATTATTTTTTACATAATAAAACAGATAGTGCCACAACTACTATCTGTTTTTGTTGTGTCATTAGTCATTTAAGTACAAATCATTTCTTTTTATGATATTGCTCTAAACTATTTAATTTCTCAACATTTGAATCATTGAATAAGACAAAAAAATTGTGGCCTTTGATACAAAAGTTAAAATGAACATTTTAACTCGTCTTCAGAAATAAAACTTTAAGAAGTAAAGTTTAAAAATTTTTATTTGCCATTTTTTTAGCAGTTATAAATCCTCTTATTTAATTTCATTTTTCTTGAAAATAATTGGCAGAACTGCCAGGAAATCTTCGATAAAAATTTTTAAGATTTTTTATTTATATCATAGTCATTTACATTTGTCAATATTTTTTCAAAAAATTTCAAAAAGGCATATTTAATTATAAAATATGCCTTTTTCTTTAATTCATAACTATCAAAAGTATTAAAAATGCCACCACAAAAACACTTCCAACCATTGCCAAACCATTCAAAATTCGATTGACTTTTTCTTCATTCTTACAAAATCGATAAAATACCTCATAAATTCCCAATCCCAAAATTCCGCCCAATGTATTGCCAATTAAATCAGTAATATCGGCTCTGCCTATCGCAAAAACGTATTGCAGAATTTCATATATAAAACTAATTCCTGCAATTATTCCAATTTTTTTGCCAATTCTGGCATTTCTTTTTAGCATTTGAAAATATAAACCAACTGGAATAAAAACAATAATATTATCAATAATCTCATCAAAATCAATTTTCCCATTTATGATAACCGATTCTCCAAAAGGCACTAAATTAATGTTACGTACAGTATACAAATTTTCAAGAGAAAACTGCATTTTGAATAAAATAATCCATGTCAAAATGATGAGATATAAACTAGCAAGAAACAAAGTTATTTTTTTCTTTTTCATTGATATTCTCCTTTATTTTAAATTTTGAAGAATTCCTTTGGCTATAGCTTGGGCATATTCTTCTAAATGTTCATCAAGCAACTGATTATCTTTTGTGTTGCTAATAAATCCAAGTTCAATTAAGCAACTCGGCATTTTTGTATTACGATTGACAAAGTAATCGTTACCATTGTTATCACTTGTGCCAGTTTTTACGCCACGGTTAGTTTGAAATTTGGTTTGTTCGAATTCTTTTAAAATATCGTTTGCCAATTTTTCCGAAATGTCATCACTTTTATTATTAATCCAAATTTCTATACCATCTCCGCTTTTGGCGCTATTTCGATGAATGGAAACAAATAAATCGGCTCTTTTCCAATTGGCAATTTGGCAACGTTTTTGTAAAGTTACAAAAGTATCATCTTTTCGTGTCAGAATGACTTTGACTTTTTGTTTTTCGAGTTCTTTTTTTACTTGCAAAACAATTTTTAAATTATCATCTTTTTCATATCGTTTGCCATTGGCAGAAACTGAGCCGAGCATCGTGTCCACCATGCCCAGCATCTAAACAGACAATGAGTTGTTGGTCTTGTTGGTAAATTAAAATTGATACAATTATTATGATTGCTGTTATAATCCATTTTATTGGGTAGGCACGGTGCTGTGTGCCTCTACGGGTGTGTTTTTTTCTTTTCATATTTGTGGGTTCCTTTGTTATCGTTTTTAACCTTGATGGGTATGGTGGATTATACCACTACAAGACATTGAATATTAGTTCTACTTTAAATAAATCGCCATCAATTTTTAGAGATAGGGTTCCGTTTTGCAATTCTGCTAAACTTTTGGAAATGGAGATTCCGTAGGCCACTTCCGTTCGGTTGTTCTAGATTTGTCGCCTCGCACGAAACGTTGCATTAATTCTTCTTCTGAAATATTTAAAACATCTTTTGAAATATTTTTAACTGCGATTTGTACTTTTTTATCTTTTGGTAAAACATCGATGTACACGCGCGAATTTTCCATACTGTATTTGGAAACATTACTAAAAATATTTTCAATAATGCGATACATATAACGATTATCTGCTTGAATGTAGACTTCTTTTTCTGGAATATTCGTCACAATTTGCAAGTTTTTTGCTTGAAATTTATCCTCAAATTCGCCAATTGACTGTTTCATTAATTCCGCAATATTGATTTTTTCCATATTTAGTTTGACATTACCAGACGAAGCTTTTGAGGCTTCTAACAAATCTTCGGTTAATTTTTTTAAGCGTTGCGATTTATTATCCAAAACTTCCATATATTCTTTGGCTTTTTCATTTTCAATTTCTTCTTTTTTTAGCAAATCCACATAATTGATAATTGACGTAAGTGGAGTTTTGATATCGTGCGAAACATTCGTAATCAATTCTGCCTTCAGTCTTTCACTTTTGATACCTTCTTGAATGGCATTTTGAAATCCATTGGAAATATCGTTCAGATACTTAACGGTTTCTTGAAATTCGCTTGTAAATTCTGTAGGGCTCAATTTAGCTGTGTTGTTGCCTTCATACATTTCTTTCAAATGATTTTCAAGTTTGGTATAGCAATTAATTCTTTTTACGATTTGGTAAAAAATGTAACCAGCTAAAACCAGCGCTAGAAAAATACCAAATTCCTGAAAAATTGCTAGCAAGAAAAACGAAATGATGATATAACCCACAATTACAATCCCTAATTTTTTCATAAGATCTTTGGAAAAAGTCGTCTCGTTCCATGCATTTTTCAGGCCGCTAATCGTCTTTTTGCAAAGATGATAAAACCAGCGACAGCATTTGTATCCCCAAGTATTTTTTAGCAAAGTTTTAGCTTTGATTCTTTTAACGGTTGTATCAAAGATAACAGCACAAATGATGTAGCAAACGATGTATAACATTACCATAATGCTGACAAATAATTCCATATCTTCACTTAGGTTAAGCACTTCGTTAGGAATGGCAATTCCTAGCCCAAAGATTGCAAATCCGATTAGTAAAATCAATAAAATGATTTCATAGGGAATTTTGTCTAAATCGTTCAAATCAATTCCTGTTTTTCCTTTTGTGTGACCAATGCTGACGATTAAATATAATCCAATGACTAATAAAATACTCAAACCTACTGGCAACACAACATAAATATTAATACCTAAATCGCCATAAGTATTCAAGAATTCTTTCAAAAATACATCACCTGGATATTCTTTCAATTCTTCTTTATAGGAACTGTAAATATTAAAATCTTGAATGTGTGTAGTAAAATATTCACGCGTTTTCTCAGATACTGGAGTTTCATAAGTCTCTTCGACTTCTTCAAGATCTACTATTTCTGCTTTAACAATCGTTTGATCTTCGGAATACTCTTTTTCAATTTTGTAATAAGTATTTTCAAAATCGTCAAAATATTTAATTGCTTTGTTTGTTATCACATCAGAATCCGCTTCTATATTGCCAGCTAAAATGTTGACTTTTTTGGCATTTTCATTTTGAGAAATAAATTGCTGAATTTTGGCAATGGTATTGGTTTCAGCAGTCAATTCTACATTAGTGAAGGCTTTATTTTGATATAAAATCAAGACATAACAATCTTGAATTCTAATTTCATAACTTTCGTAATTGGGAAAATATGAAATTTGAAATTCGCCATCATAACAAGTTGGATAATTTTCATTTTGGTAAATTAAGCGATTGGAAAAATGTGATAAAATATTCATGTATCTTGCTACAAATCTGTCTGTTGCAAAATACTCTTTTTCATTGGTATGATCATTTGTGTAATTTTGTACATAATAGGACATAAAGGATAAAATCATAACTGCTACAAGAATAGGAATTAGAATGTAACAGATGGTTTTTAATAATTTGCTTTCTTTCATATTTTTTCTCCTTTTATAATTTTTCAATTTTATAGCCGATTCCCCAAATTACCTTCAGATATTTGGGTTCTTTAGGATTGATTTCAACTTTTTCGCGAATATGACGAATATGGACAGCAATAATATTTTCCGCGCCATACGCATCTTCTTCCCAAACGTTTTTGTAAATTTGCTCAATAGAATAAACACGACCTTTATTTTGAATGAGAAATTTTAAAATATTGTATTCCGTTGGTGTCAGTTTGATTTCTTGGTCGTCTACTAATACTTTTTTTAAGGTATCATCCATTACGAGTCCGCCAGATTGATAGATATTTTCGGTTTCTTCTCCGAGAATTGATGTTTCCTAGTTTTGTGTATCTTCGAAGACTAGAATTGACACGTGCAATTAATTCGAGTGGATTAAATGGTTTCGTAACATAATCATCTGCTCCGAGATTGAGTCCATTGATTTTGTCTTCATCTTCGGACTTAGCAGATAGCATAATCACTGGTATGGATTTTTCTTCTCGAATTTTGCTCAATGTTTCTATGCCATCGATAATGGGCATCATGATATCTAAAATAATCAAATGAACAGTATGTTTTTTTAAAATTTCCAAACATTGTTTTCCGTCGTATGCTTTTAAAACTTGGTAACCTTCTTTTGTTAGATAAATTTCAATTGCCTTGACAATTTCTTTATCATCATCACAAACTAAAATATGATACATTTCCTTTCTCCCTTTTCCTTAATGAAGATAGCTTTGCTATCTAAGTTATCCGTAGCTCAGACTTCGTCTTCGAACGGATAACTTAATTATACCATAAATTTATTAAGAAAAAATAGAGAAATTATTAAGATTTTATTAAGCTAACAAAAAAACGACTCCGAAGAACCGTTTCTTTGCTAGAAAGTTTAGGTGGGGTGGTACTCCCACATCTCCTACATCTTTCGATGGGCTACGGCTACCAGTTCCGTCCTCAGAAACTTTCTTTTTTATTATATTCTAATATAATTATACTATACTTTTCTTGTTTTGACAAGTTAAAATTTATAAAAATAATTATATTTAAAATATTTTTCTACTTTTTCATCAGCCATTACATACATTGTTCTAGCAAAATGAACGTTTTGATTACTTACCCTTACGGCAACTAATACAAAATCGTTGTCAATCTTATATTCTTTTATAAATTCTATTGACTTTTTCTTTTCATTTCTTGCTAAATAAGTAGGATTTTTTATAATATTTTCAATATCTGCGCCATATCTTTTAAAATCTTCTGGATGTTGTTGTTTCATATGAGCAAAATTAGAATTTCCAATAAAAATCGGTTGTTCTTCCTGATAATCTAAACCCAAAATATTAATTACTTTTTTACTTACTTTTCCAATTTGCTGGTTATTTGTCTTGTTTAATTCAATGCTATACCATCTCCCTTTTATGAATTTATACTTTTGAAAATTTCTAGCAGATATGCTAAAGATATTAAAAAAGATTACAATATAGTCCTTATATCACTTTATTTTACGTTTGTCAATGGTTTTTTAAATTTGAGCAAATTTTCTTGCTTTTTTACGTAAAATATGGTATAATTATAATGGATATTTATTGTTAGTTAGCCTTTTTGGCTTAACTCTTTGTAAATTAAAGGAGGATTTATTATGATTTTTTTAAGGAAGACAGTATGGGAAACCTTAGAAGGAACTGGATGGGACAAGTTAGCAAAAAACGATGACAATTTCCATGAATTCTTGAAGAAATACAGAAATTACACCTGCAAATTCCCAGCCACCATCAAGCGGAATGTAACCTTTTACGACTTATACGAGAAATCACGTCATGGCTGGCAATTCCACGTTTTTCAAAAAGGAAAAACTTTTGATTTGAATGCTATGGATCCATTTGAGGATGCCTTGTGTTTGGGTTACACACGGAGTTACGATCATCAAGTTACAATCTTTGAGTACGATCAAGAGCCGTTTTCCGAAACAATTCTTCTTCAAAATCTTGCCATTCTGTTCATGCATTTTAATGATTATAATATCTTCAACATGGACGGAAGTATCCTTGATATTGAAAACAAGGAAGAGTTACTATTCTGGAATGCCGGCTTGATTGCGATTTCTAAAAAATCGCTTTCTGGTCCTTGGCAAGACGATTCAAAAGAAAGAGAATTTCATATTGTAATGCGTTACCTGTGCCCAACTGCTCAGTGCATTTTGGCAAATCGAAAACACAGGTGAAATTTAAGAAAAACCTGCTTTTGGCACTTTGCCTTAAGCAGATTTTTCTATTATCATAATTAACGCTTGATTTTTTACACAAAATATATTATAATTTTATTACTTATTTCGGCAATACAGCCTTTTGTAACCAAAATTTGAACTTTTTATCTTTAAGGAGGGATAAATTATGTTTAAAAAGAAAACAGTTTTAGAAGTTGTTCGGCAAAATTATGGTTTGATAGCATTTTCTGATGCTGAAATCACTAGTATTTTTCGCAATTTTGCTGATGTAAAATGCAAAACGAAAAAAATTGAATCCATCAATTATTATGAACTTTGTCAAAAATCATTTTATGGAAAGTATCTGTTGAATATCATTCAAGAGGATAGCCCAATAATCCATTCGACTGATATGAGGAGCGAACCTTGTTATCGCATGAATCCATTTAAAAATGCTATCATCATTGCTACCATATTGCCAAATCTTGATTTTGTAAGAATCTTTCGATACAATCCAAAACCTTTTAAAGGTACCATTTGTCTTGATGAATTCTACGACTTAGAACCAAATTTTGAACTTTACAATGTTTTTACAAAACTTAGCAACGGCACTTTGCATCCTATTAAAAACTTTGAAGAATTAAGCCGTGATGACGAAATTTTCTGTATTTCAAAATCTTCTCTGCCCTATTCTCATCATGGCTCTGATTACAATTTTTCAATCACACTTCAATACCGTCCCGGACCTTTTTAAAACATCTCTAAAAGGCTACTTCAAAACTCTTGTTTTAAAGTAGCCTTTTCTTAATTTTCTATCTTTCCAAAATATAACCTTCTACGTTCAAATAATTAAATTTCTTACTTGTTTTATAATAACTAAAGGAAATTCTTGAAATATAAAAGTCTTCCCAATCACTAATTTTTACAATATTTTTTTCTTTAAAATACTCTTCTAAATCAATCTTATGTTCTTGATTTTTCTGGAATAATTCTTCTACTTGCTTACTTAAATCAATGTCTTTTTCCTCTTCTAATTTTACGATAGCCCTGTCAGAATCCGTATTTCGACCTTTTACAATTCTGATTTTTTTGTATTGTTCAATATCTAAATTCAGCTCACAATCTACAGAAACATACTCTGGATATTCATACTTTTCGCGATTTTGATTATAATATTCGTTTATTTTGTTTTTCTCTTCTTCTGTCAAATAATCTGGAATATATTTCTCTCCATTTACTTCGGATTTTAAATATCGATAAGCACTTTTCACATATGTTTTATCTTCCTCTGATAATTGCTCAAAATCCGTATTTTCTGACATTCTTTTTTCTATAATCTGCTTTTGACTCCAATTGGATACATTTTCATAATTCCAAGGCGATAAAAGTACAATTAAAACAAGTACAGATGTGTAAATAAAAATACTAGAAATTTTTTCCTTTTTCTTGTAAAATGTAAGCGCTAAGCAAATAACTTGAAACACAATAAACATACATGAAATATAGCGCATTGGCGTTACGCCAAATTCGCCAATTCTAGTACCAATCGAATAGATTTCTAGCAAAATGAAAGGGGCATACAAATACGGCAAAACTTTCACAATTTTTCCAATAAATTTCTTTTCTTGTGCATAATTGCTTGCCATATTCCACACAGGAAAACCAGCCACAAAAATTCCTGCTAAAATTCGATAAATCGTATTTTGAGGCATATCTCTTAAAATGATAATTTTGGCAATATACAAATAAATAATGCCAATAGCAATCGTCGTAAGTGGCAATAGAACATACAACACCAAACCTTTGATAAAAGAATTGACTTCTTTGCTCGAAATGCCTGAAAATGCATACACCATCGATGGCACATAAAATAAACCAAATAGTAATGTCAATAACCTTTCTAGCACACTTCCGTAATGTCCATCCAAAATTAATTGCACAAAAATGGAAGTGATAATTACAATTCCGATATTCAAAATAATATAAGTTGCAGTTGTATTGAATACATCACGGAAAAATTTTAAGAAATATTCCTCAAATTTTAATTCCGCATTTTTCATCGCATTGTAAATACTTAACAAAACTAAAATACACGCATAACTTGCCAAAGTTCTCAAAACCATGATTTCTTGGCTTTCGGTTAAATCGAAAAAAGTGTCAATCTTTGTAAATATCAAACTAATTACGCCAGTTATCCCATAACTGATGATTTTGCTTTTCTTACTAACGAACCTGTTTTCCGTAAAAAATGTCCCTATTCCCCAAATGGTGCAAAATAAATAGATTTTTTCTAACATTTCATCTGTAGCACGTGAAAAATCTTGGTCAATAGCAATGGTATATAAAATCGTTACAAATGCAATAAGTAACATGGTTAGCGGAAACTTTTTTCCCACTTCTTTAATTTCCCCTGACATTCTTGTCATTAAATTTTTGATTTTCTTCATCTTTTCCTCCTATTTTTAAACCATTCCTAAAAAATCAATGATTCCGTTTTGGGCTCGTTTGGCACGAAGTAATCTATCTTCTAGTTCAACTTGTTTGATATGTTTATGTCCAAAAATATTTTGCATATTAATCCATAAATTAATATCAACAGGATACATATTTCCATCCATAAAACCAACTAAAACAAATGCTTTCGCTCCTAATTCTCGATACGACAGCAAAGTTTCTCTTTGAAAATCGCTTAAGGCTTGATACGTTATTTTTGGCGTTTCTGTGAATTTTGCATCAAACACAACCGTTTGACCACCTTTTAGTGTTCCTTTAAAATCTGGTTGAGCCGATTTGGTAAAAACAGTTTCAAAACGTCCATTTTCAATATGTTTTAGAATTTTCATTGGTTCTGGGGTTTTTTCAATCATAGCTAATTTGTTTCGTTTATAAATTTCGCAAATCAATTCAATTTGTTCTTCAAAATTTTTACCTAATTCACGATTGATTTGACCTTGCAATTGTCGATTTAAGGCTTTAGGTCTCAAATCTCGATCTTTTAAAACAATTTTTCGATATTCTTCAATTGACATTCCCATTTTTGACAAACGCTCCTTTTTGTTAATATATCATATAAAAAATATAATTACAATAGATAGAATATGAAAAATCCCCCAGCTGAAAGTCAAGCTAGGGGATATGGTAGAATTATTTTTCCAGTTGTTTCAGAGCCTCTTTCAACTCTGCAATCTCTTTTTTCATGTCTTTACTCTCTTTTCTCAATTCTTCATTCTCTTTTTTCAGTTTCTCAACCTCTCTAGAGATTGTTGAGCTATTAATAAAAGTTTCAGTCTCCTCCTTATAAAAATCTAAGAGCTTTCGGATATTCGGACCAGTTTTGTACTTTCCAGATTCAACATCTGGAATTGTTCTTCTTATTGGACCAACGAAATAAGAATCATTTGAACCATACAAGCACTCATACCAGCATTCCCAAGCAGCACCAATATAATCAGCTGCTTTAATGGTTGGAAAATAGTCTTTGTTCTCTGGTTCTTCATACATAAGTTCCTTTGTTTTGGATACCATATAATCTGGCAACTTTTTATAGAAATTTTCTTCTAGAAACTTATCTTCCACAATTTCTATGCCAGTTCTGATATTCTTTCCAGCTTCAAAAAGATTCAAGACTTTTCTTAAATCTTTAGGAACGGTTCCGAAGTTTTTTATAGCAAACTCTTCTAGTTGCGCCCTTTGTTCCATTTTGGTTAAAGTCTTAATCTCCTCAAATATACCATCAACATCAATTTCAGCATTAGAAGAATACTTGTAAAAATAACTTTTGATTATTTCTTCAAGTGGCTTATCCTTCAAACTAGAAGGCGTATCTGCTGTCCAAGTTTCTGAAAGATCATGATCAATTCCCATAAAAAAGCATTTCCCCGCTTCTTCTTCATTTCCTGTTAATTCCAAACAATTGAAAAAAGCTAAAACTCCAGTTACATACGAATGCTCTAATATTGAAATTTTATTCGGAGATGCTTGTAGCTTCCACCTTGGCTGCTCTCTTAAACTCTTTGATATTTCTACATACCTTTCTAATGCAGTTCTCGATGTGCAGTAATCTACTCCCGGAATAGAGGCCTCTTTATAAGCATCCAAAGAATTTTTACATTCTCTTTCCTTTGAAGAATAATATTCAATTGGAACTTTGTGTTTAAGTTCGATTAATTCAACATATCGAGCAATAACCGTTGCCACTTCTACTAAACGTTCTTCTTCCTCACTATTCCTGAAGAAGAGTTCGTTAGCAGCTTCTACGCCTGCTTCTATACGATACTCTGTATACGGAATTATCTGATCAAAAAGTGGCTTGTCTACATCAATTTCCTTACACGATTCCTTCTTAACGTCTTTCTTAACCTCACCTGTTGACTTTTTCAATGTAGCACAAATCAAACTTTTGGCTACATTATATTTTTTGATTATAACGCCTTCATTTTCAGAAGCGTGAATCAATTCAGAGGCAATATATCCTCTTAATGCGCCATTAGCAAGATTCGTGTACAGAGAACCTCCTGCCCCCATCCACCGAATGTCATCAGCAACACAAGTCAAAGCTGACATAATTGCCTTTATTGACTCATAACTGGTCAGTGGATGTTGTTTCCTTTCTTCTACCATAGTTATTTCTCCTCCTTGTTATTATTTGTTATTTTGATAGACACTTGTAGCCACGCTACAAGGAAGACATAAATTTTGTCATATATTAATTGTATCATATTCTTATGTAAATTGCAATAGTATTGTTTCAATAATTGGTTCAATATTATGAAATCCCCTTAAAACACATTTATTTGCCGTTTTAAAAGGATTGGTTATTCATGAATAAAATTTTTCTCTAAATTTCTAAATAAGTGGCTTAAAATTGAGATGCATTCTATTTTTATAGCACAATTTTATACAATTTACTTTCAATTTTATCTCCCAAAAATTCTTCTAATTTCTTTGGATTTTTAATTAATTCTTCTTTTTGGGCTTTGGTCAAACTTTTTTTAATATGATATTCTAATTTAGACGCTAACACTCGAGTTTCAGATTCCCACGCTATTTCTAGTTTTTGGGGTTTATGGCGCAGTGTGTATTTGGCACATTTTTCGCCTCCGAGAGAAATGCTCTTCCATACGACGCGTAAGGTCGGTGGTTATGCCGGTGTAGAGGGTGCTGTCGGTGCAGCGGAGGATGTAGGTGTAGTACATGAGGGACTCCTTTTTATTTATCTTTTTTTCTGTTTTTCATCATATTCTCTATTTTTTCTTTGTAAAAGTCAAACTCTGGCATTCTCGTTGCAAATAAAAAGTATAAAAAATTAGGCAGAAATAAACACAAGATTCCATTTAAAATTAATTGTAACCATATATTTGAAACTAATATGAAACTAGATATATAACCTGTTATTAAACAAATAATTAAAGTTAAAAGTCCATGTTTGATATGTAATTTAAAATATTCTAGATAAGTTCCTTCTAAAACTAGCTTGTATACATATTTAGGATAGCTATATAAAAATACAAGCATTGTACTTGTTATCGTCCCCATAAAAACACCTGCTAAACCAAAAAATCGTACAAAAATAAGGGAAAATGCAATATTTACAATTGATTCGACTAATGGCACAAACCTATCTTCATAAAAAATTCCAGCAGCTTCTTTAAATGTTAATGTTGTAAATCGAACTCCTTGTATATATAAGTTTACAACTAATACAATTAATACAAATTTTGAAAGCAAATATTCTTTTCCAATCCATATTTCTATAAATGGTTCTATCATACAGTATATTGAGATGGCACAAAAACAAAATATCCACGAATCCATTAAAAGTATTGACTTATAAATTAAACGTACTTTAGATTTATCTTTTTCAATCAACAAATTTCCTACACTAGCCATTAAAGAATTTATAACACTTCCAAATAAATTCTTTACTTGTCCAATTATCATATTATAATTAGCATACATACCAACTGCAACTACACCTAATCCATCTGCCATGGATATAATGATATTATCTGTTCCTAAAACAACAAATCCTCCAATTTTATGAAATAGTAAGCCTTTTACTTTTGTGAAAATATCTTTTTTCAAATTTTTTGAAATATCTTTACTATCGCTTAAATCTTTAACATATGGATATTGTCTGTTGACTATCATATTTATTATTATATTTTCTAACAATGCAAAAACAATTTGGCTTAATAAATATAAAGTAAAATTTTGTATAAATATAATAATGGCTATTTGTATAAAATTCTTAAAAATTGCAAACATCCCGCTAACTATATTGGTAATATAATTTTTCTGATCTGCATATAAAACCGATCTTTTATAGGCAAGCAAATACGAAAATACGGTACTTAACAAGTACAATAAAAATAAAAAGTTAATGTTCTCTGGTACAGAAATTTCTCCAACTATGATGGGAATAATTGGTAATATTATAATTCCTATTATAAAAATAATGCCCGCAATTAAATGATAAACATTTCTATAGTATTTTACTAAAGTTTTAATTTGCTGTGTGTTTTTTTCTGACATTGGCTTATATAAGTGATATACAATTGCAGAACCGAAACCTAATTCTGCAATATTTAGCATACTCAATATATTAGTAAATAAACCTTTAATTCCATTATATTCCGCACCCAACATTCGAATGAATATGGCTTGTGATATAAAACCCATTAAAATATTAATAATATATACCATTGTAGATGTTAGGCTATTTTTTATAGAATTAATTGTTCTTGTATTAGTCATATTTTGTCCTTTCTTACTGATTTTAAGTAGTTTTCTTAATGTTTTTATTTTATTCAAAATCCCACATATTTGCTAAATCTTCAAAAGTCATTGCTGTAGAGCTGTCATTCAAATCTACTATTGCATTTGCATTATACAAAATCACAACAACATCTGGTCTAAACTCATGAATATAAGATTTTAGGCTACCACTAAATTTTCTTAAGTCAATAATGGATAAATACTCATTTTCTAAAGCTAAAAATGGTTCAACTACTGCACTAAAACTATCTCTTAGTAGCAATATTTTTTTGTTATTATCTATATATTCATTATGAATTTCAATTAAAGGTCTATCTCCATATAAATAAGCAGAATATTGACTAATCTTATAGTAATTTTTATACTTAACTTTAGACCAGTCAATAAGTACATTTTCAAAAGTATCAGTTTTGTTCATCTGCATATCTAATATTTTCACATTTAGTTTCGTTTCGAATTTAGGTATTAGCAAACAAAAGTCCTCCGGTTCAGCATTTTTCAAACTAACATATCTTCCATCAGACCCTAAATACATTTTCGGATATCTTTCAATATTGTAATTTTCAAAATTGCTATTTTCTATCTTTAAATTCATTTCATAATAATTATTTAAATAACTAGAAATTTCTTTTGTAGCCCACAAACCCGTTTCGGGTAACCAGTGATGATCTGTTTTATAAAAAAGTTTTAAATAATTTAATTTAGCCTTATTTATATTTTCCCTCAAATCAATATAATCAATTTTATTTTTTATAGCTTTTAGCAAATTATCCATATTTTCATTTGAATAGTCTTTATAAATACTAGATATCTTTTGCGTTTGAGATATTTTGTTTGGTGCTTGTACATATAATAAATTAATATTTAAATCATTCAAGTAGTCATTAAATTCTATTAGTCGATTGACACATTCTGTCACATCTCTTTTTTTTACTAGCCATGAAAAATAGCCATCTTCTGATTCTATTCTTGTATCATTATTTGAATTTGCTACCAAACTATATGATATTAAATCATTATATACATATGAATACTCTATAAATTTTTCATATCCTAACAACTTCTTAGAAGTAAAGCTTTCTATTTGATTTTTCGCTTTTTCTATAATACTTTTATACTTTTCTATTGGGTTTTTTTCTATTACTTCTTTTTCAGTATTCTGAAATGGATACAATTGAGAAAAATCTATTTCTACGATAGAACTCTTTTCAGCCCCAAAAATTTCATTGATATAATTATTTGATACACCAGCTTTTATTATAATTTGAAATATTGCACAAACTACTGTATATAGCATCATTACAACTAAAATAGCAATAATCAAAAAACTACCAATAACTTGGATTTTACTAGATTTCATATTTTCCTCCTAGAAATTAAAATAAATAAATGGATTATAAGTTGAACCTATACAAACTAATACTGAACATATAAATATCGCTAATATAATACTTACTTTTATAAAACTTTTCATACCATCTTTTATCCTTATTTTTTTCCAAGTTTTTGTCATAAATGGAGTAGATAATAAAATTCCCAATGGAATAATTAGGCCTGTTAATTTTATATAATCTATTGCCATATCATCAATAAAAAATGTTGAACCTACTCCAAACATATTTCCTATATACGAAATTGCAACTGACAAATTATCTGCTCTAAAAATGACCCATGAAATAATCACTAATAACATTGTATATAGATGTGAGAACTTTCCTAATTTTTGAATTATTTTAGTCTTCTTTTCTAATAACAATAAAGCAAAATAATATAATCCCCAAACAATAAACGTCCAGTTTGCTCCATGCCAAATACCAGTAAATAGCCAAACGATAAATAGATTAATAATATGTCTTTTATTTGAAACTCGATTTCCACCTAATGGTATATAAACATAATCTCTGAACCATGTGGATAATGATATATGCCATCTTTTCCAAAAATCAGTTATCGAATCGGCTATATATGGATAGTTAAAGTTTTCATCAAAATGGAATCCAAACATCTTTCCTAAGCCGATTGCCATATCACTATATCCTGAAAAATCAAAATAAATTTGTAAAGTATAAGCAATCGCTCCAATCCATGCTGTACAAACCGATATTGAGGTTGTCTGTAGACTATAAAAAATGTTGTCTGCAATTAACCCTACATAATTAGAGATTAATACTTTCTTGCCCAATCCATATACAAATCGGTAAATACCGTTTATAAAATCATCTAGTGTTTCTTCTCGGTTCTCTAATTCTTCTGCCACTGTTTCATATCTAACGATTGGTCCCGCAATAAGTTGTGGAAACAGTGATACATATAAAGCAACATTTAAAATATTTTTTTGCAACTTTTTTGGATTTCTATACACATCTATTACATATGATAACATCTGAAATGTAAAAAATGAAATTCCAATTGGTAAAGCTATATCTAGCACAAGGTTGTCTTTATTCAACAATAAGCTTAAATTTTTTAATGTAAATGTCAAATATTTAAATATAAATAATACAAATAGATTATATATATAAGCAATTTTAATATAAACTTTTCTGTATTGACTTTTAGCCACTTTTATCCCCAAAAAGTAATTAACAATAATTGAAAATAACATGAAAAACACAAAAATAGGTTCCCCATAGGCATAAAATAGTAAACTTGCTAAAAGCAAAAAAATATTTCTAAATTTTCTTGCTTTTATAATTGGATTATAATAAACAATCAATACAATTGGTAAAAACAAAAATAAAAAAACAGTTGATGAAAATACCACAATCCTTTTCTATTGAGTAAATTAAACTCAATAACTCCTTTCTTACTATATATCTAGTCCAAATCTCTTTTTCAATTAATTTCTTCTATAATATGATATAGTTTGCGTAATTCTTCAGCAGAATTATCATAAATTTCTATATTACTAACTAACCTTTTTCTTATTTTCTCATTTTCTATTAGTTCTTCTATTGCAACAGCAAATTCATCTTCGGTATCACACAAAATTCCATTTTTTCTATTTTCTAATTGTTCCTCAAAAGCAGGTATTTTACTTGCAACAATTGGCTTTCTAAGTACCTTAGCCTCGGCTACTGTAATACCAAATCCTTCCACTCGAGAAGGTTGTACATAAATATCTGCAATATTAATCCATTTATATGGATTAATATCAGAACCCGTTAAAATTAAATATTCGTCTAATTTATTTTTCTTAATCTTATCTTTTATAAGTAAAAAATCTTTTCCATCCCCTATAATATACCATTTAAATTGCAACTTCTTTTCTTTTAATTTCTGGCATATAGGAATAATCCTATCAATTCCCTTCTCTTGTGAAAATCTCCCAACCGTTACTATATTACATTTATTATATTGTATTTCCAAATCTTCTTTCGCCATCTCTTTTATTAGTTCTACAGGAATAATATTATTTATTATTGTAAATTTTTCTTTATATTGTGGAAATATTTGTTCTAAAGACTTTTTTCCTGACTCAGAAACAGCAATTATTTTTTTATAAAATTGAAAATAATAATTATCCAAATTATAATTAAATGGATAGTTGCTATAATCCGTTTGAATAAATCCTATTTTTAGTCTTGATGTTACTTTATCAATATTAAAATATATACTCTTTCTTTCTAAAAAAGAAATTGATACATCATACTCTTTCGAAATATCCTTCAAAAGATGTTTTATACTGTTCCATCCAATATATAGCTCCCTATTCATTATTTTATTTTTAGCACTAAATAACAAATATTTTAAAGAATAATAAAATTTATTAAATTTAAACTTAACTATAAATTTAAATGGCGCCAATATTCTATTTTCCATAAATACTTTGAAATCTTTATCTTCTGGTAAAAGATTTACTTGCTTTGGCAAAAATTCTATAAATTCTCCACAATAATTTAACAAATATAAATCAACATCATACTTTTTATAGTCAAAATTACTTAAAATAGTGATTAAACTTTTTTCAGTTCCTCCAATTTTTAGTGAATCAGTTATAAACAATAGTTTCTTCTTTTTCATTTTTATCTACCAATCTTTATCTAATATTTAAACTTATGATATATTTCTTTCAGATTTCGAAACAGTTTTGGGAAATTAAAATGTATCATTATTACTATTTTTTGTTTCAATGATATATTTTTATTTTCTAAAACTTCTTTATAATACCTATTTACGCAATCTTTTATATACTTCTCATCATTTTCTCGTGCTTTATCAAACATACAATATTGTTCAAAAAGTTGTAAGGCAACTTCCATATATGCCTTTTTATATTTTATACTTATCATTGACGCCTCTTTTTCCACCACTCTTAACATCTCATCCATAGCGTCCAGTATAGAAAGTTGTTTGGAATTATAACTACTAATATAATTATTGTAAGCACTATTCCCTCTAATACAATAATTATACAAATATCTATTAATAAATACAAATTTACTTCCATTTTTTGCTACATTAACTAAAAATAATAAATCCTCATAAATATGTACTTTCTCATTTAATAATATTATTTTATTAGTTGCAAAAATAATTCTCCTATTAAACAATTTAGTAGTTAAATAGCCTTGAAAATAATTATCAAGCAATTTATCATAAAATTCTTCTTTACTTAAGACATCTCTTTCTTTATTAATAAAATGCTTTTTTTCATATTTTTCTGTTTTTACTGTATAATTAGTCATAACAATATCTGCATCTGAACGAATTGCTTCGTTATATAATTCTTGATACATATTAGATTCAACATAATCATCACTATCAATGAAACCTATATATTCACCTTTGGCAATTTCTATTCCTTTATTTCTAGCAGAGGATACTCCGCCATTTTTCTTGTGTATTGTAATAATCCTATTATCTTTTTTGGCATATTCATTGCAGATACTCCCACTACTATCTGTTGATCCATCATTTATCAATATTATTTCTAAGTTCTTATAAGTTTGATTAGTAACTGAATCTAAACATCTTTTTAAATATCTTTCTACATTATATACTGGTATGATAACACTTATTAGTTTATCATTACTCATACAAAAATTTCCTCCAAAACTATTTCTCAATCACTCTAGACTTATTCAAAACAACTGTTGCATTATCTGGTATATCTTCAAACACAACTGCATTTGCTCCAATCTTTACATTGTCGCCAATTTTTATATTTCCAATAATTTTAGCGCCTGCCCCTATAAAGCAATTATCTCCTATTACTGGTCCTGCCTCGTTTTCTTTATTAATTCCTATTGTTACTTGCTGATAAATTGTTACATTTTCTCCTATTATTGCTTTATTGGTTACAAATATCCCCTTTATACCATGTGGTAAAATCGGAATTCCTTTCCATCTACTTCCTCCATTTATTCTATGTCCTAATGTTGCACAATTAAATGCATCACTTTTTTTTAATTGATATAAATAGTAGTATCTCAATATTGTATTAGTTTTTGAATCACACAACTTTTCTTTCATCTTCCAATATTTTTTATGATTATAATGTGATAAGTAATTATTAATTAATCTCTCCAACTTATTCATATATTTACCCCTTTATTTTATATTAAAAAATTTGAATTTAATTAATATATTAAATATTATAATTTTCCAAATAGGTTTGTTATACTTTTGACCTGTAGTACCATACATTCCTTCTAATCTTGGATATACTTTAAAACTTTCAATTTCAATTGCAGTATTTTTTAATTCATTATAATATACCTTTTCTAAATCAATTCCTTTATTTTCATTACATTTTTCTCCAATTCCATAAATATACTTAAAATAATCATTTTTATTTACCTTAAAAAAATCTGTCTTACACCAATGTACTTTATTAATACTAATAAATTCATTTTTTCCATTATCTTTTGTATGTAAAATCCTTTTCCAATTTTTCAGAAACACTCTTCCCGTAATTTTATATATAACATCATGTTCCTTTATCAATTTGCTATTTTTCATGGCATAATCTATTAATTCTGCCTCACCATATGATTTTCCTAATTTTACTATTTTATCTACATTGGGTCTCATTGAAATAAATTCAAATCTTTTAGTATGTTGAGTTGCTATTTTTTCATATCGCTCATAATCAAATCTATATCCTGAATTCTCAACAAATATAATATCATCAAACTTTGTATACATAATATATTGATAAATCATTTCTTCGTATTGCTTTAATCTCAATTTTTCATCCATTAAATATACACTTTTTCCATCTTTAAAAAATACTTTCGGATTGATTGTGCCTGTTAATAATAATACATTCCTTTCCATTTAATCCTCCAATTTTTTCATAACTTCTTCTGCCCATTTATTCAAATCATATTTTTCAACTATATACTTTTTAGCTTCCTCCAATTTATTTTCATTATTTTCCAAAGACCACAAAATTTTATTTTTTAAATCTTCTATGTTTTCACTTTCAAAACTAATTATTCCTGGAATATCAAGAGGAACCCCTCCGATTTTGCTACTAATGCATCTCGTTCCACAATAAGTCGCTTCCACTAAAGAATAACAAAATCCCTCTTCACGTGCAGACGATAAAAATATATCTGCCATATTATAGTATTCACTTACATTTTCATTAGCTGGTAATAATTTAATCCAATCTGGTATTTTTTGAAATTCACCTTTTATAATATTTTCAATTCTCTCATAATTACTTGCTAAAGATATTACTAAAATAATTTTTTTCTCATCAGCTATATTTTTTACAGCATTTATTGCTATATCCACACCCTTTCTATAATAATCAAATCCAAACATTAAAATAATAAATTCTTTTTTTTGATTCTTAATTTTATTGATATCATTATTTTCACTTAGTCTACTAAAGTCAATTGCATTATTAACAAATACATTTTTCCTTGGATTATATGGCATACTCTTCATAACTGATTCCGAACATCCTATGTTTAAATCTCCTTCATACAATCTATACGCCAATTCCATCAGTTGTTTTTTAGGAAATTTCTTTGGTATTTTACAATGATTATGAAAGTGTTGAACCAATCTAAAATTTCTACGCACCATTTTAAATATCTTAATTGCCACTTGAGTTTTATGTCTTGCAAAATGTGAATATAATATATTTTCCACTCCTTCTTTCATTGACTTACTTAATATCTTTATTACATCAAATATTCCTTCATCAAAAAAATCAACATCATATTGTGCTGAAAATTTTGTTACCCACTCAATATTCATTGCTCTTTTAGAAAATAAAAATTTCATTTTATAATTTTTATTCTTAGCAACTTTTTCTAATGCTTTAATTGATGCTATAAAATTACCTTCATACGGTGCTGCATAATCTGTTATAATAATTATATTTTTCTCCATATTATTGTTTAACCTCTCTATAAAACCTCTCTAACTCTTCCACCGTCTGTTCAATAAAATACCCTGCATTTCTTAATTCTTCATAAGTATTTCTTCTACTCAAATTACTATTTAATATAGTTTCAGCCCATTCTTTAGCACTTTTCTCAAGTTCAATAAATGTTACATTTTCTGTAATTTTTACTTCATCTGTAATTACATTCTTTGACATAAAGCAAGGCAGTCCTGTACATTGTGCTTCCACACCAACAACAGGTAAACCTTCATATAAACTTGGTAGCAAAAATACATCCATACACCAAAACAACTCATTTGTATTATTACAAAATCCCATAAATCTTACAGCATCTTTAAGTCCAAGCTTTTCCACTTTATCACGTATTTCCTGCTCTTTTCCCCCCATTCCAACTAACATTAAAATAGCTGTTTCATTTTTTTTATGTATTTCATTAAATATATCAATTAAAAATGTATGATTTTTTTGGTTAGTAAATCTTCCTACATTGCCGATTACCAGTTTATCTTCTATTTCAAGTTCTTTTCGGAGCTGAATACGTCTATTTTCATTAAATTTGAATTTCTGATAATCCACTGCATTATGAATAACCTTCACATCGCTATTACCAAAAAGCCATTTCCCTGCCAATTTAGAACAAGCAAAATAATGAGTTGCATATTTTTTTAGAGGCTTTTTTAACATATCACCAATCAAAATTTTAATTTTGTTTTTGGATTGAAAACCAATATTATGTGAGTGCGCAATTCTTATCTTTATCCCATATTTTTTGGCCATTTTTAGCACCATAAAATTCTTACTAGATGAATGTATATGTACCACTTTGTAATCATGATGTTCCTTAAAAAATTGATCTAAAGCTTTTTTCTGCTTCAGAATATCTAATGGTGTTCGAAACCAGACATCTTTCAATTTATAAAATTTCACGCCAAGTTCTTTTAATGTATTTTCCAAAGGATACGTTTTTCCATCGTCTAACAAAAGAAAGTCAATTTCACATTTAGTCTTGTCCATATTTTTAACCACTTCCACAGCAAACTGCTGAATTCCGCCATGTCTCATTCGATCAATAAAATATAAAACTTTAATTTTTTCCATAATTTATTACTTCTTTCCTACTTTTCAAAGTAAAAATAAATTTACAAACATAAGCTAATGTAATGGAAATTAAAATAACAACAATTGGTTTAATCCAATCAAAAAAGCTTATGTTTAATCTATCTTCAATTTCTGTTAAAATCTCAATTACCAATATATGTAATACATAAATATATAAAGATAATTTATCTCCAATCCTGCATAAAATTGAATTTATTTTATGTTCAGGATTTTTTATAGCATATATAAACATCACACATGACATTATTATCGTTCCTATATAAAAATCTAATGCTTGTCTACTTGTCAAGTATTCAACAACTGTTAAACAAATTCCAAAAACAGTTCCAATCAAACACATTTTGTTTGTTATTTTCTCACAAACTATTTCTTTGCTTTTATGAATATAATTCCCAACCATCACAAACGGCAAACCATAAAAAATAAAATTCCTAAAAAATATTACATTATACCAAGGTAAACTTTTTACATATGTTCTAAAAACTACATGAGCAACTAGTATCATTGGTGATAATTTATATGCTATTTTATATAAATCAAATTTATTAATAATATACAAGACTACATAACTCCAAAATAAAGCATATAAAAACCATAATGTTCCATTAAAAAAAGTTCCTATAAACAATTTGCCAATTATTGCTGGAGAATGAATTTCTATACTTACCTCTTTTAGCCATAAATGCTTTTTCAAAACCATCCAAATCCCATAAAACATTTCTGAAATTATGATTAATCTTAAAATATGCAACATTTTTTTAGGCAACTTACTCTTTACAATCTCTCGATTATCATAATAAGAAAAATAACCCGAAATCATAAAAAATATTGGAACTGCAAACATACATAAATATGATATATACTTTCCAAATGGTTCTGGAAATGAACAATGCATTAATACTACACCTATACATGAAATTCCTTTTAAGAAATTTAAACAGTTATTCCTTTTCTTTTTCATCCAAAGCCCCTCTTAAAAAACTCTTCGACTCTTCCCTAAACTTCTCCAATTTTTCATCCACCATTTCATAGTCAATCTCTTTTTCAATCCAATCCCTCACGTCTTCTGTTCCTTCAAGCAATCTTTCCTTCAAATCTACAATATTCAAAAGCGAATCCAATCTCGAATTGGTCGATACTTTTGATTGGTTCGGATAGCGCCTAAACACAAAGAATTTCTTATGATTAATCAGTGAAAACACCGTTCCATGAAATGAATCTGTACATACAAATTCAGCATTTCTCAATAAATTCAAAAATTCACTTGGTCCTACATCAAAAGGCGCAACATCTGCAAACTGGTCGCTATATTTTACATATTCATCCAAATGGTTAAGTGACACAATTTTATAGCCTGTCTTTTCTTTGATTCTCTCCGCAAATTTTCGATATGCCACTGTCTTCCCTAGAAAATAACAAAAAATATACTTATCCTTAATCAATCGTTCTTCGTTTTGGACAGACATCCATTCTTCCTGATTAAATAACAATGTTGGATCACAAACCAAACTTGCCTCTCTTCCAGTCAAATCCTTCACCAATTTCACACCGCTATCCTCTCGAACGGACAAATTCTGAATTCGATTCAAGAAATCCACATATTGTTCCTTATACTTCTCTGGAATTTGAGACACACCAAAACTCGTCGCAAAAGAAATTTTATTCACATTTTCTGACACAAAATTAAGTGTGTAATAGTCAGCCACAATATTGACTGGAAGCCATAATTGGTCACTTCCTACTAAAATATCCGTATAATTTCCTTCTTTACAAATATCTTTCATTTTCTCATACGGTTTTGATAAATGAAATTTTTCTTGAAATTCCTCAAATTTCTGATTTCTTATTTTAATATTTTTTCTCAAATCTCCATTTGCAAACTTACAATATAATTTCCATTTTATCATGCCAAGCTTGGCTTTAATAAACGAAAAATTCACAATCTGACTTTGATAATATTTCTTTTTTCCCTTCGCAATTTCCTTATCCAAAACTGCCAAATTAATCGTTTCATTTGGGATATTCCAGTCATCTAAAATCTTCTGTGTCGCATAGGCTTGCAACATACTTCCATAATTATGTTTAAAATAACAAGATACAATTCCAACTTTTTTATTCATACGATTCTCCTTGGATTTCTTTTTTCAATTTATCTTTTAAAATATCAGTTTCTGCCTTCTTAAATCGATACATATCTGCCAGTATAAACAAGATTGGTGCAATTGCCGCCTCATGTCGCACCCATGACCCAAAATCTGGTTCAAATGTCGCCGAACCACATAAAAATCCCAAATACACATATAACGCTACATTTTTTGATTTATGATTTTTCTTAATATTCTTTAGAGCCATTACCACAAAGAAAGTAATCATTACTTGATAGACAACATATGGCCAATACTTTGGTCCAAATGTAACTAATTCAACTGGTACCATCATACGAACTAGCATAATTAAATAGTCTAATGTAAAAAATACTAAATTGGAATCATCTTTTGTTATCCAATTACTAATATCTGTTCTTGCCTCTGTTTCTCTTGTTCTAACATATATTAATTCTGCATATTCTTCCGGCATTGCCACTTTAGCAACTGTAAGCAATAAAAAGTATCCAATGCCTAAAGCAAGTATAACAATTATTATATCAAACATTTTTAATTTATCTTTCATTAATATGAAAGTCTTACAAATCCAAGAAGCACCTAACATAAACAATGCTATTAAAATATAATAACTCCTAAAGCTCATAGAAGCCCAAAGTAATATTCCAAAGCATAATACATATTTAAAACTCTCTTTTAATGCTTTACTTGTAATTACAGCATACATTAGTATAAAATATAGCATTTGAATTGGTTCTTTTGCCAAATTAAAGTCAAATATATTCAAAACTAATATGGTAAGTATTAAGAATATTGCTTGTATGATATTTAGTTTTTTTCTTAAGGAAAACATAATAATTAATAAAATAATATTCCATAAAATGGTAATATAAACTTCAAATTCTTCATAAGTTGATAATGAAAAGAAATTAATATTCTTAAAAATTATAGTTGCTTTTTCTCCTGCACCTAATTCTTCTTCACTCATATTTTCATCATATATGATAGAAGTTCCATTATTAATTAATCCTAACATTCCATGTCCAATACTTAAATCCACAAGTATTTCTTTCATAATCGTATATCTTACAACTTTCGCTCCCATTATCAAAAACAGCATTGCTACAATAATAACTGTTGTTTTTACAAAAAAATCTTGCTTTATTTTCATCCGTATTTTTCTCCTAACTTTTACAAGTATAGCGGACTTTTTTTCTGATTGCAAGTCCGCTATATTCTCTTTTTATCTTACTCTTTTGTTATAATAGGTATTATAATACTTCTTATTGGCATCTGGAATTTTATTAATAACTGTTCCAATAACTTCTCCGCCAATTTCCTGAATGTTATTTTTGATTTTATTTAACTCACTAATCTCTGTATTTCCATGTTTCAAAACAATCATATTGGTATCTACCATTCTAGAAATAATAAATCCATCTGCAACTACCGAAACTGGTGGTGTATCTACAATAATCATATCATACACATCTTTTAATTCTTTTAAAGCATCCTCCAATTTTGTTGTTGACAATAATTCAGAAGACTCTAAACGCTCACTTCCAGAAGAAATGACATCTAAGTTTTCAACACTTGTTTCATTAATAAATTCAAAAATGCTTGGTTCTTCTTCTTCTGACTTTTTCATTACTTTTTTTGTCTTATCAGCAATTTCTATAGCTTTTTCCTCTGCCTTTTTCGTAGTCTTTCTTGTCGTTGATTTTTTGACAGTTTCTTTTTCCACAATTTCTTCTTTTTTAGCTGATTTTCTTCCTCTTGTTTTCTTTTCTGGTTCAAGCTCAATTTCCACTTCTTCTGCATCTGCTTTCATTTTTAATGCTTGTGTCTTTATTCTGCTTTTTTTACCTTTTTTAGTCACAACTAAATCTGTAATTCCTGTTGTTGATCTTAAAAATTCAGATAAACCTGGAATTTTTCTTACTTTAAATAATTTATGTTGTCTTCCTCTTCTCATATCAGCATCAATAATCAATGTCTTTTTTCCACTATTAGCAAATGCAATTGCAAGGTTCGCAGACAGCCAACTCTTTCCTTCTCCTGGCAAACTACTTGTAATCGCGACAGTTTGCAAATCTCCCCTATTATACATATATTGTAAATTTGTTCTTAATATTTTAATACTTTCTGCATATGGTGATTTGGAATCCTTTAATGTAATTAAATCCCCACTTCCACTATATCTTGGAATAGAAGCCAAAGTTGTAAGTTTTGTATATCGTTTAATTTGCTCTGAATTAGTTACAGTATTATTAAAAATAAACATAATCATAACCATTGCCGCTGCTACAACAAAACCAATTCCTGCAAAAATTTTAATACTTTTTGTCATATTCATATTGATTGCACCTTCTGGTATTTGAGCTTGATCTACTGTATGAATACTATCAATTGCATAAAACTTTTGAACTTCTTCTGAAAATACTTTAATAAATTCATTTGCAATTTCAGCAGCTTTCACTCGATCTGTACTTCTTGCACTTACTTGGTAATACACTTTTGTAACTGGTGTCAATTCAATCGAACTGCTTAATTGTGCAGCCGACATATTTAATCCCAAATTTTGAATAACCTGATTCACAATCAAATCACTTTTAATTAAATTTGCATAGGTTTCCGCCAAACTAGAAGGCATAGATAACTCAGTTGATGTTACCATTTTTCCCTCTTCAACGCTATCTTCCCCTCTAGCACAAATCAATTTTCCAGATGCTTGATAAACTGGTGTCGTAAAATATTTAATTTTAACGCCCCCTAAAATTCCAAATAATATCATAATCATAATAATTAATATTTTTCTGTCCCAAAATAATTTTAAAAACTGTTTTAACTCTAACTCTTTAATGATAATCAACTCCCTCACAATAAATTTTTCTATATTCTTTTTCTATATTATCGATATGATGTTTGACAAGAATAGTTTCTCTTGCTTTATCTTTTATTTTCAAATAATCCACTTCTGCATTCTTGATTTTTTCTATTAAGTTGTAATAATCTTCTTCTTTTTCACAAATAAATCCATCTAAACCTTGCTCAATCACATCTCGATTTCCTATTACATTGCTAACAATGCAAATTTTTTTGAGATACATCGCCTCTAGCAAAGTAATCGGTAATCCTTCCCACAGAGAAGCTAAAATAAAAATATCATTTTGATATAGTAGCTTTATGGTATCTTCTCTTGGTTTCCAACCTGTTATTTTAATATTAGGTGATTTTAATTCACTTTTTAATTCTCCATCTCCAATCCAAGTAAATGACAAGTTTGGAAATTTTTCCGCTATTTGGTTAAATAATTTTGGATTTTTCTGAGCTCCAATTCGCCCAACCGTACATATTTTCAAATTTTGAACATCAATCACATTCTCTGGTTCATGTAAAATAATTTGATTAATTTCTTCTATATCAATTCCATTATTAATATAGTTACTTCTCTTTGTCACCTGCTTTGAGGCTTCATATTCTCCTTTGGAGCAAGCAACGGTTAAACAATTTCGTTTTCCTAATAGTTTCTCGGCTATTTTATAAAAAAGAATCTTTAGCTTCGATTCATCTTTTTTACAAAAAGCATAACTATGCGGTGTATAAAAAAGCTTTGCTTGCTTTGACGAAATTGCTAATCTCCCAATTGCTCCCGCTTTGGAAGAATGCATATGTATAACATCTGGTTTTTCATTTTTCACAATTTTTTTGACTTCAAAAATTGCTTTTATGTCTTTGATTGGGTTCAAATTTCTCGTAAAATTTTTCACTTCAATGAACTGTATTGTATCATTAAAATATTTTCGAAAATCCTGCGGTGTTTGTTTTCTAACAGAATACGCAATAACCACATCCATATCTTTCGACATTCGGTTTGCAATACTCACAAGATATGTAAACACGCCACCACCGCATTGCCTCCACCAGATATAAAATTTTCTTTCTTTTCATTTTATCCTCCATGTATTTTATGCACTTTTTCTTTTTGTATTTTATTCGTAAAATAGCCAAAATTCACGAATTTATATCTTATGTTAATTTCATTTTACCACATTTTTCAAGAGAAATCAATAGTTTTTATTAATTTTATGTAAATTTTACATAAAAATTTTATCTTGCACGTAAAAATCTCCTTTTATCTTTAAATAATTTATATCAAATAATCATTTTTTATGCAATAGTTTGTTTTAAAAAAATGTAAAAAATTAGTTCACAGCAAAAAAAGCAAACTCTTATTCAAAGTTTGCTTTTTTCCTCTTACCCTTTTGTAAATTGTTCATACAATTTCATGAATTTGCGTTGTTCTTCTGACAACAAAATCTTTGACAACGTCTTTTTTTCTTTTTCATAACATTCTTCCCAATAGTTATTCTGTTCTCCATAAGTTTCTAGTAGGTTATAGTATACATACATATTAGGCATATAATATGTATTGCCAAAAATCTGCTCATTACTTCCTGTTTTTACAAGAAGGAGCGCTGCTGCAACTGCCGCACTACGAGAACGTCCTTGTTCACAATGAATCACCAAGGTTTCCGTCTGTTTGGGAATTTTTTCCACAAAAACGTGAATTCTCCAAGCATCTTCCATCGTCATTAACCTAGTATCCGTAATCCTGATGGCTGGTGTAACATCCGAAAATTCAAGATTTAATACTGCTAAACAATTTCCCTCTTTTTGAAATTTCAAAGTAGAAGCATGGTTTGGTTTTTTTATGCTGATTATTGCATATTTTTTATGTTTGGGATTATCTTTATGAATGCATACATAGTCTACTGCTTCCCGATATCCCATTACCTTAACTTCCATAAACTTTTTCATTTTATGGCTCTCCTTTCTTATCCAATCGTCTATCTAAGGATTTCAGTTTGTTGATTCCTATATGCATTATATCACATTTTTCAGTAATTACAAGTTTTTTTACAAAATCCTCAACGTATTCAAAATCGTAATCAAAGTTACGCCAACATCTGCAAAAATTGCTTGCCACATATTCGAGATTCCAAATGTACTTAAAATCAAAACCAAAACTTTGATTCCAATGGCAAAAATCAAATTTTGTTTAATAATTCTACCTGTTTTTTTCGAAATTTGAATACTTTCTACAATTTTGCCAATATGGTCTGTCATAATCACCACATCAGATGCTTCAATCGCTGACTGCGAGCCAACTCCGCCCATTGAAATTCCCACATCTGAAATGGCTAAAACTGGTGAATCATTGATTCCGTCTCCCACAAACGCAATTTTAGCATTTTCCTGCCTTACTTTCAGGATTTTTTCCATTTCATTATATTTGTCCGTTGGAAGCATTTCCGCCTTAACGTCTGCAATTTCGAGTTCTTTCGCAATCGCTTCTGCAACTTGTTTATTGTCTCCTGTGAACATTTTGGTCTTGATGCCAAGCGAATTTAAACTTTGAATAGCTTCTTTCGTTCCTTCTTTTAGGCAATCTCCTAACACAACACTTCCAATTAATTCATCTTCTATTTTTACGAAAATCGTCGTTCCGTTTTCTCTTTTCCCTGTTTGAACCAAATTATCATTTCCAACTAGCACTTTTTTGCCATCTAGTTCATAACTCAAGCCTTTTCCAGCAATTTCTTGATAATCTTTAACTCTGTTTGTATCGGCTTCCATTTTGCTACTCTTTATCACTGATTTAGCAATCGGATGATTCGAAAAACTTTCGCCCAAAACAACCAATTCCAAAATTTGGTCCTTGGTATAGTTTTCCGCGTAACAATTGACTTGTTTGATTTCAAATTCGCCTTTCGTAAGCGTTCCTGTTTTATCAAACACAATTTCTTTAATATCCTTTAAAGAATCCAAATAATCGCTTCCTTTGATTAAAATTCCCATTTTGGAAGCCTTTCCAATTCCTGAGAAATAACTAAGTGGCACAGAAATCGCAATCGCACAAGGACAGGAAACCACTAAAAATATAAGCGCTCTGTAAATACTTTCGGCATACGAAACTTTCGTAAAAATCGGCAAACCAATTCCAACCAAAGCAGCCAATCCAACAACAATTGGTGTATAAATTTTTGCGGCTTTGCTGACAAAAGTTTCCGTTTTAGCTTTTTTGTCTGTAGCATTTTCCACTAATTCAAGAATTCTGCTAACTGTGCTATTTTCATACTTTTCCGTTACTTTAACTTCTAGCATTCCTTGCACATTAATACTACCAGATAAAACCTGCGAGCCTTTTTGCACTTTTTGCAAAACACTTTCTCCTGTTAAAGAAGATGTATCCATATCGGCTTCTCCGCTCACAACAACGCCATCCAACGGAATTTTTTCACCTTGTTTAATCAAGATAATATCACCTATTTTTACGTCTTCTGGAGCAACTTCTTGGCTTCCATTTTCTGTTTTTAAATTGGCATATTCTGGTTTAATATTCATCAAATCCGAAATCGATTTTCTCGTTTTATTGACTGCTTTATCCTCCAAAATTTTTCCGATTTCATATAAAACAATAACCATCAAGCCTTCGAAATGTTCTCCAATGAAATATGCACCAAAGCAAGATATCGTAACAAGAAAATTTTCATTAATACTTTTGCTTGTTTTCAATAATTTAATCGCATTTCCAATGGTTCTAAATAGCAAAATGAAATACGCAATGATAATTAAGATATTAGAAAAAACAGTTGGCAAATTGGCATAAAAGCCAATCATAGCAATTCCAATTCCTAAAATGAGTCGAACAATTTGAAGTGGCAGTTTATTTTCTGGTTCACCTTTTTGGCTGTTGACTTCCACAACTTCAACATCTGGCTCAAGTGATTTGACGATTTCTACGATTTTTGCTTTGTTTTCGTTTTCTGCTTCATACGATAGCCTTAAGGTATTAAAATTGACAATGACATTCTCAAATTCAGCATTTTCCGCAATTTTGTTTTGAATTTTATTGGCACAATTGGCGCAATCTAAATCTTTTAAAATAAATTCATACTTCTTCAATATGCTCACGACCTTTCTCATAAATTTCTCGCACGTGCTCGTCGTCAAGCGAATAATAAACGATTTTACCTTCTTTTCGGTATTTGACAAGTTTTGCTTGTTTTAGAACACGCAGTTGGTGCGAAATCGCTGACGGCGTAGAGTTTGTAAGTACTGCAATATCTCCTACACACAATTCGTCTTCTAGCAAACTACTGATAATTTTCATTCTGGTGGAATCACCGAAAACTTTAAACAGTTCCGCTATTTCGAAAATTAAATCATCCTGTGGCAACACTTTTTTGATTTTTTCGATTTTTTCAAAATCGACAATATTTTGTTCTGCTATTTCAAAATCCATATTTCTCTCCTTTCATATGAATATTTGTTCATATGTTTATATTATATGCTAAATTATCCACAATGTCAATACCATTTTTTGTAACTTTTTTGTTACTTTTTTAAAGTTTTTGTAATCTTTTTGTTATATTAAGATACTCTTGTAATCATTTTGTAAAATTACATAACTTTTTGACTTAGTTTTCCACAGTTGTTCATTTTTTGAACGTGTGGATACTGTGGAAAAGTCTGTGAACAACTTAAAACATTGCTTTTTGAAAAATCGTTTTTTAACAGTTATCCTTTTTCAAGAAAATTTATTCAGTTAACAAAAAAATTTGGCATAAAAAACCTAGTTTTCTCTATGAAAAGACTAGGTTTTTTGTCTAACTTTCTTCAATTATTTTAACAATTTCTGGCAACTCTTTTACTCCAGATTTTCGACCAAAATGCCCCATTCCTTTTATAAAAACTTTTTGTGCCTGTATCTTTTCTGCATACATTTCCAACTCTTCTTGCGGATTTAAGTGGTCATTATCGCTGTAAATCGCATATCGATTTTGGGTCAGATGAATCAAATTGTCGAAATCTTCTTGCGTTGGTGCAAATTTTTGTACCACTTTTCCTAAATCTTCTCTACCCGAATGATCTTGTAAAAATCCAGCAACACTAATAAAAGTATGAATTTTTATGTGTTTTAAACTAGCATACATCGGCCAAAAACGTGTTCCTAAACTATGAGCAATCACGATAGTTTCTTCATTGAATGCTTGCTCATTTAGAAATTGATCCATTTTCCCTGCCCAATTTTCAAAACTTGCTTCTTCCCTTATGGGAAATGTTGGGAAAAAACATGATACTTTAAGTTTTTCACATTCCTTTTTTATATAAGGTCCAAAGGTTTCTGTCGTGTCACCATTATAACCATGAATTACAAAGACATTTTTCATAAACTTTACCTACTTTACCACAATATTATAAATTTTTCCACCAATATAAATTTCTTTTACAATCATTTTGCCTTCCAAATTCTTTTGAACAACTTCATTTTGGTGCACAATTGATTTTACTTCTTCTTCGTTTGCGTCTTTGGAAGCAGTTATCACGACTTTTACTTTTCCATTCATTTGAACTGGGATTTCGATGGTGTCATCAATTGTTTTGGACTCGTCATATTCTGGCCATTTTTCGTAAGCAATCGTTCCCTGATGCCCCAAAACTGTATTCCATAGTTCTTCTGAAATATGTGGTGCTACTGGATTTAAAAGTTTCACAAATCCTTCTGCATATTCGATTGGGAAAATTTCCTCTTTATAAACTGCGTTGATAAAAATCATCATTTGGCTAACCGCTGTGTTGAAATTCATCGTTTCGTAATCATTCGTTACTTTTTTGACCGTGTAATGATAAACTTTTTCTAAATTTGGATTTTCCTCCTTTTTCAATTTTCCAGATTCTGTATACACTCTCCAAATCCTATCCAAAAATTTCTTTGTTCCATCAATTCCATTTGGATCCCATGGTTTGGCGGATTCAATCGGTCCCATAAACATTTCGTACATTCTCAAAGCGTCACTTCCAAATTCATTTACCATATCATCTGGGTTGATGACATTTCCTTTGGATTTCGACATTTTCTCTCCATTTGGTCCTAAAATCATTCCTTGATGACGAAGTTTTTGAAACGGCTCTTTCACAGGAACAATTCCTTTATGATATAAATAATTATTCCAAAATCTCGAATATAACAAATGCCCAACTGCGTGCTCTGGTCCACCAACGTACAAATCAACTGGCAACCAATGTTCTAGTAATTGTTTATTGGCAAGTTCGTCCTTATTTTTCGGATCAATGTATCTTAAAAAATACCAACTTGAACCTGCTGAACCTGGCATGGTACTCGTTTCTCGTTTTCCTTTTTTGCCATCGATTATAACATTTACCCAATTTTCCGCTTTTTCCAATGGAGAAGCTCCACTTTTGGATGGTCCATAATCTTCTAATTCCGGCAAAACAAGTGGCAATTCTGAATCTTCCAAAACTTTCATTCCATCTTCGAAATGCACGATTGGAATCGGTTCGCCCCAATATCTTTGACGTGCAAAAATCCATTCATGAAATTTATAGTTTATTTTCTTTTCGCCAATTCCTTTTTCATCCAAAAATGCTAGCATTTTATTGATTGCTTCTTCTTTATTTAATCCATTCAAAAAATCAGAATTGATATGCAATCCATCATCGGTAAAAGCTTCTTTAGTGATATCTCCACCTTCTAAAACAGGGAGAATTTCTAAACCAAATTTCTTTGCAAATTCATAATCTCTTTGGTCATGCGCTGGAACTGCCATAATCGCACCTGTTCCATAGGTTGATAATACATAATCTGCAATCCAAATCGGAATTTCTTTTCCATTTGCTGGATTAATCGCATAACTTCCCGTAAAAACACCTGTTTTTTCTTTATTTAGTTCTGTTCTTTCTAAATCCGATTTTGTAATACATTTGCTCACATATTCTTTTACTGCCCTTTGGCATTCTGGTGTCGTGATTTTCTTTACAATTTCACTTTCTGGCGCTAAAACGCAATAAGTCGCACCAAATAAAGTATCACATCTGGTTGTGAAAACCGTAAATTCTTCGGTGCTTTTTGCGACTTTAAACTTCACATGAGCTCCAACTGATTTTCCAATCCAATTTTTTTGAATTTCTTTCGTGGATTCTGGCCAATCTAAATCTTCCAAATTTTCTAGCAAGCTTTCTGCATAAGCAGGAATGTCCAAAACCCATTGTTTCATATTTTTACGAACAACAGGAAAACCGCCTCTTTCGCTTCTTCCGTCAATGACTTCATCATTGGCTAAAACCGTACCTAGTTCCTCGCACCAATTAACTGGCATATCGACAAGTTTTGCTAAACCGTCATTGTATAATTGTTTGAAAATCCATTGTGTCCATTTATAATAACTTGAATCACAAGTAGAAATTTCTTTGTCCCAATCAAAAGATAAGCCTAACATTTTTAATTGTTTTTTAAAGGTCTGAATATTGGCTTTTGTAAAACCATCTGGATGATTTCCTGTTTTGATAGCATATTGTTCTGCTGGAAGACCAAACGCATCCCACCCCATTGGATGCAAAACGTTGTAGCCTTGCATTCTTTTCATTCTTGATAAAATATCCGTTGCTGTATATCCTTCTGGATGTCCAACGTGCAAACCTTGTCCTGAAGGATATGGAAACATATCTAACGCATAATATTTCGGCTTGGAAAAATCCCAGACATCTGTTTTGAACGTTTCATTTTTTTCCCAATAATCTTGCCATTTTTTTTCTACTTCTTTAAAATTATAACCCATATTTTTTCCTCCATTTTCTCGATTTTAAATGAATGGTTTTATTATATATGATTTTGGCTAAAATTACAAGACAAATTACAAGACAAATTACAAAAAATCCCATTTATTCTAAAATAACTGGGATTTCTTTCATTATATTTTTGGTTTTGGATACAAATTGTCATCCTGCAATTCTTCTCGAATTCTCAATTCCTCTTTTTGCCTTTGTTTTTCCATTTCTCGGCTGGCTTTTTTCTCTTCTCTTTCTTTTTCCATTCTTGCTCTGTTTTCATTTCTTTCAGTTTCTCTTTTTATTTTTTCTTCAATTTTATTTTCCATTTTGCGAATACGTTCTTCTTCCAATTCTTTTAGATTGGAATTTTCTGTATTGCCTCTTATCGATTGAAACCAACTTTTTATTTTTTCTTTACATTCTTGCCTTTTTCTCATTCTTTCATCTTTTTTCATACGTTGCAATTTTAGAGCCTCTTCTTCCTCTTCTTGCTCAGCCAGACGAATCATTTCATCCATTTCAACTTGTTTTCGAATCATTTCTTCTGTAATATATTCCTGTTTTGATAAATCAATTTCTTCATAAGCATCAATCTTTTCTTGTCTGATTCTTTTTTCTTCTTTTTTAGCTTCCTCTGATTCAAATTTTGGTACTTCTACTTTATTTTCTTCTATTTTAATTGATTCTTGTTTGAGTTCTTCTTTTTTCGTTTCTTCTTGTTTTTTGCTTATTTCCACTCTTTCTTGCTCTTCTTTTTGTTGCTTTTCACGAATTAAATCAAATTTACTCTTTTCTTGTGAATCAGCTTTTACCAAAACTGGTCTAACCTTTGGAATTTCTGCATTTTTGTTTTCAAGATTTGATTTTAATGAATCCAGTTTTTTTCGATATTCTACTTCATCACTTTCTAATTTAGCAATTTCTTTTTCAAAGACTTCTCTAACAACATTATTTTTCTCGTCCTTAGGCAGGCTTCCAGATTCAATCAATTTAATATCTTCTTTTTTCTTTTTATATTCATAAATTCTTTCTTTGATTTCCTGCATTTTACTTCTTAGTTCATGCATCAAATGAGCCAAGCCTTTTTGAATAAAAGTCCATCCAACAAGAACTATAGCACCTGCTTTTTTTAGAATCTCTTTGACTACGCTTAATTTTTTTAAAAATTTCTTGCTTTTTCGGAAAAATACTTTTGCTTTTTTAAAAAAGTCTTTCAATCTTCTTTTCATATTATTTTTAAAAAGAAGAAATTCTTTTTTTAATTTCGTATCTGGAATTTGGTTAAGTCCTACTCCAATACTACTTTCATTATCTTCGTTAATTTTTGAATAAGCAAGCAACAAATCCTCTTTCTTCGTTTTACCATATGCAGATACAATCAAAGTCAAATCAGATTTTTTAGATAACTGTTCAGCTTCTGGCGCTTCAAGCACAGAAACCGTATCAAAAATGATAACATCGTAAAATATCTTTAATTCCTTCATCAATTCATCAATTTTTTCCGTTGCTAGCAATTCACTTGGGTTAGGTGGCACATTTCCTGCTGTAATAACATTCAAATTCCTGATTTCTGTATCATTAATAAATTGTGTAATTCGCTCATTAATGTGATTTCCATTCGAATCTAAGCTTGACAAATAATTCGAAAACCCTAAATCATTAGGCAAATTAAAAATCTTGGAAACTCTTCCTTTTCGCATATCTCCATCAATCAAAATAACTTTTTTGCCTACTTTGGCAAATTCAATAGCCAAGTTTGTAGCAACATACGTCTTTCCATCCAAGCTACTAGGACTTGTCACCAAAATGCTTTTGCTTTGCAAATGATTCAAATTTACGAATTGAATATTCGTCATCAACAACTTAAAAACTTCGCTTTTATGCGCTCTAATACTTTTAAGGTTCAATTTCTTTTTCTCAATGATTTTAATTCTTGGAATCGAAATCAGCGATTTCAAACCAGTAATTTCTTCCATCTCTTTGCAACTTTTAATTTTGGTATCCATTAAAAAGGCAATGATAAAAAACAGACTTGATAGCAAAAGTCCAGCAACTGCAGCAGAAACTCCAACAATTAAGGCATTTCCAGTCGTGTAATACTTAGCAACATTGTCAACACAATAAAGTCCAGTCGTTCCATAAATTCGTTCAACCGTTGCCATGAATACTTTGGCGATTTCGCTAGAAATATTTTGCGTTTGCTGTTCCTCCTCACCTTGGACTTTTAGTTCAATCATATTCGTGTTTTCAACAGCTGAAACCTCTACTAAATGAGCTAGTTTTTGCACACTTATACTTAAATCTAAATTTTGAACCACTTCTTCCAAAATCGTAGAACCTTTTATCAACTCTTGGTAAGTATCCATTAAATGTGTTTCATCATTTCCTACCAAAATCTTTTGACTTGCCATATATTGGACATTCGTAAGCACATATCCAATTCCTGTTATAGCAAATATCATGGTAATTAAGATAATGTAAATTTTCTTTTTTAATAAAAATTTTCCTAATTCTTTTTTATTTTTATTCATTACAATCCCCCTGTAATTGGTAAAAAAAGACGCAAATAAGCCACTTATATGCATCTTTTGTAAAATTCATATTCTATTCTTATTTACATTATACCATATTTTTCAACCAATTTCAAGTGGTAACATAATTTTTTTACAATATTTTTCAAATTTTTCCTTTGTTTAGTCCTATTTTGAAATGTTTTGCATATTTTTTTCCAAACAACAAATACTAATCAAAAATACATTTTATGGAGATTTTATGAATATCAAAAATTTTTTAAATAACCTCTTTTCCTACAAAAAACAGGAAAATTACGAATTTATTTTACCAAATTCGGCCAACAATTTGCCAGAAACAAATACACAAAACACAACACAACAAATTTTTCCTACGCTTTCTGTCAATATTGAATATTTAAAAAGCAAATACAATTTGCTCATCAATAGTGATGTCAAAATTCGCAAATTTGCTCTTCCGATTCACGATAAAAAAGTCCCAGCAGCACTTCTTTTTATCGATGGAATGGTAAATGAAGAAACCATTACCAATTCAATTTTGCAACCTTTGCTTTTGAAAAATTCCATTACCATGCGCGAGCAAAACGAAAACAAGTCAGGTCGTATGTTAATCAAAAATCCGAAATCACCTAAAATTAACTTGGAAAACTTCATTTATAATGGCTTGATTCCACATAACAGTATTTCAAAAGAAACCGAATTTGAAAAGGTAATTGCCAAAGTCAATGGTGGATTTTGTGCTCTTTTTGTAGACGGTGTTGCAACTGCCTTTTGTGTCGAAACCAAAGATATCAAAGGAAGAAGTGTTTCTGAACCCATTAGCGAAAATGTGGTTCGTGGTCCACAAGAAGCCTTTGTTGAAAACGTCAGAGTCAATACTTCCATGCTTCGAAAAATTGTCAATAATGAAAATTTAATCATTGAAGAAGTTGATGTTGGTAAAATTAGCAAAACCAAAGTTGCCATTTGTTATATTGAGAACATTGCCAATGACGATTTAGTCGCAGAAGCAAAATATCGAGTCAACAGTTTGGATATTGATTATTTACTATCTTCTGGGCAATTAGAGCAATTTATTAAAGACAACCCAAGCAATACTTTCCCACAATGCATCGCAACAGAACGACCTGACCGTGTTAGTACCTATTTGTTAAATGGTCGTGTTGCCATTATTGTGAACGGAACACCTTTTGTATTAGTTGTACCAGCTGTTTTTATCGACTTTTTGACTTCTGGTGAAGACCGAAATTTAAATTACCATTTTGCCAATTTCTTAAAGTTGATTCGAGCAATTGCCCTATTTTTCGCCATATTTTTGCCGGGACTTTATGTTGCAATTACCAATTATCATCAAGAATTGATTCCGTCTGAGTTACTGTTTGCTGTTGCCAATGCCCGTGAAGCAATTCCGTTTCCCGTCATTTTCGAAATTATTTTAATGGAAATTTCCTTTGAATTAATTCGTGAGGCCGGACTCCGCGTTTCTTCTTCCTTTAGTACAACCATCGGTATCATTGGTGCTTTGATTTTGGGTGATGCCGCCGTTTCGGCTAATATTGTAAGTCCGATTTTAATTATTGTTGTGGCGTTTACAGGAATTTGTGGTTTTGCCATTCCAGATTTTGCTCTTACTTCGTCGATTCGAATTTATCGATTCACTTATATTATTTTAGGATTTTTAGCTGGATTTTTAGGTATTGCATTTGGATTTTTCGTGCATTTTATTATGCTTACCGCTTTAAGTTCTTTTGGCGTTCCTTATTTTGCACCTTATATTCCATTTGAGAATTTGAACGATAATAATGGATATATTGTAAAACCTGTTTGGCGACGCGAAAGACGTAATCAATTTTTAAATACCAAACGTCCAGAAGCAGCCAATAAAATTAGTATGAATTGGAGGAAACATGTCAAGTAATTATAAACTTCAAAAATATGAGGCAATTTGTCTTATTTTAATTGTTATGGTAAGTAAATTAATTTTAAATGTTCCCTATTACATTATTGATTTAGTGGGAACTGGTGCTATTATTAATTTGATTTATATTGGTCTATTAGGTTTCATCTTCGTGCTTTGCCTAAATTGGCTATTTCAAAAATTCCCAAATTCCGATATTATTGATATTTCTGAATTTTTGGGTGGCAAATTTTTTAAGGTAATTATGGGAATAATCTACATTAGCTTTTTCTATCTGGCAGCTTATGTTACCTTAAGTGATTTTGCCAATATGCTAAAAACTATTTATTTTAATAATAGCCCTTTAATTTTTATTTTACTATTCTTTATGATAGGCATTGTGGTAGCAAATCTTGTTGGACTAAAATCCATTATACGAACCATTTGTCTAGTCGTACCTTTTACGTTAGTCAGTATTTTAGTAGCCTTGTTTGCCGTATATGATGATTTTTCTTTTGACAAATTTTCACCTTTTTTTGGCTACAATATGCGAACAACCTTCGTAAACGGCTTACTAAATACTTTCTCACTTTACATTGTAACATATTACTACTTCTTAATGCCACTATTAAAGGATAGTTTCTCTTACAAAAAAGTAACCACTTGGTCATATATCATTTCTTGGTTATTGCTATTTTTGACAGTCCTATCTATTCTTACGATTTTTCCGATTACCAACGATACAGAGCCATTAAATGCACTTTATTTATTATCACGAAAAATCGAATTAGGTGACTTTTTGCAAAGACTCGATGCAATGTTTGTTTTATTGTGGATTATTTCGATTTTTTGCTATTTGAGTGTCTGCATTTTTATGATTAATCGAGTATTTAAAAAATTAACCAATGTTACAGACGAAAAATTAGTTAGTTTATCAACTACCAGCATTTTTTTCGGACTGTGTCTGCTTCCGTTTAATGTTGCCATCAGCCGTTTTATGGAAAATAATATTTATCGTTACTTGATTATTGGAATCACGTTTATTGGTTGCTTTATCATTCTGGTTTTAGCCAATTTAAAATTCAAATTTAAGAAAGGAAATTTACAAAAAAAATGACCAAAAAAATAATCGCTTTTGTTACCCTTTTAACTGTTTTGTTATTTACCCTAACTGGTTGCTACGATTCAACTGGTCTCGAAGATTTCTATTATATTGTGGCAATTGGAATTGATAAATCCGAAAATGGTTTAATCCGTCTAAATGTGCAAAACGCAAAGCCAACAAGTTCTTCGGATTCGTCGTCTTCGCAATCAAACGAATATAAAATTTATACCGTAGAATGCGAATCCATTGAATCAGGCATTAACATTTTGAATAATTACTTGAATAAAAAAATCAATCTATCCCATTGTTCTGCAATTGTTTTTTCCGAAGAAGTTGCCAAAGAAGGCGTTAAAAGCTATATTAACATTTTAGGAAATGATACAGAAGTTCGTCCAGACTGCAATTTGATTGTCAGTTCCAAAGAATCTTCCGATGTCCTAGACAAGGTTTCGAATTCAGGAGAAGGATTTTCCTCACGTCTATATGAATATATCTTAAATTCAGTAGATTACACAGGCTATACAATCAACTCTACTTTCAATACTTTCTTCTCAACCTTAAACAGCAATCAATCCCAAGCAACCGCCATTTATGCTGTTGCAGAAGAAGATACCGTTCAAAACTCTGGAGCCGCTGTTTTTAAGGAAGATGTTATGGTAGGAACCATTTCACCCATTCAGACCATTGCCCACTTAATGATAAAAGATGATTTGGATTCTTGTATGATTAGCATTCAAAGTCCTTTCGACAAAACCGATGTCATTGATTTGAATTTAAGAAAAAACACCAAAGCCTTGGTAGATGTAAGTTTAATCAATAATACTCCTTTCATCAGTATTGATTTTTCAATCGAAGGAAGCATCAATAGTTCTGGAGAAGATTTTAATTACACCATTCTTGATAATATTCGAGCCGTCGAACAATCTGCAAGCGAATATCTAGAAAATTTGATAAAAGAATATTTATATATGATTTCAAAAGACTATGACTCCGATATCATTGGTTTTGGTGGTATGCTTGCCTCCAAATTTGCTACAGCAGATGAATATGAGCAAGTACATTGGGATGAAATCTTCAAAGATGCTTACTTTGATGTTAATGTCGATGTATCTATCACTTCAAGTCATTTATTTAATAAAGAATAGGAGGAAATTATGCCATTTTTAGCATTTGTTTTATTAGTATTTTGCTTTTTCAAATTCTTTTATTATGGAATTTATGAATTCAAACAAAAACAAAATAAGCCCGGCGGAATCGCTTCTTGCTTACTTGCGATTCTGCGGACTTATCTTTCCGACTACTGTGATTATTATATTTTATATTTTTTAATTAAATAAGTTTAATTTCAGCATACTTTTTCGAATCAAATTGCTCATTGTATGGTACTGCATCAAATAAGGCTGGCATTTCTTTTTTGAAATAAAGTAAAAGTGGTATCATCAATTGTTGAATGGAAGGGTGTGTGTGTGAATCTGCTCTTAAGGAAAGCAAGTGTCTCCATTCACGGATATTGGCTGTCATAACAACTTCTGCTGCTGTACTGTGTGGTAATATCATTCTTAGTTGGTCTGGCAAAGCGCCCTCTTTTGCCATTTTGATATAACATTGTTCAATGTTTTCCATACAATTTTTCCACATCTCGTACACAGCATCTGTTTCCATATTGCAAGGCTCAATAAAAGCAATTTCATTTCCAAACTTCTCCTTACTGTAATTGCAATATCTTGTACTCTCAATCGAAAAAGATGCATGTCTATGACGCGTCAAATCCTTGTAAGCTCCAATATCACATTTTAAACGAACAGTTATTTTTTCATGCTCCAAAACCGACTCATGACCACGATTGATGCAATTCCTCAAAAAATGATCATAACTATCATCTTTAATATTTCCTTGCGTACGATAACATTGTTTTGCGGCTCTTTCCAAATTTTTCATCAATTTAATTCCATCGATTGCTGGGACTTCTACCCAAGGTTTTATAATTTGCATTTTAATTCCTCCATTTGTTTTTATTTATTTTATATCATATTGTTTTTTGTTTTGCAATAAGAATAAAAAATTTTTAATTTATAGTTGCATATTTATGTAATGTATGATATAATGACGTTTGTAAAAAAATAGAAAGGAGAGAAAAATAACAGAAATGGAAGAACAAATGCGGTTAAATCCTTCATGGGAAATCTCTCGTGTACATACTCAAATCTTGGTGTATTTTTTGTGTTTCATCATCTTAGCTCTCGTTCTAGCACGAGATGTAGAGTATTTAATAAACACTCTAAAAAATACACAATCCTCACGAATAGAACAAACCCAAGAAGAATTTACCATTACAGCGCAGGTTCTTACCCTTCCAACCGATGCGGATCGGCAAGACCTAAAAGAAACCTATCAACAAATATCTGCTCATTTTGCGGATATAGCTGCCCTAGAACAGGAGATGACTAACCTTCATAGTGAGGTAAAAAATGCACTTGTGTGCAGTGATGCCAACTGGCATTTCAACTCCTTAGCGGAGTATTATGCAACTTATCAACAAAAAATAGATGATGTCAAAGTCTTGATTTCATCTTTCACTAAAAAATATGACACCTATTTAGATGCCATATTAAAAATTCCTCAATTTTCATCTGAACATGACAAACAATACGAGGAATTTACCAGTGAATTTGAGACTGGTTATGTAACTGTTCAAGGATATAGTAAAGAGGTTGAAAACATAGAATCCCTTTACTTAGAAGCCAAACAAATTGCAGATGATTGGTTTGAGAAAGATTTTGACTTAATGTCACGAATCGTGACACAAGAAGCAGGAAATTGTGGAACAATGGAACGTTGCTATGTTGCTAACGTTTTAGAGAACCGTATTAAGAGTTCTGCTTATCCAAATAATTTACATGACGTGGTTTATGACCCCGGTCAATATGAACCCGTTATGAAAGGAACGATTAATCAGCCAGCTTCAGAGTCTGTCAAAAAAGATATGGAAGAATATCTTCGCGGACGAATCGAAACCGGAATGCCAGATTATGTGCTATATCAAGCACTTTTCCCACAAGGAAAAGGCACTTGGCAACATATGCCAAGTGGGCACTATTTTTGTTATTAATTTTCTCAAAAACACGCAATCAAATTTGATTGTGACACCAAAAAAACCTGACAATTCGTCAGGTTTTTTTGTTTTAAATACTATTTTTAGAGACTAATTGCCTCTTTAGGAAACTCTGTGATTTCAGCTTCCTTTGCAGGCTCTACTGCTTCGTTCTCTTTGGCATCTGCCTTAATCTCTACGATTGGAGCCTCTGTTGAAGTTTCTGCTACTATCTCAGTGGCTTCTTGACTCTCCTTTGATTCCGCAATCTTTATCTCTTCTTTTACTTCCGCAGCTTTTTCTGCCACCTTTTGTCGATTTTTCAAAAGGTCTACAATCAACATATTCAATATGTTCCACAGCAGTAGTGGCATTAGCCATACTGCAAAACCATACACAAACGTGTACTTAAATTGATTTTTTCGAACATATTCAAAATAATCTCTTGCGGTGCCAAAATTTTTTCCATAACCGCTTACACGAAAATTTTCATCAAGCAAAACGGAAACCGTTGGCTGGAAATAGCCTTTTTTCATACCTGCTTTCAGTGTGTGACTTTCTTGACTATAGGAATCAATATACCAATCGACTCCTTCATAGTGATCGATGTGACCTGTCTTTTTTCCATCTATTTCTTCTTCGATGTCAATACCCTCTTGAAGAATTTTGGACTCAACCCCAAATCCTTCTTTTAGGCTGTTTTCCATAACAATTTTAATGTTCATGTACTCAGTTTCAGAGTACGTGAGCGCCTGTTCTCCCATTATTTCTGTTGAAAGAAGATAAGCGACAATCCAGAATACTGGCAATAACAGTAAATAGTAGAACTTTGGCGATTTTCTTATCTGCCACCATCTTTCTTTGTCCTGCTCGCACCGCTCCAGATACGTCATTTTTGTCTTAGTTTCCTTTTCTTTTTTTTCATAGCATTTTCTCCTTTTTTTATTCTTACAAGTGTAGAATTAATAGTTTCAATTAGCAAGTTTATCTTGCCATCGTTATGAATTATACCACAATTTACATAAATTTGCAACCCTTTTTTTAATTTTTTTACAAAAGTAGTTATTTTTTTACTTTTATTATCAAAAAAGAACCATTTCTGTACTGAACCCAAAAAATTGGACATTTTTTGATTAGGTACTAGGCAGCATGGGAATGAACTCTGTAT
>CANEDP010000006.1 GCA_947426305.1 uncultured Clostridia bacterium | reverse complement strand
AAACATTATATAAATTAAATTGTATATATTCAATAATGAATCCCTAATAATTTGTTTGTAATTAACATAGAAAACCGGTTAAAGAAATTTTATTGAAAAAAATTTAATACACTTGCAGAAAATATAATATAATAATACAAAAATAGAATAAAAAATATTGTTAAAGTTTAAAAATTGAAATATGGTACAGTACATAATAGAAACAGAATAAAATAATTAATTTTTTGCTTTATAGTATAAATACAAAAAAAAGATTACATAATTTTGGAATTGCAGATGGTTTAGGAAATTTTATTAAACTTAAAAATAAATAAAATGTATGGGAAATTAATAATTCACGAATATGGATTAGTAAATTTAAAAAATATACATAATTTTAGAAAAACATTGTCTTTGAGACAATAATGTGTTTGAAGAATCTTAAATATCTAAGAGTGTCCCCGTCCCCCCCCCAAAAAAAAATTACACTAAATTAAAAAACTGATTTTTTTTCAACAAAAAAAGTCAGTTTTTGTTTTTAAAAATATAATATAATTTTTATGAAAGGAATGGTAAGATGAAAATTGTATCGGAAATATTTTTAACTTCAAAATATGTAACAGAAGAATCTTGGTTAAATTTAATTTTTGAAATTTCTAAACTAAATGGTAGATTTCGAAAATGGGATATATTTATAAAGATTGAATTAAATACAGTTCGATATTTTATCAAAACCTCTCGAGAATTACCACCAGTTATTAATCATTTAAGTGAATTTTTATTAAAAAGAATTGATGCAAAAGAGAAAATTAATTCTCGATTTAATTTTTTTTATTGGATTACTAATCCAGAAATTAATATTTTAGATGTTTATGATAAAAATGAAGTAAAAAAGAAAATAAGATTAAATATTTCACAAATTACAATATGGCCATATTGTAAAAATAATTTTTTATCTTCTACAAAATTATTTTTTGAAAAGAAAAATAAAAAACTAATTAAAAAAATAGCTTTATTGAATATTCCTCATGTTTTTTTAAGTATTGATTTCTCTAATTATAATCGATTTTTTTACAAAAAAGATGCCATTAAATTTTTAGACATTCAAAAATCATTACATTTATTAAAATGTGATAGCAGAAATGCTCTTTTAAAAGTAAATGGATTTCCTTATTTAAATGATAATTATTTTTTACATTTAACAAGCTATGATTTTGCAAAACATTCGCTTGTTGTAGGAAGTAGTGGAACAGGAAAATCTAAATTAATTAGCTCATTAATTGTCAATATAAAAAACAACTTTAATTCTAATTTAAAATATAAAGTTGTTGTAATTGATCCTCACGCATCTTTGGAAAAAGATATTGGCGGATTAGAAAATACCAAAACAATTGATTTCAAAAAATTGGAAGATAGTGTAAATGTATTTATGAATTCAGGCAAAGATATTATAACTTCTACGGAATTGATGCTCACTTTATTAAAATCTTTAATTGCAGATTTATATAATTCTAAACTAGAACGTGTTTTACGCCATAGCATTTACACATTGCTTGTGAAAAAAAGAATTGTCGTTTTCAAATTTAAGAAAATTTATTTTGGAAATTGAATATCGAAATGAAATAATAAAAGATTTAAAAGAACAATTACTAGAAAGTACAGTGGATTTTTTCTTAACTGATTTTAACGAATTAAAGAATCAATCCTATCAAGAAGCCATTGCTCCTATTATTTCATTTATTGACGAAATGCAGATTTTGCCAGTATTTAATAATAGTAATGAAAATTTGAAAAATATCAAAGATGTGATTCAAGATAATTTTTTAACAATTTTTTCTCTTGACCAAATTACTTTAGGTGAAACGGTTACCAAAACTATTGCAGGATTTATTATGCAACAAATTCTTCAATTAATTCAGGCAATGTCATTTGAGGAACACATTATTTTTGTCATTGATGAAGTGGCCATTGTAGAAAATCCGATTTTGAGTAGATTTTTGTCAGAAGCCAGAAAATATAATCTTTCTTTAATTTTAGTACAGCAATATTTTAATCAAATTAGTGAGGATTTACAAAAAGCAATTTTTGCAAATGTGATTAATTATTATATTTTTAGAGTGGCAAGAGCAGATGCACAAATTTTAGAATCTAACATACAAATGGAAGTTGCTGTGCATAATTCTTATATTTTAAGAATGAAAATTTTGATAGAATTAGCTAATCAAGAATGCATTTTGCGCGTGAGTAGTAATGGGACTGTTTTGCCAGCATTTAAAGGAAAAACTTTAGATTTTATAGCAATTCCCAGACAAAATAAAAGTCAAATATTAAATACTAACTTAATTGTAAAAAACGAAAATAAATTCCCAAAGTCAAAAAAGAAGATTAATTTCAAAATTGATAAAGCAATTAATTTAAAAGATATTTTGAACTCGCAATCAACAGGAAGGAGGAAAATAAATTTAGATGAATAATAAACAAACTTTAGAAGTAGCCAATAAAATATTTGAAGCAATTTTTGCAGAAAAATGTCCTTTTGATTTAGATGAAATTTTAACTCAATTTGCATTTGATATTAGACTTCTACAAAAAGTTATTGATAGCACAACTGGTGAAGAAACTTGGGCAAGTTCCATTAATCCGACAAAATTTATTACACAAAAAAATCAGGAAAATTTTAACAACGGCAAAGGATGGATGCTTAAAAAAAGAGAAATTAATAATCTAGAAGATGTGATTAAATTGTGGAAAAAGATTAATTTTACCACAACAGAAAGGATTTATGATTCCACCAATATTTCGAAATCAGATACTATTTATGGTTGTGAAAATTTATATCGTTCCAATGACTGTAGAAAATGCAAAAATTCAATTTATCTGGATGGTTGTGGAAGTTGTGAATATTGCATTGCATCACAAAGAAGTGGAAATTCGTCATTTTGTATACGTGTTGACGATTCTGGAAATTGTGCCAATAGTTATAATGTAATTTGTTCTGCAAAGGTTAGTAATTCTCTATTTATCCAAGATTGTAATTGTTTGCACGAATGCATTTTTTGCTCACATATTTCGAATCGAAAATATTGCATTGCTAATATGCAATTTGAAAAAGAGGAATATTTTGAAATAAAAAGAGAAATTATTAAATGGATTTTAGGAGGTTAATATGGAAATAAAATTAGCAGAAAAAAAGAATATACCAGAAATTTTAGAAATTATAAAAAACAGATGTGATTGGTTTGAAAAAAATCATATTGAGCAATGGGGAAATTGGTATTACCAAGATTTATATAATGAAAAATATTTTCTGGAAGCAATGAAAAAATATTCATTATATATTGTAGAAAATCAAAATGAAATAATTGGCACATTTTTGCTGAAATATGAAAATAAAATATATTGGAAAGATAAAGAAAAAGCTGTTTATTTGGATCATTTTGTTACCAAAATCGGAAATCCAGGAGTTGGTGAAATAATATTGGAATTTATTCAAAAGCTGGGTAGAAAAAAAGGGCTAAATTATTTAAGATTAGAATGTATGAGAATTAATCCTAAAATAAATGAATATTATAAAAATCACGGATTTCAAGACAAAGGTCAAGGCAATGAGTCTTATGAATATCGATTATGGGAAAAGGAGATTGTATAAATGAAGAAATTAGAAGAGATATTAGAATTTTATAGAGGAACAAGTAGTTACACGGATTTAGGTTTTTACAAAAATTTTGTCTCAAATTTGCCAAATGATATTAAAGAATTGTGTTTATTACAAAGGCATCAAATTATTCATCCTGTCAATTTAATGGATGAAACAAGGATGAATAAAAATAGTTTTTATGGAGATATGACCCAAATTCCAGAAACCAGATTAATTTTTGAAGACGATATTTTTCCAACCGCCCAAAGTGTGCTTGCTGAATTATTAAGAAAAGAAGCAAAATATCATATCAAAAGAGATATACAAAATAAAGTTCATACGACTTGTAGAAGTCAAGCCATTTTATTAGTAGCAATTTTAAAAGCCAAAGGATTTCCTGCAAGAGCAAGAAGTGGATTTGCTGAGTATTGCAAAAATGACGGAAGTTATTGGGATCATTGGATTACAGAGTTTTATGACGGAGAAACACGGAAAATGGGTATTGGCAGATGCAGATGGATGTTGTGACGATATTGATTTTAATCCGTTTGATATGCCAAGGGAGAAATTTTTATTTGGCGCGAAAGCGTGGCTAGGAATGCGCAAAAACGAATTCAAAGAAGAAGAAATTTGTTATGCTTCTAATCCTGTGACAACAGGCTTAAAAGCAGCAATTCGAGGTTTATTCTTCGATTTTCATTGTTTAATGAATGACGAAATCATCTTTTTGCATATGCCAAACTATATTCGAGAGAAAAATTTTGAATTGTCAGAAGAAGAATATCAAGAATTGGACGAGTTAGCGGGATTAATGCTAAATCCGAATGAAAATTTCGAAAAATTGCAAGAAATTTGGAAAACTAAACTAAAATTTAGGATTATGTCTGGGGCGTTGAATTAAAATCTGTGAAACTCACTAAAACCAACTGAGAACACGATTTTTGAAAATGTCAAGTTGACAAATTTACATAAATATGATATAATAAAAGTTAGGGCATTTATAATAGAAAAATGTGAATAATAAAAAATGTATTGACATATAATAAAAAATATTGTATAATATAATTACAATAAAATTGTATGAACTCATATACTGAGTTGCACAGGGATATGCTAACCACATATCCTCTTTTTTTTATAAAAATAAAAGGTAGGTAACCAACCTACCCCAAAGATTACTCTTTGTTTTTGCTCTGGTTTTCATTATCTTTATCATTAGACAACAATAAAGCAACTAATTGCCAGATTAAATCGTATGAATTCACTGCGTTGCACCTCCTTTCTTCAAGATTACCTTGTGAAAGGCTTGTGCCATTTTACCACATATTTATTTGAATAGCAACAATTTTTAGAAACAATTTAAAAAATTGAAACCGGCACTTAAGAATACACTTAGGTACCGGTTCATCGATAAAACTTATATTAACTTTCAGCTAAAACCAATATACATAATAGTCTAACCTAACATATATCACTATATGAATAAGCTATATACCACATACATCAATCAGTTGCTAGACAATAAATGCACTTGCCATAACCATATTCATCTCTAAAATGAGACTAATAACAACCACGGCGAAATACAAGTATCATCACGACTTGGAATATATTACCTATAATGTAACCATTGGTAAGACATTGAAAAATGAATAATACAATAGCCTGCCTACAAATAATATATTCGTTCGCGTCCGACATAATACAACCAAAGGATTGCTTCAGCCATATTACATCTTGGCTCGAATAATAGAAAGCCAGAAAATAATGACCTAATATTACTCTAAGTTAGGTTAATATAAACCTTATAATAGTATTATGGTTCAAAAGAAAAAAAATATACAAAAAATTTTAAAAAAATTGTTGACAAACGTAGATAAATGTTGTATTATCAAAAAAATCAAAGAAAGGAGAGAAATTTTGAAATTCAAAAAAGAGCAAACAGTGCAAGAATGGTTGCCTTTTGAGAATATCTATGAAAATGGTCTGATATTTTATAAAAATTCATTCATTAAAATTTTGAAAATTAGTCCCATTAACTATGATTTAAAGTCTAATTTAGAAAAAGAAGCAATTTTAAATTCTTACAAAAATTTTTTAAAAACTTGTGATTTTGATATTCAAATACTGATTCAAAGTAAAAAAGAAGATATCTCTAAAACAATTTCCCAAATTAAAAATGTAAATGAAAAAAATCCGAAAATTTTAGAAATTCAAGAAAAATATATTGACTATATTTCTCAGATGAATCAAGAAAAAAATTCATCTTCCAAGAATTTTTATATGATAATTAGCAAAAAAATAGATATTTTAAAAAAGACACCAGAAGATTTTATCCATGAAGAAACCAAAGCATACGAATTCTTAAACGAATGCCATTTTAAAATCAAAGAAACTTTAACAAGATGCGGAAATGCAGTTCAGGAAGTTCATTCCAAACAAAATGTCTTAGATATTTTTAATTCTTTTATCAGCAAAAATCAAAAATAATAGAATAGAGGTGGAAAAAATAGAAAATTTTTTAAAAGGTACAATTAGCACAAAAGACAAGATGGCTCCAAGTTTTATAAATTTTGCAAATCCCAAATTTATAGAAATTGATGGAAAATTTTATGCGGGATTATTAATTGTGGATTATTACCGAGAATATAGTGAAATTATTTTTCGAAATTTAATCAATAGCAATATAAATGTAAATATTTCAATATTTTACGAAAAACAAGACACCTATAAAGCAATTAAGGATTTAACGTATGCTATTGGAAATACTGGTGTTGATTTAAAATTTGGAAATGCCAATAAGGAAGACATTGATCTGGCGGCCTTTTCTTACAATGATGCCAAATACATAAGAAAAGAAATGCAAGTCAATAACGAAGATTTATATAATTTGTATACTTATTGTCTTGTAATTGCAGACAATGAAAAAGAGTTGCAAAGAACTTTGGCGCAAATAGACGGAATTTTGCAATCTTCAGGTCTTGTAACACGCAAAGCAAATTTTAGGCAAGAACAGACTTTTCGTGCCTGTTTGCCAATCATGGAAAATAGTGAAGATTTAAAAGAGGTCACGGCCAGAAACATTCTAACCCAAGGTTTAACAGGAACCTATCCATTCATTTCATCTACTTTATGCGATGAAAATGGCATATTTTTAGGTAGCAATTTATACAACAATTCTATGATTTTAGTTGACCGATTTAATAAAAATAAATATAAAAATGCCAATATGTGTGTGTTCGGAACAAGTGGAGCAGGAAAATCATTTTACATTAAATTATTAATTTTACGCTATCGCTTGTTAGGAATTGAACAATACGTCATCGACCCAGAAAGAGAATACAACAAAGTGGCGCAAAGTCTTAATGGAACCCTAATAAAACTTGGTCCCAATTCTGATACATATATTAATATTTTCGACATTCGAGAAGAGAGTATTGAAGACGGAAATGGCTATTTAAGCAGTAAATTGCTAAAATTAAGAGGATTTTTCAGTCTCATTTTTGGCCAAATGGATGAAGAAAAAGTTGCTATTTTAGAAGAAAAATTGATAAAAATCTACGCAAACAAAGGGATTACTTTTGAGGATGAATCTTTATATAAAAAGCCAAAAGAAGGAAAAATTTCAATCCTTCCCCAATTTAAAACTGGTGAAGAAATGCCAATTTTAGAAGATTTGTATAATATTTTAGATGATGAAAAAGATAAATTTTTTAAATTAAAATTATATCCGTTTATTTTTGGTTCTCTCAAATTTTTCAATCATCCTACAAATGTGGAGTTAAATAACAAACTCATTATTGCGGATATTTATGATTTAGGAGAGGAAAATTTGAAATACGGAATGTATATGTTTATCGATATTTTTTGGGACAAAATCAAAAAAGACCGAAGCCAAAATAAAGCTATTTACTTAGACGAAATTTGGCGCTTAATTGGTGTGACTTCTAGTGAATTTGTAGCAAGTTTTATTTACAAAATTTTTAAAACCATTCGAAAATTTGGCGGAAGTGCTGTTGCCATAACTCAAGATGTTTCAGACTTGTTTAGTCTAGAAAACGGAATGTACGGAAAAAGTATTTTGAATAATTGTAGTTTAAAATCATTTTTTTCGTTAGAAGAGGAAAACATTTTAGTTTTGCAGAAGTATGCCAATATTTCCGAAAAGGAAAGGATTGAAATGAAATCTTTAAAAAGAGGTGAAAGTTTGATGTTTATTGGAGATGATCATATTTTAGCAAAAATTGAGTCATCTGAATATGAAAAAAATTTAATTATTTAGGAGGTTAAAATGAAAAGTGTATTAACAGCTATTGGAAATCCAATGTTAAACCGTAAATTTACGGAATTAGAAGATTATCAAGTTTTAACAGAGGATATTAGAACAGATGAAGAATTAATTGAATGGATGGAAAGAGTTGAACAAGTAGATATTTTGTTCCTTTGCAGTAATATTATTCACAATTATGCGGTGGACGAATTTATAAGAATTATTAGAAAAATCTCAAAAGATACTATTATTTTTTTCTTTAAAAGTGAAAATATTGAAAGTAGTGTAAAAGAAGACGATAGTTTAAAAATTTATAATTCCTTGGAGTTTGATTTAAAATTTTTCGAGAAAATTTTTCAGCAAATTTTTAGGAAAAAAGTTAAAAAATACACTTCAAAAACAATTGCAATTTCAGGACCGAGTGGTATAGGAAAAAGCACGTTTTCCACCTTTCTTGCTCAAAATGTGGAAAAGGGAAACATGAAAACTTTGCTAATTGATTGTGATCTAGAAGAAAGTCAAATTAGAACCATTCTTAAAATAAAAAAGCATTTGCAAAATATGGAAAATATAAAAGATGCAATCATTAATGTTAATAAAAATTTAGACGTGATTTGCCACTTGGATTTTATTTTTCCAAATAAAAATCAAATTGATTTTTTTAGGATTCAGGAAATGTTAAATGAATTTAAAGAAGAATATAATTTAATTATTATTGATACCTCTTCCAAATTGGAAAATGAATTTACAAAACGAATTTTTTATAATTGTAACAAAATTGTTTTTCTTTTAGAACCCAATATGTTAGGCGTAAAAAAAGCGCAAAATATGCTAGAAGTTTTTGAAAATGATTGGAAAATTTCAAATAAAAAGATAAAGCTCATATTAAATAAGACCAATATGTATCAAATTTCAGATAGTATTTTTGGAGAATTATTTCCTAATATAGAGTTGATTGGAAAAATGAAATATTTGGATAGTTATAATTTGAAAATTAATAAAAATATTGACAAAAAAGAAATCAAAAAAGAGTATGAAAAAATTTATAAAAAGATTTAGATATTTACAATTACCATAATTTGTATTATAATGAAAACAAAAAATAGGGAGAAAGAAAATGAAAAAGAAACACATATTAATTCTTATAATTTTGTTTATTATTATAACAGGTACAGTATTTTTGAGAAAATCATACGATTCAAAAAATCAAGAAATTACAGATTATTCATTGGTTTTTGATGCAATATTTTATGCAGATGCTAATCCAGATATTAATGAGATATATCAAAATGATGAACAAAAATTGTTGGAACATTTCGTAAATTATGGTATGCAAGAAGGCAGGAGAGCATCTTTAAATTTTAATCCGTATTATTATAAAGAAAATAATCCAGACTTAGTGCAAGCACTTGGAAATAGTATGAAATCATATTATGATCATTATGTTCAATTTGGTTATAGTGAAGGAAGAAAAGGTTCAAAAGAAGATTATAATACGAAATTTGAAAATAAATTAATTTGCCAATTAGAAGATAATAAAACATTAAAACTATCAATAAAGCCAAAACAAAACAATTTAAAAAAATATTATATATTAGAAATGTCCGCCTATGAAAATGACATCAATCAAGCAAAAGTAATTGCAAAAGGGCGATTTTCACACAATAAAAAAATAAAAATAGATGAAAATAATTTAACAAATAAATATGTTGTTGTTCAGAAAAATAAAAATCAATATGAGATTATTTCGAATTTTGCTTATATTCAAAATCCAGAAATGATGTGTAGTAGTAGCAGTACTACAGATCATAATATTATTATCCCTAAATCAAAAAAGGGATTACAAATAAGTTCAGGAGTGTTAGAAGATGTTCCGAATTTAGAACCATCTTATGTATTTACCAATCTATTTATCCAAAAAATATTATTATTTGAGGATATTGACAATACAGCAATAACTTATGATTACAAAGGCGAAACTTATTATTTTAATCGAAGCAATGTTGAAGAATATGATGAAATAATATCTAATTTTACAAAGAATGGAATGGCTGTTATTGCAAGTCTTTTGAGCATGAAAGTTGATGGATATGAAATACTATATTATCCAGATATTTCAATGGATACAGGAGCTTCATTTTATGCAATGAATACAACAAATGAACAGTCAACGAAATATTTTGAAGCGTTTGTAGCATTTGTTTCAGAAAGATATAATGGAACAAATCCTCAGTATGGAACAGTTGCAAAATGGATCATGGGAAATGAAGTAAATGAAAGTGCTACCTATAATTATATGGGCGAAAAAAATATTGAAGATTATATTGATGAATACGAACGAACCTTCAGAATTGCTTATAATATCATAAAAAGTAAAAATTCCAAAGCAGATTTATATATTCCATTTGAACCATGGTGGGGAATTGATAGTGACAATTTAACTTATGGTGGTAGGGAATTTATAGCAATATTCAATAAAAAACTTAAGGAAAAAGGAAATATAGATTGGGGTTTAGCTTATCATGCCTATTCCTTTCCACTTAGTGATCCTAAAGTAACCAATGACAATACGCCATTACCAGATGAAAAAGGTGAACTAATACCAGATCTTGTTACGAAAAATTCGTTTTATACGGCTATGATTACAATGGAAAATATTCATATTCTAACTGAATTTATGAATCAAAAAGATTTTTTAAATGAACAAGGAGAAGTTCGTTCTATTATTTTGTCAGAGCAAGGATATACGGCAAATTCCAATGTTTACGGAAAATGTGAAGCATTGCAAGCAGCATCGATTTTGTATGCTTATTACAAAACAGAAATGAACCCAGATATCGATGCTTTCATCTACTTTTTGCAAAAAGACGACGAGAGAGCATCTCTAGGAAATAACTATTATCAATTTGGATTGTCTTACTTAGAAAACGAAAAATTACACAAAAGATTGGCATATGAAGTTTTTAAAGATATGGACAAAAATGATTCCTTAGAAAAATTAAGTTATATAAAAGATATTTTAGATATTCAAGATTTTCATGAAATCATTCCTAATTTTGATAGCAAAGTATTTGAGAAATTTCCAAAATCAACGCAAAGAAATCAAAATAAACAAAACATAGAAAATGCAGAAATAAAATTGATTAATAATCAAAAATATACAGGTAAAGAAATTTTGCCAGAAATTTCTGTCCAATTTGAAGGAAGAGAGTTAACCAATGATGTGGACTATGATGTTGTTTATCTAAATAATGTGGAATGCGGAGAGGCAAGTGTTGTGATTGTTGGGTTAGGTGAGTTTGAAGGGGTAAAAAAAGAAAAATTTATTATTGAAAAATAAGGAAATAGGAGAAAAAATGGAACTATACGAAAACGAACGAATCGACGATTTGCAATACAAAGGTTTAAAAATAATTCAAAATAAAAACGGCTTTTGTTTTGGAGTAGATAGTGTATTATTGTCAGATTTTGCAAAAAACATCAAAACCAATTGTACGGTTATGGATATTGGCACAGGTACTGGAATCATTGGTTTATTGCTAGGCAAAAAGACAAATTTAGAGAAAATTTATGGCATAGAAATTCAAAAAGATGTTGCGGATTTAGCCAAAAGAAACATATTAATGAATCAGTTAGAAAATAAATTTGAGATTATCAATTGTGATATTAATCATATATTTAAACATTTAGAACCCAATTGTATTGATTGTATTGTTACAAATCCGCCATATAAAAAGGCAAATACGGGAATACAAAACGAAGATAAGAGACAAATGATTTCAAGACATGAAGTCAAATGTACCTTAGAAGATGTCATAAAAAATGCTAGCAAATTGTTGAAAGATAAAGGCGAATTTTACATGGTTCATAGGGCAGAGCGACTTGTAGACATCATGTACACTTTGAGACAATATCGATTAGAACCCAAAAATATAAGATTTGTGCATTCCAAACAAGGTGAAAAACCGAACTTAATTTTAGTTAAAGCCATAAAATATGCTAATCCATTTTTAAAAATCGAAAAGCCACTTGTCATTTATGATGAAAATGGAAATTATACAGAAGAAATTAATCAAATCTATGGAAGATAAATGGGAGATAAATGACATGAATGACACATCAATATTTTTAGAAACGGAACGATTAATACTAAGAAAAATGACACAATTAGACTACAATAATTTATGCAAAATATTGCAAGATGAAGAGGTTATGTATGCCTATGAGGGAGCATTTTCTAACAAAGAAGTGCAAAATTGGCTTGACGGGCAAATGCAACGCTACCAAGATGATGGATTTGGTTTATGTGCGGTTATATTAAAAGAAAATGGAAAAATGATTGGTCAGTGCGGATTGACGATGCAAGAGATTCCCAATGGCAGAGTTGTGGAAGTTGGATATTTGTTTCAGAAAGAATATTGGCATAAAGGTTATGCTATCGAAGCAGCGAAAGCGTGTAAAGAATATGCATTTAATGTCTTAAAGGTAAACGAAGTTTTTTCCATTATTAGAGATAATAACATTGCTTCGCAAAAGGTTGCCAAACGAAATGGAATGACTTGTATTGGCACATTTACCAAGCACTATCGAGGAATTGATATGCCACATTATTTGTTTTCTGTAAAATGTCAATCAATGAGGAATTATATGAATCGAGAGAAGATTATAAAATATATAAATGAAAAATATCATAATTTGCAAGAATATCCATGGAAAGACAAGCCAACTTATACGACATTTAAGCATGAGAATAATAAAAAATGGTTTGCTTTAATAATAGATGTTCCATTTGAAAAATTAAAAATAAACAAACAAGGAATAGTTGATATCATAAATTTAAAAAATATTCCTGAAATGATTGGTGGTTTAAGAAAACAACAAGGAATTTTACCAGCATATCATATGAATAAAGAGCATTGGATTACTGTCTTGCTAGATGGAAGCGTAAATCAAGAAAAAATATATGAATTAACCAAAGGAAAATAAAAGGCAGCAATTGCTGATTTTAGACTATATTAAACAGCTAGGGATACTTGACATAAAATTAAAAATATGATATAATACATACAAATTTTTTAAGAAGGGAAACAAAATGTCAGGAAAATTATACTTAGTGGCAACGCCGATTGGAAATTTGGAAGATATCACGTTGCGTGCCTTGCGCATATTAAAAGAAGTTGATATCATTGCGGCAGAAGACACCAGACATACTTTGGGTTTGCTAAATCATTTCGAAATTTCAAAACCACTCATCAGTTATTACAAGCAAAACGAATCCACAAGAAGTGCAGAACTTGTGGAAAAACTAAAAGAAGGAAAAGATATTGCGATTGTTTCTGATGCAGGAACGCCGGGAATATCCGACCCAGGAGAGCAAATCGTAAGATGCGCCATTCAAGAAAAAATCGAAATCGTTCCAATTCCGGGCGCTTGTGCCTTTGTAAATGCACTAATTTCTTCGGGAATGCCCACAAGAGAATTTTGTTTTTTAGGCTTTTTATCTATGGTGAAAAAAGAAAGAAAAGAAACATTAGAAGAAATAAAGTATGAAACTAAAACCTTAATTTTTTATGAAGCACCACATAAATTGAAAAATACACTCGAAAATATGTTAGAAATTTTAGGTAATAGAAATATTGTTTTAGCACGAGAAATCACAAAAATTCATGAAGAATTTATTCGTGGAAAGATATCAAATATTTTAGAAAATTTGGAAGAAATCAAAGGCGAATTTGTAATAATTGTGGAAGGAAATTGCGAATCGAAGAAGGATATAGAAATTAAAAATTTAAATCAAATGAATTTGGACGAGCAATATAAATTTTATGAAAATCAAGGATTATCTAAAAAAGAAATTATTAAGCAAATTGCAAAAGATAGAAATGTAAATAAAAATGAAATTTATCAGTATTTTTTAGAAAAATAAAACAGTGAGAGAAAAACTCACTGTTTATTTTTTTACAATTTATATGTAAATTTAAACGAATAATAATTTTTCTTTTCAAAACGAACTGCAATTCCCTCGTTTTTCGCAAAATTATCAGCAGCAAATTTTACAGATTGAGCAGAACATTTTGTTGTAAATTCATAATAATTCTTGTCAGATGGTAATTGGTATAATACAGAACCATTGTTATCTTTTTTGATGATAACTTCAACCGTATATCCATCTACTTCTGCTAAAAGATCTGTTGAAGTATTTAAAAATAAATTTTTTAATTCCACCCAGAAGTTTTTAGCACCATCAATCATTTGCTTTTCTTGTAATTTTAATACGCGAGCATCTAATTTTTCTTTTAAATTCATTTATAACACCTCCTTAAAAATTAAATTTCTCTGATAGACATATTATAAAATAAAATCTTCCAAATGTAAACATTTTTTTTGAAAAAAGTCATAATAATTTTTTTAACCTTATATAATTAATTAGGAGAAAAATATGATTAATAAAATTTGGTGTTTTTTCATTATAATTTCTGTAATTTTTTCAATTCTAAATGGAAATTTAGAAACTCTAAATCAAAGTATATTTTCATCAATAACAGATACCACACAAATGGTAATAAATTTATTTGGAAGTATGTGTTTTTGGTGTGGAATAATTAAAATTATTTCAGAAACAAGTCTGCAAGAAAAATTAAAGAAAATAATTAATCCAATTAATAAAAGAATATTTAAAAATTTAGACGAAAATGGAAAAGCCTATAAGAATATTAGTGTAAATATGGTAACCAATATGCTTGGCATAGGAAATGCTGCAACTCCTGCAGGGCTAAAAGCAGTAGAAGAATTGGAAAAAATAAACCCAGATAAACACAAATTATCAGACGAAATGGTAATGTTTATTGCCATTAATACTGCATCACTTCAAATTATTCCAACCAATGTAATTGCCATTCGAAATAGTCTAAATTCTGCTAACCCAAGTGGAATTATTATGGGTGTTTGGTTTTCAAGCATTATGACATTTATTTCCATTATTATTTTGACAAAAATATATCTTAAATTGAGGAGAAAAAGATGAAATTTATCCAATATTTTAGTAGTTCAGCAGTTATATTTATTGTTGGATTCGTAATTATATATGGAGTTTTGGAAAGAAAAAATGTGTTTGAAGTTTTCATGAAAGGAGTTATAGAAGGGGAGAAATTAGTAGTTAGTTTATTTCCAACTTGGCTTGGATTATTTGTGGCAGTTGGAATGCTAAAAGCGTCTGGAATCATTGATTTTTTAGTAGAAAAATTATATATTATTTTAAAAAACATTTTTATTTATCGAGAAATTTTACCGCTTATTTTTTTACGTCCAATTTCAGGAAGTACAGCAACTGCTATGGGAATTGAAATTATGAAAAATTGCGGAGTTGATACAAATATAGGATTAATTACATCATGTATTATGGGTTCAACGGAAACAACAATATATGTTGTTGCCTTGTATACTTCAAAATTAGGACAAAAAAATGTCAAACCAGTTATCATAATTGGTCTAATTGCGGATTTTTTATGTGTATTTTTTTCTATTTTCGCATTAAAATTGGGAATAATGTAATTTTGAGGGACGGGGACACTCTTACTTAGAAAAGTAAAATTAAATTAAAATCTATCAAAATAGCTTTACTACTAAGGAATTTTAGTTTTTTATTTTTTCAAGAGTGTCCCCGTCCCCACAAAAAATTAAATAAATATCTCACTTTTCTATTTTTTCCGATAGGAGGTGAGCTTTCCATGAGATATTCTTATTGGGTGATTTTATCATAAATTAATTACAAAATCTAAATTACACTATTGTAAATTATCAAATAGTATGATAAAATAACATAAAAATTGGAATTTAAATTCCCTAAGGTACAAATTGGTATATGGGAATGCTCTTTCCTTTATATCAATTAGATTTTATAAATTCAATTATAATTGATAGGAAGGAGGGATAATAATGAACAGAAAAATGATAAAAATTCTTATTGAACTATCAACGACTTTTGAAAAAGCAGATGAAGTAATTTCTAAATATACTGATTTCGAAACAGTAAAAGAGAAAATCGCTTTCTTAAAAGGTATGTTTGATGTCGAGATTATCGATCAAGGCAAAGATGATTCTGATGAATTTATCTATCGGATAATATTAGAATCGATTGTTCGAGAAAAATTCTGTTAAAGATAAGCCCCCTTGGATTGGGGGCTATCGTTTTGAAAAAAATGTCGGATTTTGTAGATGAAAACAATTTGACATTTTAAGTAAAACATGTTAAAATAAAACAAATTTAAAATCCCATTGGCATTTCGCCAGAAATTTCCACAAATTAAAAACTGAATAAAAGGGAAAGAAAGGTCGTGATAATATGCTAATTATCAATATAACCCTAATCATTTATTTAATCCAATTACTCATTTTAAAAATAACCGCACTCAAAATTTACAACCTCATCAAAGATTAATCACTTTACTTGGTGAATAACGGCTTGCCACAGAAAGGCGAATTGTATTCATATCAGCATGATTCTCAATCAATTCATTTGTAACTGTTTGATAGGCAAGTTCAGGAAAATTATTTTCTTTGCTCAAATGTCCAAGCATAACTTCCTTTAAATCATTTTTCAATAATAAATTCCAAATCGTTTTCCCAGCTGTAGAATTTGACAAATGACCATGTGGACCGCTAATACGCTGCTTTAATGGAAAGGGATATTTTGAAACTTTTAAAATTTCTGGATCGTAATTTGCTTCTAAAAACACAAAAGAACTATAATACAATTCTGAAATCAAAGTATCATTCATATGCCCCAAATCAGTTGCAATGCTCAATTTTTTAGAACCATTATGTATATTGAAACCGCAAGGGTTTGCTGCGTCATGTGGTGTGCTAAAAGGATGAATAGTCAAATCATTTAACTGAAAATCTTTGTCATTTTCAAATGTGTGAATATTATCAGGAGAGATTTTTGCACGCTGTTTTTCCATGGCATTCCAAGTTTCAAGATTGGCATAAACAGGAATATTATATTTTTGCGAAACAGTACCAACGCTTTGCACATGGTCAGAATGCTCATGAGTAACTAAAATAGCATCAATATCTGTAATGGTTGAACCAACTGATTCTAAGCCTTCACAAACTTTTTTACAACTCACACCAGAGTCAATTAATATTTTTGTGTGATTTGAATTTACAAATAGGCAGTTACCAGAACTGCCACTAAAAATACTACAAAATTTTATCATAATTTTATCCTAATTCTATTTAAATTTTATCTTGTGGTTGCTCATCATTTACTCTTTCGATTTTTGCGCCTAATTTTCTGAATTTTTCTTCAATATTTTCATAGCCACGGTCGATATAATTTAGGTTATAAATTTCCGTTTTTCCTTTTGCTGCGATTCCTGCAATAATTAACGCAGCGCCAGCACGTAAGTCACAGGCATAAACTGGTGCAGCATTTAATTTATCCACACCCTCAAATACAGCACTTTTTCCTTGAGCCGTTATTTTTGCTCCCATTTTGTTAAGTTCCGCTGTGTATTGGAAACGCGATTCCCAAATACTTTCATTAATAATGCTTGTACCTTTTGAGAGCGATAAAACGACACCCATTTGAGGCTGCAAATCCGTTGGAAATCCTGGATAAGGTAAAGTTTTAATAGTTGCTTTATTGGTTCTCGTATTACACCAAACGCGCAAATGATCACCATTTGCATCAACATTTCCACCGATTTCTACGATTTTGGCTGTAATAGATTCTAAATGTTTTGTAATGCAATTTTTGACAACAATATCTCCTTTTGAAGCAACAGCAGCAAGCATAAAAGTTCCTGCCTCAATTTGGTCTGGAACGACTGAGTAAGTTGCATTTCCTTTTAATTCTTTCACACCATTTACTTTTATAATATCAGTTCCTGCGCCACGAATATCAGCACCCATTGTATTTAAAAAGTTAGCAACATCAACAATATGTGGCTCTTTAGCTGCATTATCGATAATTGTTGTTCCGTCTGCTAAAACACTAGCGAGCATAATATTAATTGTTGCTCCAACAGATACAACGTCCATATAAATCGAATTTGCGGTCAATTTTCTAGCTTTTGCAGTAATATTTCCGTTGGCAACTTCGACATCAGCACCTAAAGCTTCGAAACCTTTGATATGCTGGTCAATTGGTCTAGCGCCTAAATTACAACCGACCAGGTAGTCCAACTTGGGCTTTTCTGCATCTTCCAAGCAAAGCACCAATCAAGTAATACGATGCTCTGAATTTGCTTGTAATATCCAAAGGTGCTTTATAAGAATTAATATTTGTATTATCAATTGTTACATCGTGGTCTGAATTCCATGTTACAACAGAACCTAGACTTTTTAATATATCACAATATAATTTTACATCACTAATATTAGGTAAATTTTCAATAGTACAAACTCCGTTGATTAGCAAAGTGGCAGGTATAATAGCAACAGCCGCATTTTTTGCACCGCTTATTACGACCTCGCCTTTTAAAGGAGTATTTCCTGTAATGACTAGTTTTTCCAAACCTATCCCTCCATATTTCGAATATTAAGAGCACAAAATTTCACTCATAAGGGACTATATCATAAATGTCAAATATTTACAATATAAAAATGTAAAAAAATTTTACTTCTTTCATAATGAAAGAAGTAAGTCGATTTTCTATCCTTTTTTATTCATCAATTCTACAATTTTAAACTTAAACTCAATATCCGAAGAGGAACTAGAAATAATCTCAAATTCTTCATCTGACAAATTTTCTTTTAAATATTCTTCGCCTTCTTCTTCAACAACACCCGAAGAAATGCTCACAAAACATAATGGAGGAAACAGTGAACACCACCAATTTTGTCCTTTTGCTTCACCAATTTGAATTTTTAAAGCGTCATAATTTCCTGCAGGTAATGAAATATTTCCATAGTATTTGGTTGGAAAATAAAAATTACCAATTTCAATATTAACAGAATAATCATATCCATTTTCGAAAATTACTCTTTCAGCAATCTCTTGGAAATCTTGCATATGTTGTTTAGAAAGTTCGATAACAGCCTGCTTGTCTGACATATCATCTGTCAAAGTTTTCATGTATTCCAAAATAGCATCGCGCACTTTTAATTTCAAAGTCTGATCTTCTTCGGAATCACTGTTGGCTAAAATATGAAGTCTGAAGATATTCTCACCAAGTCCTTGTGAAATACTAGTTGCATAAGAATACGCAGTTACGATAAAAAATAAAATTAACAATATTGATAGAATTATGAAAGTTTTTAAAAAATTTCTCATTTTACATTTCCTTTCTATTTTTTATAAAATTTTCTATTAAATTAAGTATTAACCAAAAATTTAAAAATATGCAAAATAAATATTACAAAATGATTACAAAAATATTGCGAAAATGTTACAAAAAATGCACTCGAAAAACCATGAAAATACACGAAAACTGTTGATTTTACGTAATTTTCTGTTGTCGAAATGTAGAATAAAAGCCGAAAAATGCTATTTTTGTCGAAAAAGAAAACACGAAAGTGTTTGACCTCTAGGGATTCAAATGGTAAAATTCATTTATGAAATATATGGAGGTAATTTTAATATGAATAAGAAAAAGTTATGTTGCTTTTATGTGAATGATATTCATTTGATTACAATGCTTTTGCCATATATAAACGAAAGAATTAACGAAGGTACAGAAGTGATAACAATGATGGAAACAGATATGAGTAATGAGGCAAAGAAAGTAATTGAAGAAATTCAAGGGAAAAAGTCTAGAAGTTTATTGGAAATAGATTGGAAGAGCAAAAGTTTAAGTTATTTATATGAATGTGATGTGAAAGATAAACTTATTTTAATAAGTGGAACGGAAGAGTTTATAAAAGAAACCAATAGAATTATTGCAAATCGAGACGAAAATTGTAATATCTTAAATTGTTTTGAAATAATGCAAGGAAGCGAAAAATTACAAGAAATTTTGGACGAACACGATAAAGTAATTAACACCTCTGGCGAAAAAGATCCACAAGAAGTTTTTGAAGGATATATAAAAAAAGATTATAGTGAAATTACATTATAATATATTATATAGGAAGAAAGTTTGAAAATTATGAATTGATTTTTGAACTTTTTTGATTTTAACAATTGAAAAAGTAAGAAAAATAAGGTATAATAATCTAAGTATAAATTGGTAGAAGTCATGTTCGAGATATTTTAATACCAAGTTATACAGGAAACGTTTGCGGTTTATAAGAAAGGAGATTATGACATGGGACAAAAAGTTAATCCGCATGGATTGAGAATTGGTGTAATTAGAGACTGGGATTCTAAATGGTATGAGGATGATGAATTTGCTGATTTTCTCGTAGAGGACTATGTTTGTGGTAAATGGCTTCAAACAAAATTCCGTACAAAAGATTGGGATGCATATTTTGAAAAAATCTCAGTCAAGGCACAAAATTTTGTCGCGCGCAGGCGAAATGATTGCAGGAAGATGAAAAAATATATTCTTTTTGCATTAAATCATATTTGGTGTAAAACTAAACGCCAAATGCTGATAGTAGTATAGTAAAGAATATCTCGAACAAATCCGCAGAAGAAAGACTTTCTTCTACGGATTTTTAAATGGATTTTTGGGGACGGAGACACTCTTAAAAAAGAAAAGATATTTGAAATGTTTTCAAATTATTATGTTTAAGCTTTTGAGTTTCTTTCAAAGAGTGTCCCCGTCCCCAATCTTCAAAAAAATTAATAAAATCTTAAAAAAACAACAGTTGACTTATCCAAAAAAATGGTATAAAATAAAAAGAAATTTAATAACATAGTTTATTAGAAAGGATAGGTTATTAAAATGGAAGAAAGACTTGCAGAAATCAAGAAAAAATTAGAAAAATATGGGCAAGAACATTTGCTAATGTTCTATGATAAAATGAGTGAAGAAGAACAAAATGAATTGTTAAATAAAATCGAGAAGATTGATTTTCAGTTGATGGAGAATTTGTACAAAAATGCCAATAAAACGGCTGATTTCAAAAAAGAAGTCATCGAGCCAGTTGAATATGTTGAGAAAACAAAATTAACCGTTTCTGAAAAAAATATATATGAGCAAAAAGGAATCGAAGCTATCAAAAAAGGAAAATATGCAGTTGTTACAATGGCAGGTGGACAAGGAACCAGACTAGGGCATAAAGGACCAAAAGGAACCTATGATTTAGGATTAGATTCTCATAAATCCATTTTTGAATTATTATGTGAAGGCATCAAAAAAGCTATGTTCAAATATGAAGCAATTATTCCTTGGTACATCATGACAAGTGAAGAAAACAATGACCAAACTGTTCAATTTTTTGAAGAACACAACTATTTCGGTTACCCCAAAGAAGCGGTACACTTCTTCAAACAAGGTCAATTGCCAATGCTTGATTTAAACGGAAAAATCTTGCTAAATGAAAACGGTGGAATCAAAGAAGCGGCTAATGGTCACGGTGGAACGCTTCAATCTATGGAAAGAAGCAATGTAATTGCTGAAATGCGTGAAAATGGAGTGGAATGGATATTTATCAGCGGTGTTGATAATATTCTAGCCAATTTAGTTGACCCATTATTAATTGGTATGTCTATTTCCAATAAAGTTTACAGCGCTGTAAAATCTGTTGAAAAAATTGACCCAAAAGAAAAAGTTGGTGTCATTTGCAAGAAAAATGGAAAAGTTGGTGTTATTGAATATACTGAAATTTCCGAAGAAATGGCGAATATGAGAGATGATTATGGCTCTTTGGTATATGGGGATTCTAACGTAATTATGCAATTATTCAACATCAAAGCACTAGAAAAAGTAACCAATTTAGAATTGCCTTATCACACAGCTGTAAAAAAGGCAAATTATATTGATACAAATGGAAAATTAATTGTAGCCGACAAACCAAATGCCTATAAATTCGAAATGTTTATTTTTGACTCTTTTGAAATGTTAGACGGAGTGCTAATCTTGAGAGTAAAAAGAGAAGAAGAATTTGCACCAATCAAAAATGCAGAAGGCGTTGATAGTCCTGAAACAGCAAGAAAATTATACACAGACTTTTTCTCAAAACTAAATTACATGAAAAAATACAGCGAATGGTGCACCAATCCAGTATTTGATGAAGAAACACGTCACGAATTGTTGCTAATTGCTGGAGATGAAGAAGAAATCAAAGACAGATTCTACAAAGATTTAGAATTTGGAACAGCAGGTTTAAGAGGCGTAATCGGCAACGGAACCAACAGAATGAATGTATATACGGTTACAAAAGCTACACAAGGCTTGGCAAATTTCATTTTAAGAGAAGGCGGAGAAAACAAAGGAGTTGCGATTTCCTACGATTCAAGAAGAATGTCAAAAGAATTTGCTATCGAAACGGCTTTATGTATGAACGCTAATGGAATTAAAACCTATATTTTTGACGAAATCAGACCAGTGCCAGAATTATCATTTGCTGTAAGAGAACTTCGGTTGCACAGCTGGAATTATGATTACAGCAAGTCATAATCCACCAGAATACAATGGCTACAAAGTATATTGGGATGATGGAGCACAAATTGTTGCACCAAAGGATAAAGAAATTATTGAAGAAGTCAATAATGTAACCGATTATTCCTTGGTAAAAAGAATTAGCTACGAAGAGGCTCAAAACACTGGATTATACAACATTATCGGAAACGCAATGGATAAATTGTATTTAGACGCCATCAAAAAGCAAGTGTTAAATCCAGAAATTATAAAAGAAGTACAAAAAGATTTAAACATTGTGTATACACCACTTCATGGAACTGGAAACAAGCCTGTGCAAAAGGTTTTGACAGATTTAGGTTTCACAAATGTATATGTTGTTCCAGAGCAAGAATTACCAAATGGAAATTTTCCAACTGTCGAATATCCAAATCCAGAAGATGTAAAAGCATTTGATTTGGCATTAAAATTGGCAAAAAAAGTAGACGCAGATGTTGTTTTGGCAACAGATCCAGATGCTGACCGTTTAGGCGTATTTTCAAAAGATTCCAAAACAGGTGAATATGTGTCATTTACAGGAAATATGTCAGCCTTATTAATTGCAGAATATGTACTATCACAAAGAAAAGAAAAGAATTTGATGCCTAAAAACCCAGCCTTCGTATCAACAATTGTTTCTTCCAACTTGGCAGGAGCAATTGCAAAAGAATATGGTATGCATTTTGTGGAAACATTTACAGGTTTCAAATTTATTGGAGAGCAAATCAGAAATTTTGAAGCCACAGGAAAATACAATTATGTATTTGGATTTGAAGAAAGTTATGGTTGCTTAGTTGGAACGCACGCAAGAGACAAAGACGGAATTACAGCCGTTATGATGCTTTGTGAAGCGGCAGCTTTTTATAAAAAACAAGGTTTAACATTATGGGATCAAATGTTAAATATTTATAAAAAATATGGATATTACAGAGAAGAAACTGTTCCAATCACACTAAAAGGCGCTGACGGAGCTATAAAAATCAAAGAGATTATGGAATCCATCCGAAGCAATCCACCTAAAACACTTGGTGGTTACAAAGTGCTTGAAGTAAGAGATTACAAAACAGGTATCATAAAAGATACAGAAACAGGAAAAGAAAGCAAAACAGAACTTCCTATGTCTAATGTGTTATATTATGCTATGGAAAATGATGTTTGGTGCTGTGTACGTCCATCTGGAACAGAGCCAAAAATCAAATTTTACATGGGTGTTAAAGGCAAAACAATGGAAGATGCTGATAAACAATTAGCAAAATTGAAACGAGATATGTTGGCTTTGGCAGATAAATAAAAAAGAAGAAGCATGGTTTGTACAATCAAACCATGCTTTTAAAGTTAGAAAATTTTAATGCCAGCTTTTTCCATTGCCAACTGCATCGCAGTTTTATGGATTGAACGTCGCGCTTTTCTTTTTTCTTTGGGACTTTCTAATGCGGCGCAACCGAAGAATGCCGGATCTTTCCAGCCATTACATTCGCGGCTTTCTTTGCTTAATTTTTTCCCAGCCCGTGGACAAGGAATTCCGCATTCATAACAAATAGTATTCATAGAAAAACCTCCTTTTATAATCAAAATTATTTGATTGCTACGATAACTCCTTTCTTCAGTATATTTAATTACATTATATCATATTTTACATAAAATGTCAAGCAGTTTAAAAATAGAATTTACCTAAGTAATAAAGCATAAAATCAAATCTCTTTCAATATATATTATTAAAAGGAGGTTTTTTATGCTATCAAAAATTGATTTGCCCTATAGTTTAAACGCACTAGAGCCATTTTACGACAGAGAAACTTTGAATATTCACTACAATACTTTATATGCAAATTATATTGCTAACACAAACAAAACCGAAGAAAAACTAACCCTAGCCAGAAAAAAGAGCGATTTTGAAAACATCAAATGTTTAGAAAAAGAATTATCCTTCCAAGGCTCAGGAGTGATTCTACATGAATTATTTTTCAAAAATATGGCGCCATCAACCCTAGGAAGTCGGTCCTAATTTAAAATTAATGGAACAAATCAATAAAGATTTTGGCACATTTCCTACCTTTAAAAGCCAATTTACAGCAAGCAGTAAAGTAGTCGAAGCGTCACGGCTGGAATTTACTTGTATGGATTCCCAAATGGAACAAATTAGAAATTTTGCAATGTGAGAAACATCAAAATTTAACTCTTTGGGGTTGTATTCCATTACTTGTACTGGATATGTGGGAACATTCTTACTTTTTGCAATATAAAGCCAATCGTGCAGAATATATTAGTAGTTTTTGGAATATCGTCAATTGGAGTGAAGTAAATCGAAGATTTGAAGAAATTTGAGCAAAAAATAAAAAACAGATTTAGCGTAAGCAAAGTCTGTTTTTTCAAGCCTTTCAAAGTTTTACATAACCCATGAAATTTGACATTTTCTCCCATTCATGATATAGTCAAATAGCAATTTGATGAAAGGAAGAAAAAATGGAAAACAAAAGAAGTACAAAAAACATAAAAGAATTGATACTGATATTTGTTCTATTGATCATACTAGGAATAGTGATAGGCATTTTCAATTTAGGACAAGTCAACCAAAAGATAGCAGAATTAACGGTGGAAGAAACAAAAATAGAAGAGAAAAAGGTTTTGGATTCAGAAACAATTGTTGCTGCCTATAGTCCGAAAAAAGAAGTTGCTAGTCAAGAAGTTGTTTCAAGATATGCCAAATCACGTGAGCGTGAAACTTATAAAAAACTCGAAGAAATTCAAATTTCGAAAGATATGGATTTGACCATAAGGTGCAATATTTCACGAGAAGAATTCATGATTTTGATGGCAGGAGTCAGAGCTGACACATCAGGATTTTTTGAAGAAAATGCAGGATTAATTTACGATGTATGCGAAAAATATCAAATTAACGAAATCTTTTTCTGTGGCTTAATTTCAGCAGAATCTGGATGGAATATTGCGGGGAATCATAGAAGAACACATAATTACATTAGTTTAATGAATGGAAGTGGACTTATCCAATTTGCTTCTGTACAAGAAGGTTTGGAAAAAGCAGCTAGTACGCTTCATAAGAATTATTTATCAGAAGGTGGAAGATTTTATCACGGAAAAACGTTGGAAGCAGTCAGAACAAGATTTTGCCCAGTTAATCCAAATTGGACAAACTTGGTTTTTGGGAGAATGAAACAAATTGTAAAATAGAAAAATAAGGCTCTAAGGAGAGCCTTATTTTGTTATAAGTGTAGAAAATGTTTTAAGATCTGTCAGATATGCCATCAAGCTCACTGATTACATCACTAATAACGGTAGAAGCATTATAAAATGTATTACAGAGATCATTGTCGATATCTTCGAACACATCAGAAGCCTCACTTAAGGCATCGCAGGCAAGCTGCAGTTTTTTAATGCTCTCAGTGGCATCATCGAGGTTTTCAAATTCGATAAATGCCTCATTTATCGCTTGCTTTGCTTCATCGTTATCGGTAGCATCTACCATCGCTTTTGCGTCCGCCATATGCTGTTTGGCAAACTTAAGGCAGATTACGGTATTCAACAGGCAGAAAACTTCATCTGGTAAATCGTCGCCATCGAAGTAACAACCACTATCATCATACACTAAATCTCTGTCACTGCCGTCTTTTTCATACCAACGGAAATCTTCGGTGGTATAAGTATGACCATCCATCACAATGCCAAAGTTTTCGGCGGTTAAAGGTTCTTCTGATGGAATAATACGCTCAAATCCTGTGTCATCGTAAAGTGGAATGTAAAGTCCAGTTAACTCCCGCTGTGTTTCTTGTGAAAATCTTTCAGTGTTTTTTTTCATCTTAATTCATCCTTTCTTAAATAATAAGAGAAACTACTACACTTATGTAGTTTGATTTACGTTACAAAATAATGATAACACATTTTACATAAAATTGCAAGTTTTTGTAAAATTTTTTATAGATAATAGAAAAATAAGGTTCCAAGCGGAACCTTATTTTGTTATAAGTGTAGAAAATGTTTTAAGAATTAACAGACCTGTTAATAAGTTCTTTAAAGAACATCAAAGTCAGTAGCCGAAACATATTTGTCAGACTTTTTGGCAAGTGCCTTAAGAACAAGAAAGATAGCATTAGAAGCATCCTCGAATTTATCGAAAAAGTCGCCAAAGCCTTCGAAAGTGATACACTCAGTCGCGACCGCTGTTAAAGTAGCACAAGCAATCTGCAGTTTTTTGATGCTTTCGGTATCATAGAGAGTTTCAAAATCGATAATTGCCTTACCGATTTTCCGTTTTGCTTCATTGTAGGTAATATTATCTAGTACTTCCTTTGCTTCTGCCATATGCTGTTTAGCAAATTTAAGGCAAAGGTCGATATGCAGAAGGCAAAAAACTTCATCGGGTAAAATTCCGCTGTCAATGACATTAAGAGGGTTATCGTCATACCGGAGATCTCCTTGACTGTTCCACCACTGAAAATCGTCAGTTTGATAGATAGCGCCATCTATGAGGACGCCAAAGCTGTCAACTGCTAATGGCTCTTCTGATGGAATAAAAGGGATAAATACATTGTGTCCATAAAGGTAAAATCCCTTTGTTTCCTGCCGTATTTTTTCTGACAATCCCTTATTGAAATGTCTCCGCTGTGCTTCTTCTAACAATCTTTTATTAAGCTGTTCCATGTTTAATACTTGCCGTGTTCCTTCTGAGAAGCTTTCATTGAGTTGTTTCATATTAATCATCCTTTCTAATTGAAAGCAGAACTACACTTATATAGTTCCAACTACGTTACAAGAGGATTATAACACATTTTACATAAAATTACAAGCAAAAAATTAAAAAACCACTAGATTTCATTTCCAAAATATGATAATATGTGTATATGAATTAAAAACTTTGAGAATAAATAAAATAAAGGAAATCAAAAATGGAATATATTTTTACGTTTTTAGAAGGAATTGCAAGTTTTATATCGCCCTGTTTGTTACCAATGATACCAATTTACATTGCCTATTTTGCAGGAAAAGACGAAAAAAACTCTACCAAAGCCATCAAAAATGCCAGCCGGATTTGTGCTAGGATTTTCACTTGTATTTGTTCTGCTTGCTGTATTTGCTAGCCAATTGGGAAAAATCGTCAGTAGCAATATGCGATATCTCAAAATTGTATTAGGAATTGTGATTATTTTATTTGGACTAAATTATATGGAACTACTTCATATAAAATTCCGAAACAAAATGAAAGTCACGAATGCTAATACTCAAAATTTGAATTTTATAAAATCCTTTGCATTCGGAATTTTATTTTCAGTCAGTTGGACTCCATGTATTGGAACATTCCTAAGTTCAGCATTATTACTAGTTGCCAAGCGGTCAAGAATTGCTAAAAGGAATTTTGCTGATGGTCATTTATTCGATTGGACTAGGGATTCCATTTATTTTATCGGTTGTATTAATGGAAAAAATGAAGGGAATATTTGATTGTATCAAAAAGAATTATGAGAAAATAAAAAAAGTTTCAGGAATGATTTTAATTTTGATGGGAATTTATGTGATTTTCTTTTAAAGGAGAGAAAAATTGAAAAATAAAGTTGTAATAATGATTGTTAGTATTGTTTTTATTGCTGGATTATTTGCAATAAATGGAATATTAAAAAAACAGGAAGAATCGGTACAAAATGTAAATTTTAAGGAGGAAAATATGAGTGTTTTAGATGTAACAGCTGAAAATTTTGAAGAGGAAGTTTTAAAAAGTGAGAAACCAGTTTTAGTGGATTTTTACGCAGATTGGTGCGGACCATGCAAAATGTTATCTCCAATTATTGATCAAGTTGCCAATGAAAATGAAGATATCAAAGTTTGCAGAATTAATATTGATAATGAAGAAGGTTTAGCAGTACAATATGGAATCATGTCAATTCCGACACTTTTGGTTTTCAAAAGCGGAGAAGTAAGCAATCAGACGATTGGTGTTGTAAGCAAAAGCGAGATTTTGGAGATGTTGAAATAAATTTTGTTTTTTTGTAATGTACAAAAATGTTAAAATCAATAATTTTGTTTAGTGAAATAAACAAAATTATTGACATATTCTAAAAATAATAGTATAATAAATAAAAAGGGGGAATTTATATAATGATTCGTGAAAAATATTTATCTAATATACGACCTTTTTATGAACAAGATTTAATCAAAGTTATCATGGGAATACGAAGATGTGGAAAATCGATTATACTATTACAAATCATGGAAGAGTTGAAAGAGCAAGGAATTCCAGAAGAACGCATGATTTATATCAATTTTGAGTATGAAGATTATGCTTTTATTCGAAATGATATCGATTTGCATGAATTTATCACGCAAAAAATGAAGGGAGAAGAGAAATACTATTTATTTTTTGATGAAATTCAGAATGTTGAAAATTGGGAAAAAGCAATTAATTCGTTTAAAGCCTCAAAAAAAGTTTCCATATTTATCACAGGCTCCAATAGCGATTTACTTTCTGGAGAATTAGCGACACATTTAGCAGGTAGATATGTAAGCTTTCGTGTTTTTCCTTTTACATTTAAGGAAGTCTGCGAATTAAAAAACATAACAGACAAGCGAGAAATCGAAGAAGCCTTTAATGAATATTTAATTTGGGGCGGATTACCTCAAAGATTCATGATGACAGATGAAATGCAGACAAAGACATATTTATCCGATATTTATAATTCAATTGTTGTAAAAGATATTATTGCTAGATTTAACATTAAAGATCTGGATTTATTTAATCGCATTGTAGAGTATATTGTGACGACACCTTCGCAAAATTTTTCTGCAGAGAGCTTATCCAATTATTTTATCAATAAAGTTCAAAGAGAAGTCGCTAAAATAACATTGTATAATTATTTGGAATACATGACAAAAGCCATGTTAATCAGCAAGGCAGATCGCTATGATGTGCGTGGAAAAAGAATTTTAAATGGCAAATATAAATATTATTTAACAGATTTGGGACTAGGTCAAATAATGAATGTTGGCAAAAGACCGCAACTTGGAGCATATTTAGAAAATGTTGTTTACAATGAATTGCTGTCGCGTGGATATGATGTAAAAGTAGGAAATTTGGAAAAAGGAGAAATTGATTTTATCGCTACTCGATTTAATGAAAAAGTATATTTTCAAGTGGCGTATATTTTAGCTGATGATTCTGTGGTGGAACGAGAATTTGGAGTATATAAAGATGTACAGGATAATTATCCCAAATATGTTCTTTCAATGGATAAATTTGATTTTTCAGAGGACGGAATTATTCATAAAAATGTAGTGGATTGGTTGTTAGAAGAATAAGTAATGTGTAGTGTACAAAAATATGGAAATTAATAATTTTGTTTATTGAACTAAACAAAAATTTGACAAAATGCAAAGTTATTTCTCTATTAAAGAAATAACTTTTAAAATTTGAAGATATTGAAAAATGAAAAAACAGAAATTGAGACAGCTGTTAGAGAAACAAAAGAAGAGACAAATATTGATGTGGAAATAAATGAAAATTATCGATATACCATTGAATACAGTCCTGAAAAAGATATTTGGAAAGAAGTTGTTTATTTTATTGCGACAAGGAAAGACGGAAATTTAAAGCCACAAGATTCTGAAATAGAAGAAGTACAATGGCTGGATTTTAACGAAGCCATTAAGAACATTACATTTGATAGTACACGAAGTGTGTTAGAAAAAGCAATGAAAGATTTAAGTTAAAAGATTTTCTTATGCTAGAATAGTTGAGAAAATTTTGAAATAATGAAAAAAAGGAGAATTAAGATTATGAAAATAACGTTTGTTGGAACAGGAACTATGGGATGTACGACAAGATGTAATACAAGTATATTAATAGATGATATACTTTTTGACATTGGAATGGGAACAGTAAAGCAAATTGAAAGATTAAAAATTTATATGAAAACAGTTGATTATTTAGTAATATCACATTTTCATGCAGATCACTTTTTGGATATTCCAAATTTGTTATGGGGAAGGATAGACAGAAAGGAAACAAATCATAAACTTGTTTTCATTGGTCCTCCTGGTTTGAAGAGAAAAGTAAAAGAACTTATGCTTTTTACACATGCAGATGGAAATACGCACGCCTATGATAATATGGAGAAAGAATTAAATCTTGAATTTATAGAATTAGAAAATGGAGAAAGTTATGAAGCAGAGAATTTTAAAACCACTGCTTATGAGTTACATCATGGAACGTGTAAGCCGATTAATGGATATATATTAGAAAAAGATAATCAAACAATAGCATATGCAACTGATACAACTTTTTGTGATAATTATAATAAAATGTGTGAAATGGCAGATTATATGTTTTCAGAAGTAGCAAAAGTAGAAACAACGGAGTGGCATATTGGACTAAAAGATTTCAAAGATATTGATAAAAAATACCCAAACTGTAAATTTTATGCAATTCATAGACCGGATTATGAAATTAGAGGAATAAATGGAGTGGAATTTCCGGAAGACGGAGAGATTTTGGAGATTTAGGAGAAGTGTGAATGAGTGAAATAACCGAAAAAATGAAAGAAGAATTATTGAAAAGATGTGAAAAATCAAAAGAAAAAGATGATTATGATTTTTGGAATGAACATATTAAATATGTAGTTGAAAATGCTGTGAATTTGGCAAAACAATATGGTGCAGATGTTGAGATTGTAGAATTGGGAGCATTGTTGCACGATATTGCAATGCCTTCAGAATATGGCGAAAGAGAACAGCATCATATTTATGGTGCAGAAATTGCAGAACAATTATTGACAGAATTAAATTACCCAAAAGATAGAATGGAATGTGTGAAAAATTGCGTTTTAAATCACAGAGGGAGCGAAGACAGACCACGAAATACGATAGAAGAGCAATGCGTCGCAGACGCAGACGTTATAGCACATTTTGATTGTATTCCAATGCTATTTTCGTTGGTTTATAAGGATATGAATTTATCGATTTTAGATGGAAAAGAATATGTAAGAAAAAAGTTAGAACGTGATTATAATAAATTAAGTTCACAAACAAGGGAATTATTAAAAGAACGATATGAAAATATACTAAAAGTGCTTTTTGTAGTATAGAAAGGAACAAAAACATGAAATTAGTTTTAGCTTCACAAGGTTTCACAACAGATGAAATTGCAAAGACAGTAGAAAGTTTGGTTGAGAAACCTTTACAAAATATCAACATAACCATTATTAATGAAGCCTATGTCGCCAAGCCAGAAACGAGTAGTAAAAGATGGCTGATTAAAGAATTATCTCAAATTGAGAAGTATATAGGTGGCATCATTGATTTTATAAATTTGAGGGCATATGACAAAACAGAAGTCAAAAGAAGATTGCAAAATGCAGATATGATGTATATTGTTGGTGGCAGGAATCTTGTTTTGCCAAGTTTATTTAAGGAAACTAGATTTGACGAAGTCTTGAAAGAATTTGCACAAGAAAAAGTAGTTATGGGAACATCTGCAGGTTCAATTGTTTTAGGTAGACAAATTGAAAGTGACGAATATTGGCTAGCAAAAGAAGGCATAACGAATGACCAAATCGAAAATAAAACACTAGGATTGGTAAATTTCAATATTCTGCCACATTATAAAAGAAAAGACTATCAGAAATGGGATAAAAGTTTTCTGGAAAAAACTTTATCAACCAACCCATTCAAGGTTTACGCTATCACAGATGAGCAAGCGATTGTATATAACAATGGAGAAATTTCTTTTGTTGGTGGAAAAGCCGAAACTTTTGGAAGATAATTTTGATTTCATATTGAAATTTCAAGTAAAATGTTATATGATATGTTCACAAAAAACGAATAATTTGAATAAATTATAGTAAAAATATCCACAAATTGTAAACAAAATGTGGAAAAATAGGAGGAAATTTTGCAAGTAAAAATCAAAGACTGGAACATAAATTATGAAGTAACGGGAAATGGGAATCCAGTGATATTACTACATGGATGGCTTGCGAACTTAGAAACGATGCGTCCAATTGCCAATTCTCTATGTCAGAATTTTAAAGTCTATTTGGTTGATATTGTAGGTTTTGGAAAGAGCGATTTGCCAGAACACCCACTAGATACCAATGATTTTGGTGATTTTCTAGCAGAATTTGTAAGAAAATTGGAAATTCAAAATCCAATTCTAATTGGGCATTCCAATGGTGGCAGAATGATTATAAATAGCGTTGGTAGAGGAATTGTAAAACCAAGGAAAATTGTGTTAATCGATAGTGCTGGAATTGTCCCAAAAAGAAAACCGAAATATTATATCAAAGTAGGAATTTTCAAAGCAGGCAAGGCAGTATTAAATAAGTTGCCAGATGTAGGGCTAATGAAAAAATTCAAAGAAAAATTATTTAGCCACGTAGGTTCCAATGATTATAAAGCGTCTGCGCCAGTCTTGCGAGAAACGATGAAACGAATCGTAAATGAAGATGTGACTGAATTATTACCCAATCTAAAAGTTCCCACTCTGCTAATTTGGGGAACGAATGATATGGATACACCAATTGCTGATGCCAAAAAGATGAAAAGTCTTATTCCAGATTGTGGATTAGTGGAATACGCTAATTCTGGACATTTTTCATATCTTCAAAATATTCAAAATTGCAATGCAGTTCTAAACGAATTTTTCAAAAATGATCAATAAACAAACCCATATAAGTGGGATTTAACCCACCAACTACCCTAAAAAGAAAGGAAGAAAATATGCAAAATCTATTCATTACTTTCAATTTAATTTTATTCTTAATTTTCTTCTACAAAAGAACACGAGAAGGCTTACATATTTTGCAATTAGAAAATTATTATAACGACCGATATGTGGTATGGATGAGCAAACATATCAAAAAGGTAATTAATTTAAAAGTGATTTTGCTACTGATAATTCCAATTGTTTTATTATTACTAAGTTTTTCTGATGTAGCATTTATCCTAAATATATTTATTTACTTGGGTTTAATTGCAACAGCCAAGAAATCACAAGAAAAAAAGGCGTTTGTTGTAACAGCAAGAATTAGAAGAATGTATATAACTTATTTGATTTTGTTCGCTATTTTAGTAGCAATTGCTGTATTAGTAGATGCCAAAAAAGCAATCATTCTTTCAAATATTTTTGCAATGGTAGCCTACACATTTGTATATTTAATAAATTTGATAAACAAACCAATTGAAAAAAGCATTCGCAAAAGTTTTTGTATCAAAGCAAGTAAGAAATTAAAAGAAATTCCAAATTTAAAAGTAATCGGAATTACAGGAAGTTATGGGAAAACCAGCACAAAATATGCCATTAACACAATTTTATCTCAAAAATTTAATACTTTAATGACACCGGAAAGTTATAATACGACTATGGGCGTTGTACGCACGATTAATGAACAATTAACTTCGACACACAATCTTTTTATCTGTGAAATGGGTGCAAAATATGTTGGAGATATCAAAGAAATTTGTGATATTGTTCAGCCAAATTTTGGCGTTGTAACAGCCATTGGTCCACAACATTTGGACACATTTAAGTCGCTTGACAATGTCAAAAAAACGAAGTTAGAATTGGTAAAATCGCTTTCAGAAGATGGTTTGGCGTTTGTGAATTGGGAAGATGAAAATATTAAAAAATCCGAACTTCCTAAAAATACGGTGAAATTTGGTTTGACGAAAAAAGCAGATTATTATGCAGAAAATATTCACATCACAGAACATGGTTCAGATTTTGATGTGATTTTGCCAGACAAAGAGAAAATTCATATCAAAACAAAATTACTAGGAGAATTAAATATTTTAAATATTGTAGGAGCAGTGGCAATTGGGGATAAATTAGGAATGACAGCTGAAGAAATTAAAATTGGAGCAAAATATTTAAAGCCAGTTCCACATAGATTGCAACTAAAGCAAAATCCAAATGGAAGTATTATCATTGATGATGCGTATAATTCCAATGTCAAAGGCGCGACAATGGCTTTAGAAGTGTTAAAGTCCTTTGAAAAAAAGCAAAGAATATTGATTACACCAGGAATTGTTGAATTAGGAGATAAGTCCAAAGAAATCAATCGAAATTTAGGAAAAAAAGCGGCGGAATGTGCAGACTATGTAATTTTGGTGGGAGCAGAGCAAACGCTTCCTATCTTAAATGGACTTCAAGATAGACATTATCCAAAAGAAAATACATTTATTGCTAAAAATTTGCAAGAAGCATTGCAAGAAATGAATCGAATTACCACAAAAGATACTGTTATATTATTAGAAAATGATTTGCCAGATAATTATTTATAAAAAACAGAAAGGAAAAGAAAATCATGAAAATCAAATTAGGAATTTTTTTCGGCGGAAAATCCGTTGAACACGAAATTGCTGTTATCACGATGTCACAAGCAATTTCGGCAATTGATCCAGAAAAATACGAAATTGTTCCCATTTATATTTCAAAAGAAGGAGTCATGTATACGGGAGATGACTTATTAGATTTATATGCTTATAAGGACATGGAAGTCTTGCTAAAACGCAGTTACAAAGTTTCTGTTGTAAATGATGGAAAAAGCGTAAAAGTACTAAGGTGTCCAGCACCATGGATTGGAAAAAGAGTGCTAAACACAATTGATGTTGCTTTTCCAATTATGCATGGAACAAATGGTGAAGATGGAACAATGGCAGGCTTTTTAAATATGCTTGGCATTCCTTATGTGGGACCAGATATTTTGGCTTCTAGCATTGGAATGGATAAAATTTTAATGAAAAAAGTCATGAAGGAATCAGGACTTCCAGTTGTTGATTATGTATCATTTTATAGTATGGAATACATAAAAGATGAAGAAAAAATCTTGCATCAAATTGTGGAAGAATTAGAATTTCCAGTTATCGTAAAACCAGGAAATTTGGGCTCGAGTGTAGGAATTAAGAAAGCAAAAGATAAAGCAGAATTGGAAGAGGCGATTGAATTTGCAATGGAATTTTCAGATAGAATCATTGTGGAAAAGGCAGTTGTAAATTTAAAGGAAATTAATTGTTCCGTTATAGGAAATATTACTGAAACACAGGCTTCTGTATGTGAAGAACCATTTTTTTCGGACGAAATATTGAGTTATGCTGATAAATATATGGGTGGAAATGCTAGCAAAAATAAAGCAGGAATGAAAGGAATTGTGGGAGCAAAGGCTGGAAGTAACAAAATGAATGGTGGAAAAGGAATGGCAGTTGCGGATAAAAAGTTACCAGCGGACATTTCCGATGAGAAAAGAGACGAAATTCAAAAATTGGCACAAGAGACGTTTAAAGTTTTAGGCTGTAGCGGAGTTGCAAGAATTGACTTTTTGATGGATAAGGAAACAGAGAAAGTATATGTCAATGAAATCAACACAATTCCGGGAGCGTTATCGTATTATTTGTGGGAAGCAACAGGAAAAACGTTTGAAACAGAATTAGACGAAGTTATTGAAATTGCCTTAAAAAGACATCGAGAACGTGAAAAATTAACATTTTCTTACGACCAGAACATTTTAGCAATGCAAGGAAGTTCGAAAATGGGAATGAAGGGAAAAATGAAATAAAAATAAATTTTTTCAGGATAGTTAAAACTGTCCTGATTTTTTTTATTTTAAGAATAATTTGGGGACGGGGACACTCTTAATTGCAATTTCTAATAAAAAATTTTATTTGCTTTTTAATAATTTTTTTTACTATTTTCAGATACTTTCGAAATTTTTGCCTTTTTAAGAGTGTCCCCTAAAATATTAATACTAAAATATTATATTATTTAGGATTTACAATAGATTGACCTATTTTTCTTTTTTCAAGACTGTCCCCGTCCCCAAAACAAAAAAATTCAAAAATCATTAAAAAATTCATTGTAATTAGCACAAAATTATGATAATATATCAAAAAAGGAGTTTCATATGAGCGAAAGATTTAAAACACTATCTGCTGCAATGCTATTACTTAGCAGAACTAGCGATAAAGGAGAAGAAATTCTATTGCAAAAAAGAAAAAATACAGGTTATATGGATGGTTATTGGGATTTTTCGGCTTCTGGTCATGTTGAGGACAACGAATCAATGAAAATGACAGCAATTCGAGAAGCAAAAGAAGAGATAGGAATTGATGTTAAAATAGAAGATGTGCAATTTATGACATTAATACATGAGAAAACACCTACTACAGATGTAATTTATTACGATGGATATTTTAAAACAACAAAATGGAAAAATGAGCCAAAAGTAGGCGAAATCGAAAAATGTGAAGAAATCAAATGGTTTGCCATTGATGATCTACCAGAAAACATGATAGAAAGTAGAAAGCAAGCCATAGAAAATTACAAAAATCACATTCCATATAGCGAATTCGGTTGGGGGGACAAACATGAAATCATATAAAGAAATCTACGAAATTGTAAAAAATACATTAAGCGAATATCGCTTTTTTCATTCTCAATGCGTAGCCAATCGTTGCGTAGAACTTGCTAGCATTTACCAAGTTGACAAAGATGCTGCAAAGTTAGTTGGAATCGTTCACGATATGGCCAAAGAAATGTTACCAGAAGAAAAAGTGAAATATTGCAAAGAAAATCATTTGGAAATCGACGAAATAGAAAAAGATAATGTAGGTTTATTACATGGAAAAATTGCGGCAGATATTGCCAAAAAGCAGTTTGGATTTAGTGAAGATTTGTGTTCGCCAATTCGCTACCATACAACAGGAAAAGAAGATATGTCTTTGCTAGATAAAATTTTATATGTAGCAGACATGACAAGCGAAGACCGAAAATTTGAAAATAAGGAATATATCATAAATTTGGGAAATAAAGATTTAGATGAATGTGTAAAATATATCTTGAAAGAAGGGATTCATCTAAGAATTGCCAAAAACAAAAAAATTCACCTAAATTCTGTAAAAGCATTGAATTTTTTTATGGAATAAATCACAAGAGATTTACAAATAATTTACAAAAAAATACAAAAAATATATTCACAAATACGAATCAAAATGATATAATAACTAAGATGTGATATATGGGGGATGTTGAAATGATTTTTAAAGATTATTATAAAATACTAGGGTTAGAAACCAATAAAGTTACGCTAGATACAATAAAATTAGCCTATCGAAAACAAGCAAAAAAATACCATCCAGATGTTAATATAAAAAATAAAAATAACGAAGAAATTTTCAAAGATATAAATGAAGCCTATCGTGTATTATCTACGCCTTCTAGCAAAAGAAAATACGATCGAATGTGGAATCACCATATTGGCAGAAAAAATGCTTCTTATGAAGAAAGTAAAAGAAGCAAAGATTCCTTATTTAGTGATTTTTTCAATCTATTTTTTGGCACAACAACGGAAAAACAAGTTTCCAAAAAACAAGAAGCCTGCAAAGGTGAAAATGTGCAAACTGAAGTTAACATTTCGATTGAAGATGCGTTTCGCGGAAAAGAGCAAACGATTGCCGTTAGGACGGTTGATGGGGATTTGAAAACTTTTAAAGTACAACTCCCACCGGGAATTCAAAATAATGAAAAAATTCGATTAGTTGGACAACGGAAAACCAGGAAAAAATGGGGGAAAAAATGGGGATTTATTCATTCGTATCAAAATCAAAAATGATCAGAAATTTAAACTAGAAGGCTATAATTTAAGGACAAATTTATATCTTACTCCATGGGAAGCTGCATTAAGCACAAAAGTAACGGTGAATGGTATAAATGAAGATGTTTTTGTATACATACCACAAGGAATTCAAAGTGGAGAAACCATTAAAATTGACGGAAGAGGCTACAAAAATGGAAAAGGTGGAAGAGGCGATTTGATTTTGGAAACAAAAATCATGGTACCGAAGCATTTAAGTGCTAAAGAAAAGAAATTATTTGATGAATTAAACAATATTTCAAAATTTAATCCAAGAACGTGTTAAAGATATTGACATAATAACAAAAGTATGTTATAATTAAAATAGAAAAGTAGGTTTATACATAAGAAAAGTCGCATTTAAAAATGTAATAAAGGAGAGTAAGTATGGAAGAAGAAAGCTTACAAGGGAAATATTTCAGTATTACCGACCCAAAAGAAGTAAACACAGTGATTTATCAAGTCAATAAAACAGAAAAAGAATTTTTAGACAGAGCACCGAAATTCACAGTCGAAAGATTAGAATTTTCAGAGCAACTAGTTGGAGACAGAAAAAGAAAAACCTTCTTTGTGGATAATCCCGCGCCAGAGGGAAATCCATTGGTGTTTTTGTCGTTTGGGAAAGATAGAGTAGTAGTAAACACCGGATTTTTAGATTACGATGAGATAAAAATTTCAAGAAAACCAATGCCAATGAAACTTTCAACAATTTACAACGAAAAAGAAACTGTTTATCGAGAGTTTGAATATACACCAAACATGAAAAGGCCTATTTCAATTATAGACCCAGAAACTACTGAAGAAGTAAAACCAACTTTGTATTTTGATGAGGAAGCAAATGAGGTAAAAGGAAAATGCAAATTAAAGGCATGTAAAAAGTATTTTGCCTTTGAAATAAATGCAAATAAAAAGAAATAGAAGACTTAAAAGGAGGAGAATTTTTATGAATAATTCCGGTACTCCAATTGGAGAAAATGGAAGAAAAGAATTAAAAATAACGAAAAGCGATGAAGCAGATAAGTTATTAGATCAATTTTTTGAAGACTTAAGAGAAGAGGGATATGAAAAAATAAATATTAGAGCATTAGTATTTGATGTTCCAGAAGTAGCAATCAAATCAAAAGTCGGAGAAGATAATGAAAAACCAAGACCATTAAATGCGATTAATGTTTTGGAAAGTGGAAAGAGAGATTTTGTGCTAGAGGAAATTGCAAAAGGTGCAGGATTAAATATCAAACTTGCAGAATTAAGAAAAGTAAGAGCAAAAACAAAACAAATAAGAGAAAAGAAATTAGCGCAAGCAGAAAAGAGAAATTCAGCCGGAGGAACAGAAAAACCAGACGAATCAAGAGATATATAATAAATCTACAGAAGAAAAGGTGATAAATTATGAGTTTTTTTGAAAAAATAAAGGCTGCAATTCGAAGAATAAAAACGAAACTAATTGTTTATTTAATCGTAGTAATTGTAATTGCAATTATGGGTGTAGCACCATTTAATGTATCTGTTCAAGAAGGATTAATGGCTTCAAAAGCAGGAGAAGACTTTTGGGCTGTTTTCTTTACGCAATTATTTAATAATATTCAAAAGCCATTGTCCAGTTTGGGGCAATGCTTTAGTACATATTTTTCTGCTTTTTTGCAAACTTTAAAATATTACTTAATGGTTTGTGGATTTTTTGCTTTAATAGGAATCTTGAAATCGCTTCCAAAGCATGAATTTCAAGATATCGAAAATGGTTCGAGCGATTGGAGCGAAAATGGCGAACAATATCGAGTTTTAAGTAAAAATAAAGGAATTATTTTGGCAGAAAAAAATCGTTTGCCAGTTGATAAACGTGGTAACGTTAACGTTTTAGTTGTACGGAGGTTCTGGTGCTGGTAAATCTGCTTCTTATGTTAAACCAAATGCCTTACAATTACTTGGCTCCTATGTATTTACAGATCCTAAAGGTGAACTTTATGATGATACAGCAGGCTATTTTAAGTCGCAAGGTTATGATATCAAAGTGTTAAATTTGGTACGTCCTGAAAACAGTGATGGATATAATCCACTTCATCATATTAATAGCGAAATTGATGTTGACGTTATTGCCCACACAATTGTGAAAGGACAAAGTGAGGGTGGCGGTTCGGATCCTTATTGGGAAGATATGGGTGAGATGTTGCTAAAGGCGCTAATTTATTACTTAAAAGCAGTAAGACCAGTTGAAGAACAGAATTTAGCGAGTTGTTCTGAATTAGTAAGGGCAGCCAACAATAATGGTGGAGATAACTTGTTGACGAATTTGATGAATCAATTGCCATACGACCATCCTGCTAGAATGAATTATAAATCCATTGAAATTGCGCCAGAGAAAACGTATGGTTCGATTTTGAGTACTCTTCAATCAAAACTTGGTAAATTTGACTCAAGAGAAATTGCAGAAGTAACGTCAACGGATACTATTGATTTTACATCAATTGGTAAAAAGAAAACAGCAGTTTATGTTATTTCTTCTGATACACATACAGCGTATGACTTTTTGTTGACAATCTTTTTCTCGCAAATGATTCAACAATTATACGATTTTGCGGATTTGAATGGCGGAGCATTGCCAGTTCCAACCTATTTTATCCTAGACGAGTTTGCGAACATTGGTCAAATTCCGGATTTTGATAAAAAAATATCAACGTCCAGAAGTAGAAAAATTTCGTTTAGTGTTATTTTGCAAAACTTGGACCAATTAGAAGCAGTTTACAAAGATGCTCATGAAACGATTTTAGGTAACTGTGATACACACTTGTTTTTGGGTTCTAACTCACAAAAAACGGTAGAGTATTTTTCGAAAGCATTGGGAGAAAAAACTATTACAAGAGATAATATTTCGGTTAATAAAGACAGAGATAACTGGAAACAAGGTTTAAATCAATCTGATCAAATCATGGGTAGAGCGCTAATGACGCCAGATGAACTTCGCCGAATGGACGAAGATATGTGTATTATTTATGAAAAGGGTATTAAGCCAGTAAAAGCCAATAAATATTACTATTTTAAATATCCAGAAGGAAAGTTGATTAAGAAATTTAAAACAGACCATAATAGTGTTCAAATTGATAGAGGTCCATGGAGAAAATATAATCCATACAATCCTTATGTGGAAGGTCAAGAAAATAAAGGTGGAAATCCACAGACGTTGGAAAATTTGGATAGTTTGTTCCAAGAAGAGGAAGGACTAAAATCAGACCCAAATCCAGCCAATCAGCTTCCAGTGGATTCGAATAAAGAAGAAACCAAAAAGGACGAGGAATTGACGGATATCCAAAAAGAATTAGAAGCGAAATTTGATGAGTTGTTTGGAAGTTTGGAAGATTAGAGAAGAGAAAGATGCCAATTTAGGTGTCTTTTTTTAATTTAGATTTTCCTTACAAAATGTAAAAAATAGGGGGAACAAATTACCAACTTATCGAAAATCTCTATTTTTTCCTGATTTTTCTGTAACTGAAATGTAATAAAAGCTGTAAATCTAGCATCCTTAACAAATTCCCTATTTTGTAACCAAAAAGATATTTGATTTTTCCTTTAAATTATTATAATAAAGAATAAAGTAAAGATGAAAAAAGGAGAAATTTAGCTAAAATGAAGGAACTTAAAAAAATTACAGTCATACTCGTAACGGTGTTCATGATAGGCACTCAATATTTTTTTCCCATGGTGCAAAGTTTGGCGAAAGAAAATGTAGATGTGAATGTTGTGCCATGTCCTGAAATTGATATTGTTTTGGCAAAATCAAAAACCAAGGTTGATATTAATAATTTTGAAGCAGATTTGAAAGAGGAATTGACAAATCAAGGTATTTCGCCAGAACAAGTAAAAATTAATGCAGTTGAAGCGGTTGAGGCCAATATACAGAATTCATTCAATTGGAACACAGATGTATCTTCTACAATAGGAACTTTTGAAATGACAAATAATGGTCAAAATATTGTTATGAAAGGAAATAAAAAGTACGCCGGAAAAAATGCCATTTGGATTATTCCCGAAAAAGAGCAGGAACAGGAAATTAATTTCGATTATTCTGTTGATTTTGGCGATAGTTTCAACAGCGCTGGAATGCTACTGAGAGTAAAACAAACGGGAAATACCTTAACAGGCTATATGTTAAGCCTTAATAAATCTGGCAAATCTTGGTACACGACAGCAGGCAAAAAATATGGTGCGATTTGGAAATTCACTTACCAAATTGGAACTAACACAACCAATATGACTAAAACTTTTGTGCAAGGTGTAGACATTGCAACAAGTGGAAGGCTTAATATCAAATCAACTGATACAGAAATTATCATTTCAGGTGGAGGTTTGAAATCACCAATTAGTTATACAATGGATGCTGAATATGGTTATGGATTTGGTTTCTTTTCGGACCATTATTCGCATAATTGCAGTAAAATTGGTGCATTCACATTAGGAAATATCAAACTAACGACTACGACGGTAAAAAAATTCAAGGAAGTATTAAGCAATCCAGAATGGAGAGAAAATTCATTACGATTTTTAGTTAATGTTGATGATTACGAAAATGAAGAACTAAAAGACAAAGCGGAATTTGCTTTTTTGCAAACAAAATTAATCAATGAACAAATTAATCCTATATTTTGGGGAACGGATAAAAACAAAACGCAATTAAATCAAGTCATTGAAGCTAATAACAACAATGGTAAATTTGTTGATAATACAGATTATACAAAAGCAATTCAAGAGACTGTAAAATATATAAAATCTTTAATGAATGGATCAAAAACGTCTCAATATGCATTAATTGGCGAACCAGTAAACTTAAAAGTCACACCAGAAAATGTAAAAACAGATACTGCTACACCGGAATATCCTCAAGGCAAATGGAAAGTGAATCATGACTATACGTATTTTGAAAATAATTTAGGGCAATTCCAAAATAGCGGAAAGTATATGTCAAATTTAGATTTATCTTTTGATAAAACAGGTCGCTATGAATTGCTATATGAGGACGGAAATATTGTTTCAAAATATATTTATGTACATCGAAGGCCAGTAGCCAATTTTAATGTATCACAATCAGAAAATAATGTAACGCTAACAAGTACGTCATATGATTTAGACAATTATTCCAATAACAATGGTATTTCAGAAGAGGAATGGAAATACAAAAAAGTTGAAGATGAAGAATGGACAGCCGGAAAATTAAGTAATATTCAGCAAGATGATGTTTATGTTATCCAATTAAAAGTCAAAGATTTTCAAGAAACTTGGAGTGCTCCAAGTACAAAATATGTGATGTATAGCGCTGAAACAGCCAATTCGACGCCAGTGGCATCGTTTGATATTAAAAATTCTACTTTATCGAAATATGAAAAATTGCAAATTGAAAATACTTCTTATGACCCAGCAGGAACAAAAATCACAGAGGAAAATTGGAAAGTAAAAAAAGATGGAAATGTGTTATATAGTGAGAATGTACCTATAACAGATTTTAGCAATTACCAAACGGGAAGTTATACCATGAGTTTGATGGTTACCAATGAAGCAGGTAAAAAATCAGAAGAATTTTCAAGAATATTTAATTTAACAGAAGATACTAATGCTCCAGAGGTAATTGCTACACCAATAAGCAGTGATTGGACGAATCAACCAGTAACAGTTGATTTAACATTTTCTGACAAAGGCGGAAGCCAAGTAAAAGGATACAAGTATGCAATAACAGACAGCGAAAAAGCGCCAGCTTCGTGGAATGAATTAATTTTGAAGGAAAAAGATACTGTAACAATTAACGCAGAAGGCGAAAAATATTTACATATAATTGGGCAGGATAATGCAGGAAACGTAAGTGAAGACAGAGTTTTAGGACCATACAAAATCGATTTAAGCAAACCAGAAGTAAAAAGTATTGTGCCAGAAAATAAAGATTGGACAAAAGAGTCAATTGATATAAACGTAGTATTCTCTGATAAAGGAGGAAGTGGATTTGCTGGATATGAATACGCCATTACGGAAAGTCAAGAAACGCCTGAAAATTGGAGTGAAATGGTAAAAGAAGAAAATGCAAAATTTACAATTTCTGGTGAATCAGAATATTATTTACATATGAAAATGCATGATAATGCTGGAAATATTAGTGATGAAATTGTTTATGGACCATATCAAGTGGATAAAACATCACCAGAAGTAAAAGTAAATCCTAGTTTTTCGGATTGGACCAATGAGCCAGTAACAGTTGATGTTGAGGTATCAGATGAAGGCGGAAGTAAAGTGCAAAATTACAAGTACGCAATAACAAATAGTGGAGTTATGCCAACGGAATGGAAGACTGTTACAGGAGAGTCAGGACCAATTACCATTGATTCAGAAGGGGAAAACTATTTACACATGATTGGATACGACAATGCTGGGAATGACAGTTCGGATCATATCTTTGGAAAATATAAACTAGATTTAACACTACCAGAATTAGTTAGTAACAACAATGAAAATTCGGATACAGAATTATTTTCTACGAAATTTACAGCGACAGATAAACTTTCTGGAGTAAGCAAATTTACGGTTAATGGAAATGAAATTAGTGGAACAGAATACGTAGCAACCCAAAATGGAGAATACGTATTTGAAATTTCCGACAATGCGGGCAATACGTTGACGAAAAATTTAACAATTAATAACTTATATCGCAAATGTGACAAAGATTTAGGACATCCTAACTTTTCAACTTCGCATGAAAAATGTCCAATTTGTGATTTAATTGACGGAATCAAAGTAACAAGTAGCGAGAAAACATATGAAGCCAATCCAATGAGTGTTTCTTATGAAAATGAAAAAAACGCATCAATTGTGGAATATTATGAAAATGCATTGGATAAGCCATCAAAAGTTGGAGAATACGATTATGAATTAAAAATAAATTATAATGGCACAGAGTACAACACAGGCATAAAAGGAGTTTTGGTTATTCATGAAAAACCAGTAGAAATAATTGGTTTGAAATTAGTGGATAAAATATATGATGGATTAACAGAAGTAAAAATTGATAAAACAAATCTTAAATTACAGGGAATAGTCGAAGGCGACAAAGAAAATATTACCCTAGAAGTAGTCGATAAAACCAATTACGACAACACAAATTTGGGGGACAAATTTGTAACCTTACAAAAAGACAGAGATTATAAATTAACAGTAAAAGAAAATTCCATCAATCAAGAATTAATAAACAATTACAAATTACCAGAAACACTTACATTAACAGGAAAATTGCTTGCTAAAGAAACGCCAGAAAATAAAGATGATACCAATCATTCTCAAACTTCTACAACTGAAAATACAACAACAGATTTGTCAAATACGCGAGATACTTCACAAAATAAAAATACAGAGAAAAAACCAAAAGACAAATCCTTAGGCAAATTATTATATACAGGTCATAGATTTGAGACGAGTTTGATTGTAATAGTAGCTGTTATCGTATTTTTCAATATGATATCAGGAAAAATCATAATCGAAGGAAAACATAGCGCGAAAAAGAAACCGAGAATTCTTGAGAAAGCAGTTAAAAAGTAACATAGTAAAATCCGAGATGCCAGTTTGGCTTCTCGGATTTTATAATTCAGCTAAATTTTACATAATATTTAGAATCAGGAAAATTGATTGAACCATATACATAATCTTCCAAAGAAAATGTAACATCATACCAACATTCTTTCCATTTTATGGTTTCCTCTACAATCCTCTGAATTTCAAAAATATCCGCGAGGTCGACAATATCTAACTCGAGAATAAATGGATGTGAAGAATTCATAATTGAAAACAATGGAGATAGGGAAGAGTACATATCTGACTGTGGTGTGAAAATATACAAGCACTCATGGCGTGATGATCAGGCAAACCGCAAGGTTGGTAATGCTGAGTTTTCTGGGACGATAAAAATATCGCACAAATCATCAAAAATGGATGATGGAGAGTGGAACAAAGATAAGTACGCTGTTCCGGATTTGGTTGATATACTACAAAATTTTGCTTTAATACTCATAAAAATCCTCCTATAATTGTCAAAAAATAACATAAAACACTACTATTATAACACATAATAGTGAGTTTTGCAATACCTAAAAACAAAAAACCGAACAAGTTTTCATATTTTATTGACGAATAAAAATCTTTATGGTAAAATTCATAAAAAGGAAGTGATTAAATGAAATTTGTTCACATAGCAGATATGCACTTTGACAGCCCATTTACTGAACTCAGCAATACTGGAAATTTAGGTGACATGAGAAGACTAGAACAAAGAAAAGTTTTCAAAAAAGTAATTGATTATGTCAAACAAAATCAAATAGAATATTTGCTCATCGCAGGAGATTTATATGAACACACATATGTTAGAAAATCAAGCATTGAATATATCAATAGTTTGTTTCAGGAAATTGACAATACAAAGATTTTCATTAGCCCTGGAAATCACGACCCTTACATAAAAGGCTCGTATTATCAAGATTTCCAATGGAGCAAAAATGTACAAATTTGCAAGAATCCGTGGGAAATTGTGGAAGGCGAAAAGATTGATATTTACATGACTGCTTTTACAGATTTTTATGAAAATCAATCTATTATTGAAAAAATACAAATTAAAAATCCTAGTAAAATTAATCTTTTACTAACACATTGCGATTTAAATGGAAATCAAGACGAAAATGGATTTTCTTATCAACCAATTTTAGAATCCAAATTAAATACCTTAGAATTTGATTATGTTGCAATGGGACATATCCACAAAACAAATTTTATACCAAACAAAAAAATTGTATATCCAGGTTCTACGATTTCGTTTGGATTTGATGAAACAGGCGAACATGGCATGATTGTTGGCGAACTAAATGGGAAAAGTTTGCTTACGAATTTTATAAAATTAGATGACCGATTATTCACAAAATACGAACTAAATGTGGATAACTTTTTCTGCAAAGAAGATTTGGTAGAAAAAATGAACAACTTAAAATTGGATACCATGAATTTATATGAAATCATTTTGACTGGAAATAGACAATTTGAAATTAATACAAGAGAAATCTTAAATTTAATCGAACAAGAAAATATTCTAAAAATAAAAGACAACACACGGAATTGCTTATGATCTTGAAAAAATCGCTAAAGAAAATAATTTGCGTGGAATATTTGTAAAAGAAATGATAAAACAATACCAAAATGGAAAATACACGGAAGAACAAATCAAAAAAGCAATCGAAATCGGATTAAATGCCATGTCATAGAGGGGCGTGGTCTTGATCCGCTTACAGAAAGGAATAAAAATTTGAGAATTGATAAAATAAAAATCAATGGATTTGGAAAAATAAAAAATAAAGAAATCGAATTAAAAGACGGAATCAACATCATTTATGGAGAAAATGAAGCTGGAAAATCAAGCTTAATGAAGTGCATTCAAGCGTTTTTTTATGGCTTGTCAAAGAACAAAAATGGCAAGGCTATATCTGATTTTGACCAATATAAACCTTGGGAAGATTCAGAATTTTCAGGAAAAATAAAGTATACTTTGGATAATGGGGAAGAATACGAGATTTTTCGAGAATTCAAAAAGAAAAATCCAATCATTTACCAAAATAATGAAGATATTTCTAGCCAATTTAAAATGGATAAAACCAAAAGTATTCATTTTTTGGAAGAGCAAACAGGAATTGATGAAAATTTATTTTGCAATACGGCCATCATTAGCCAGCAAGAGGTAAAATTAGAAAAGGCTGATACTAATGCTATTGTTCAAAAAATCAGCAATTTAGTTTCAACTGGTGATGATACAATCTCTTTTAAAAAATCAATGGATACCTTAAATAAATGGCAAAATGAGAAAATTGGAACCGAAAGAACCAAAGAAAAACCAATCAATATTGCAAATGACAACATAAAAAAATTAACAAACGAAAGAGATAATTTGAAAAATGGTAAGCAAAGTTTAATCAATTATGCAACTCAAAAAGAACATATTGTACTTGAATTGCAAGAATTGCAAGGGAAAAAAGATAAGTTAAAACAAGAAAAACAAGTCTCAAATGATAATGAAATAAAAAATGTAGAAATGAAACTAAAAATCAAAATTGGCATTTTTTTAGGGATATTCTTTTTTGCAATTTCTGTGTTACTTTTCGTATTGAAAAAAATTGGAATAGCAATGATTCCAGCAATTTTAGGACTAATTACAGTTATTGCAATATTAAAAATGCGTCAGCAAAAAGCAAAAAATTCTAATTTAGATACTAGCAAAATAGAAAAAGAAATCGAAAAAATAGATGTGAAAATGAATGATTTAAAGCTCAAAAATACCCTAATGGATGCCGAAAAATCAAAAATTGATGAAAGCTTGGAAAAATTAATAAAAATTGAGGAAACATTAGAAGAGCAAAAGCGTATCAAAGAAGAATTACTTTCACTAGAGACATCGTATCTTATTGCGAAAGAGGCATTAAGTAAGGCTTATGAGGAAATTAAAAACAATTTAAACCCTAAATTTGAGCAAAAATTATGTGAGATTACCTCTAATATTACAGATGGAAAATATAAAAATATTACGATAAATGATGAAAGCGGTTTATTAGTGGAGGTTCAAAATGGAGCCTATATGCCAGTAGATAGGCTAAGTGTGGGTACAATTGATGAAATGTATTTGGCACTGCGTTTAAGTATTTTGTCAGAAATTTCCAAGGAGAAAATGCCGATTTTGTTTGATGAAACATTTGCTTATTTTGACAATCATCGTTTAAAAAACATTATTTGCCATTTGCAAGACGAAAATTACGATAATCAAATTGTTATTTTTACGTGTAGTAATCGAGAAGAACAAGTTTTAAATCAATTAAAAATAGAATATAACTTAATAAGCCTTGAAAATTAGAAAAAAATGGTGTATAATACCACTAGAAAGGAATGAATAAAATGTTTCAAAAATTAGAAGGCGTAGAAAAGCGATATGAGGAATTGAATGGGTTAATTAGTGATCCTGAAGTGATTAGCAATCAATCCGAATGGCAAAAATTGATGAAAGAGCATGGGAGTTTGGAGGATGTTGTTGAGAAGTATCGAGAATATAAAAGAGTAAAACAGCAACTAGAAGACGCAAAAGAAATGCTAAACGATCCAGAATTAAAAGAATTAGCAAGTATGGATTTAGAAGATGCAAAAGAAAAATTACCCAAAATCGAAGAAGAATTAAAATTTTTATTAATCCCCAAAGATCCAAATGACGATAACAACGTTATCTGTGAAATTCGATCAGGTGCAGGAGGCGAAGAAGCAGCTTTGTTTGCAGGCACGTTATTTCGAATGTATTCCATGTATGCTGAAAGAAAGAACTGGAAAATAGAAATTGTAAATGAAAATGCTACTGAATTAGGTGGTTATAAGGAAGTTACATTTGTGATAACAGGAAAAGGAGCTTACAGCAGATTTAAATTTGAGAGCGGAGTACACAGAGTGCAACGTGTTCCAGATACCGAAAGTAGCGGGAGAATTCATACGTCAACTGTTACAGTAGCAGTGCTTCCAGAAGTAGAAGATGTAGAAATTGAGTTAAATCCTGCGGATATAAAAATGGAAGTATTTCGAGCATCTGGTGCTGGTGGGCAACATATCAATAAAACTTCATCAGCGGTGAGGTTAATTCATGAACCAAGTGGAATTGTTGTGGAATGCCAAACCCAAAGGTCGCAAGTGCAAAATAGAGAATATGCCATGAAAATGTTGCGTTCAAGATTGTATGAAATCGAGAAAGAAAAGCAAGACTCAGAAGTTGCTAATGCGAGAAAAAGTCAAGTAGGGACTGGTGATAGAAGTGAAAAAATCAGAACTTACAACTATCCACAAGGTCGAATTACTGATCACAGGATTGGAATGAGTGTTTTTCAATTTGAAAATTTTCTAAATGGAGACTTAGATGAGTTGATTGACAACTTAATTGCAACCGATCGAGCAGAAAAATTAAAGGGAAATGAAGAAGAATAAAGTAGGAGCGATTATTAATCGTCCACTTCACCAAAAATTTGCAAAAATAATTGCAAAATGTGATATGGGGGGACGACTACTAATCGCTCTACAATTTTATTTATGTATTGCCTGCTCTGTCACCAACTTTCCACATTCTTTAATCTTATTCAAAATCAATTCCGAACTTTCCACACAAACAGCAAACTCGCTAATGGCACTAGATAACACATTAGTATAGGAACCATCAATATCTTGTAAAACTAGAAAAAAGCGATTTTGATATTGATATAATGAATTTGAGTTAGATAATTGTTCAACTAAATTTGGTAGAGAAATTGTCAAAAAGTTTGCAAAATTACAAAAATCATCAAAATTTGAAAATTGATAAATAAGCAAATTATTTTGAGTTAAATTGCTCTTTCTGCGAGCCTGTACGCGTGTAGACTTTAAAGTCTCTTTTTCCATTCTAGTAACAGTAATAATAAATGTACCATTACTTAGTGCAATTGCTTCAATACAAAGTTTGTAGTTATCTGTCACAAAACCTATTTCGCGTTCTGCTTCATCTAACATGGTCAAGAACAAACTCTGACTTTCAATGGAATTAGCCATAAAAGAATGCACATCAATATGATTTTCTTGCAAATCTGAATGGTTAAAAGTAAATCGAATTCTATTTTCGTTAAGTTTTTCTATTTTCATAAGGCAACCTCCTAAACATAATTTAATTATACTACGTTTAAAATGAAAGTAAATACTAAATTTCTGGAAAAAATGGTGATTTATAAATAGTAACTTCTTCTAATTATATTAACAAATCTTGAAAAATGTACTAAAATTACTTGAAAAATTTGGATTTACAATGTATAATAGATAATAGTCATTCTATTCTTGGGGGCAAAAAATGAACAGAAAGGATAGTAATGTCAACCAAAATGAATTTATTGCCGATGTCAGAAAGACCCTATGAAAAATTACTTCTTTATGGAGAAGAAATGTTAAGCAATAGCGAATTATTGGCAATTATTATAAAAACAGGAACGAAAGAAAAAACAGCTTTGGATTTAGCAAGACAAGTCATAAGTTTAGGTTCAGATGAAAATCATAATGATTTGAGATTTCTTCAAGAAATTCCGGTGAATGAACTTATGAAGATTAATGGAATTGGAAAAGTCAAAGCCATTGAGTTAAAAGCAACTGGGGAAATTGCTAAGCGAATGACTAAACCAATCAATTTAGAAAAAATTTGTATCAGAACCAAATCAGATGTGGCAAATTTATTTATGCAAGAATTAAGATACGAAAAAAAGGAAAAGTTAAAACTAATTTTATTAAACAATAAAAATATTGTACAAAAAATAATTGATATTGCAAGTGGAAAAGACAATACTTTGATTTTTGACATTAAGCAAATTCTCTCAGAACCAATCAAATTGCAAATACCTAAAATTGTTTTAGTACACAATCATCCTAGTGGAAGTTCTGCGCCTAGTAAAGAAGATATCGAAGCAACGCATCGTGTGCGAGAATCTTGCGAATTAATGGGAATTCAGTTGTTGGATCATATTGTTATAGGCGATGGAGAATATCATAGTGCCATGTAAATTTAAGTGAGAAAGGAATGAAAACATGAACAGAAATAAGCAATCGAATATATTAGGTGGAATATTAACCTTAATTTTATTAATTCTTTTAATATTTCTTTCCAATGTTCAAATTGATAAATTATCTTTTATCGAAAGCGCAGTCAGTTCGATTGTTACGCCAATTCAGCGAATTTTTACAGATTTAAAATACAAAATTCAAGGAAATTCTGCCTATTTTACCGAACTTGAAACGCTTCAGGCAGAAAACCGAGAACTAAAAGAAACCAACAGCAAACTAGAAACAGAGCTAAGAGAACTCGAAAGCATCAAGGCAGACAATGTTACCTTGCAAGAATACATGAATTTGACGCAAAAATACGCAGATTACAACACTATTCCAGCTTACGTCATCAACAAAGACATAAGCAATTATAGTAGTGATTTAGTTATTAACGTAGGAAAAGCAGATGGTGTAGATGTAAATATGACAGTTATTGCGGACAAAGGTTTAGTGGGGCACATCATATCTGCCACAGATCACACAGCCAAAGTGCAAGTCATCGTAGATGCTGCAAGTACAGTAAGTTGCAATATCAGCACAACTGAAAAAAGTATCATTTGCAAAGGAACCATAGACAACAACCAAATTTTGCGAGCATCTTATATTCCAACCGATGCCGAATTAATTCAAGGAGACAATGTATACACCTCTGGTTTAGGTGGAATTTACCGAAAGGGAATTTTAATCGGCACAATTGAAGAAATCATAACAACCAGCAATATTACAGATCGTTATGCAAAAATCAAACCAGCAGTAGATTTTTCAATGGTAGATACCGTTTTGGTTATCAATAATTAAAACATAATTGTAGGGCTAAGGTCTTGAACTGCCCATTACACAAAGTCGATTGTGTCCAAAACAAAAAAATTAATCAGGAGGAAAACATGAAAAAAACAACCGTAATCCTATTATTAATTTTAACATTTTTCATTGTATTTTATCTACAAGCCAACTTTTTCCAAATGTTTACAATAGCAGGAATTATGCCCAATTTATTTGTTATTTTCATATTAGTTATTGGTTTATCCTCCAATGCGACAGTTGGAATTTTATTTGGCACAATTTCAGGTTTAATGATTGATTTTGTCTATAGCAAAACAATTGGTATAACTGCTGTTATGTTATGCATAATCGGATATTTAGGCGCCTATTTTGACAGGAATTTTTCCAAAGAAAATAAAATAACCATTATCATTATGTCAGCATTGGCTACAATTTTATTTGAATTGGGATATTATTTTTTAAGTTCTGTTATCATAGGATTTGATTTGGAAATGCTTTACTTTGTAAAAATATTAGCAATCGAGGTTATATACAATATTTTACTAGTCATCATTTTTTATCCACTCATTCAAAAAGCAGGATATACAATGGATAGAGCATTCAAAAGAAACAATATCTTAACAAGATATTTTTAGAATTTCATATAAGCAAGATAGGAAGGTGAGATAAACGAAACCGAATAACGAACTTAAAAAATTGAATTTTCGATATAATGTTCTATCGATTTTAGTGTATGTGATAGGAGTTGTCATATTAATTACATTATTTAATATTCAAATTGTTAATGGACAAGAATATCGCGAAAATTCCAATACAAGATTATCCAGAAAAGCCACAATAGAAGCAGCAAGAGGAAATATTGTAGATCGCTACGGAAACACATTGGTCAGTACAGACATGGATTTTTCCATTGAAATGTACAAAACTAAAGTAGACGACGAACAACTTAACCAATCCATTCTATGGATGACTACGATTCTCGAAAGTAATGGCGATAGCTATATCGACGATTTTCCAATCAGCATCAATCCATTTCAATACAATTTCGAATCAGATGAAAAGTTAAAAGAATGGTTAAAAAAATATAAAATTCCAGAAACTGCATCAGCAGAAGAGGCATTTTATTTAATGCGCGATAAATATAAAATCAAAACAGATGACATAAATGACATCAGAAGAATTCTAGCTATCCGATATGGAATCTCCACAACAGGATATTCCACAACCAAATCCATTAGTATTTCAAATAAAATTTCAAGAGAAAGTGCTATTCAATTACAAGAAAGAAGCGAAGAGTTGACAGGGGTTAATATTGTTATCGAGCCAGTTAGAAAGTATCATGTTGGAAGCATGGCGTCCCATATTGTAGGATATATGGGAAGAATTGGCAAAGAGGATTTGGAAGAATTGGAAGAAAATGGTGATGATTATGCCTATAAAACTACAGACAAAATCGGAAAAACGGGTATCGAAAAGGTATTCGAAGAATATCTAAGAGGTGAAGATGGTGAAAAACAAATCGATATGTCAGTTGATGGAACCATTACAGGAGAATATACTTCCAAAGAAGCCATCGGCGGTTCAGACGTTGTACTAACCATTGATTCCAACTTACAACAAATCACAGAAAATGCACTTTCTGCTAATATTCAGAAAATAAAATCAGGTGGTTTTTCGGAAAGGTATGATGCAAAAGGTGGTGCGGTGGTTGTTACTAATGTAAAAACGGGAGAAATCTTAGCAATGGCAAGCAATCCAGACTACGAGCCAGCACTATTTTATAATGGAATTAAACAAGAAAAATACGACGAATATAGAAATAATCCGTTAAAACCATTGAATAATCGAACCATATCAAGTGCTTATGCACCAGGTTCCACGTTTAAAATGGTTACAGCAATTGCGGCGTTGGAAACAGGTGTAACCAACACTGTAGAAAAAATTAATGACAATGGACCATATCCCGCAGCTAATCACCCAGCGTGTTGGTATTGGAATAGTTATAAAAGAGGGCATGGACCGCTAAATGTAGTTGGTGCGATTGAAAAATCGTGTAACTATTTTTTCTATGAAGTAAGTAAGCGAATGGGAATTGACAATTTGGAAAAATATACAAGATATTTTGGTTTAGGGCAAAAAACAGGAATTGAGTTATACAATGAAAGAGCAGGAACAGTAGCGAATCGAAGTATTACAGAAAGTAAGGGAACGCCTTGGATGATAGGAGATACCTTATCGGCATCTATTGGTCAAGGTTATAACAACTTTACGCCAGTCCAAATGGCAAAATATATTTCTATGGTTGCCAATGGTGGACATAAAATTGACTTAAGCATTGTGAAAAGTGTAATTAAATCAGATGGAACCCAGATTCCAGATTCAGAAATCAGGCAATTTACCAATCAAAAATTAGGCATTGAGCCAGATGGCACAGAAGATTTACAAATCAACCCAGATACTATGAGAGCTGTTTTAGAAGGAATGAGAGCTGTTACAGAAGGAGAAAGTGGAACGGCGCGTTCGATATTTGCTGATTTTGATATTTCCGTTGGAGGAAAAACAGGTTCAGCAGAAGTAAATACAGGCGATGTAAATTCTTGGTTTGTAGGATTTGCTCCATTTGAAGATCCAGAAATTGCGGTTGTTATTATCGTAGAAAACGGTGGACATGGCTATTATACAGCAGAGGTAGTAAAAGAAATTATTGCAGAATATTTTGGTATGAATGTGAAACAAATATCAGAAAAGATGGAGGCAGAAAATGAAACTGAGCGTTTCACTTAAAATCTAGTAGCGCGTTCTTGAACCGCTTAACCAAAAAGGAGGATGTAAATGTTAAACAATATAAGAATTAAACAAACAACAGAAGAAATTGTTTTAAATGTCAATGTACAAACCGATAATACAGAAATATTTGAAGAATTACAAGAAAAATTACCTAAGTTAAAGGAATTTTACAAAAATTCAAATGTTCCAATTAGGGTAGCGGGAAAATTATTCACAGAAACAGAACGAAAAAAAATCGCTCAAATGATTGTTGAAGAAATTGATGTGCAAGTCAAATTTGATGAACCATCTGACCTTTTGGGCTTACACGCTATCAAGAAAACATTTGAAGCCGAAACAGAAATTTCAGAAACAAAATATGTCTACAATTCCATTCGTTCAGGAACGAAAGAGGAATACGTTGGAAGTTTGGTTATTTGTGGTGATGTCAATTCTGGTGCAGAAGTAGTTGCAGGTGGAAATATTATTATTTTAGGAACCTTGAGAGGTGTTGCACACGCAGGAGCAAACGGTAATAACAAGGCAATTATTGCAGCTAACACAATTGAAACAACTCAAATTAGAATATCGAATTTAGTAAAAGAAGTTGTTGAAAAGGAAGAAAGATGTCCAATTTTCGGCATTAAAAATGATAATATTGGATTGTTAAAAAATTAGCAAAAATAAAATTAGCATTAAAATAAAATCATAATTAGAATCCTTTAGGAACTGAAAAGAATGTTTTTCATCCAAAGAATCTAGAACAGATAGAAGATTAGCAATCTTCATATATTGTTCTAGTTTTTCTTTTTTGGTGTCTTCTAAATAAGGCTTCAAAGATTTAAGCAACTGATTTCTAGGTCCATTTTGATTGTTCATACTGCTCATGATATTTTTGATTTTCAGAATTGTGTTAATATCAAAAGAAAAATCATCGCTAGACTTGTCATCATTAGGCGGATTTTCTCCGCCTAATAAGTTGTTTAGGTCGATGTCTTTTTCTTTTAAAATTTCCGAAAAATTATTTAAAATGTTAGAAAAATCTTCATTCATATACTAATGTAAATGCCCCTTTCTGCTAGTTTAATCTTTTTTATCAAACTCTTTTTTTATGTCAGAATTGTTTAAAATTTGTTGAGCACGATAAATATTTTTTTCTAGTTCTGCTTTATCCATTTTTGAAAGAACAGAAAGTAATTTATTAATATCCATATTATTATTCAATAAAAACGCCTCCTTGATAAGAATACTTTATAACAGTATATGCAAGAGAAAAAGAAAAAGTAACTGATTTTTAAAAAGAAATTTAAAAGAAAATGTGAGAAAGAGTTAGGAATAATGAGGAGGGAAATTCGGGGGACGGGGACAGTCTTGAATAAAGTGAAAAATGAGGTATTAATTGATAATAAAAGGCTAGATAATATTTTTTAGGGAAATAAAAAGAAGAAATTGGGGACGGGGACACTCTTGAAAAAAGTAAAAAAAATATTTCTATGGTGAGAAATATTTTTTTTTATATTAATTATTCTATTTTAAAAATGGAATTTGATTTAAAATATTTTTTTAATAATTTTTTATCAATTATTTTTTGCATATTAAAATATTCGTTATAACTAGAATATTTATAGTTTGTTGCTTCACTACAAATTTTTGCTTTAATGGGATTTCTGTGTATGTAATTTATCGTATTAAAAAGCTGATTTACAGTATAAATTGCTTCACTTTTATATCGATTTCTGAAGACATATCCAACCCTATGACATTTTGAGTTGAAATATTTAGCATAGGAAGTATTGACGCATCTAAAAAATTTAATCATATCATTAATAGAATCTGTGTGGATTAAAATATGTGCATGATTGTGCATAATACAGTATGCTAAAATTGTAATATTAAATCTAGTTGAGTTTAATATAATTAAATTTAGATATTTTTTCATACTGGTAGGACTATCAAAAATAATACTTTTTTCGATTCCTTGAACCATTGTGTGAAAAAACTTGGATTTTGAATCACTTCTTGGTATTCGTGGCATAAATTTTCCTTTCTTGTGTTAAATATTATATCCCCAATAGCCCCCGAATGTTGTTTATTATAAAACTTTTTATTAAATTTGTAAATAGATTTTTAAGAATTAATAAAATAATTTTAATAATATATTTTTTTAAGAGTGTCCCCGTCCCCAATTTTTTCTTTTCATTTCCCTAAAAAATATTATCTAACCTTTTATTATCAATTAATACATCACTTTTCGCTTTATTTAAGACTGTCCCCGTCCCCAAACTTTTCCCCCTATTTCTAAAATTCCCATTTCCATTCTCATCCTCAATTTTCAAAGTTCTTAAAAATTTGTGGATAACCCATAAATAAAGTATGTAATAGAAATGTAATGCAAATTTAACAGAAACTTAATATTCCTTGTGAACTACTAATTTCCGTAAAACAACTACTTTGGAAAATGCTTTAAAATAGCATAAAATACCAATTTTTGCTATTTACAAAAAAAGAGAAATCCTTTAATATTAAGTATAGAATAAAAGGAAAAATAGGTGGAAAAGAGGAAAAAGTATGTTTCTTAAGTCGAAAAAAGCAATCAGTAGCTTAATTATTTTTGTAATTCTGTTTACTTATATGGGTCAAACGCTTGAATCAATTGCAACGACAGATGGATTATCGGTTGTTACAAATGGTTTTTTTAAGACAGGAAAAATGAATTTTAGTGCTTATTTTAAGGAAAATGACCAGAGTAATGAGAAAATTAGTAATGTAAATGATAAAGCTACATTATTTTTAGAAATGTCACCAGATGAAGTTGGTCAAGGTTTTTTGAAAAATGGAAATATTTTTGCAAATAATTCACAAGCAAGTGATATCAATTTTAAATTTTGCAAAATTAAAAATGTTATGATTGATGAGCCAGAAGAAGTTGGAAAATATGAAGAAGATAAAACAGATTCTGAAAATATAGAAAATCAGGTTACAGAGAATATAGCCGAAAATAAAATTCTAGAAAATAATGTAATAGAAAATACAGTTTCAGACAAAATTTCAGAAAGTATAAGTGACGAAATTCAAAACCAAGTTGTCAGCAGATCTTCTGAATCACGTGATAGGGAAAATATTAAGCAAGAGTTAGTTAACGAAGAACAAGTGATTGAAGATTTGACTGCAAAAACAAAAGAAACATACGAAGAATTAACGGCCAAAGATTTTGAAATAGAAATTGTAAATGACGACGAAATTAAAATTCAAAATGTGATTTTTCATACAATCGTAGAAGTTGAGATTGAATACGACAAAAAAGAAGAATTTAATCAATCTGACTTGTACCAAGAAATTAATTTAAAATTAGAAGGAAGTTATATTAATGTTAATTTAGAAAAGACGGAAATAGAAGCAGAGCAGAAACTATCAGTGGGATGGAGTTATCATCAAGATTTTGAAATTGAAGGAGGATATACTCAATTTTCACCTTTTAAGTTAGGAGAACATTCTGGAATTCTTGTAGAAAATAAAATTACAATAAAAAGAGAAACGGAAGACGAAAACTATTTGCCAATAAAAGAAACAACACTTGAAATAGAAGTTCCAGAATATAATGGAAAATTACCAGAAACTGTTAACGTACAAGTCTCTAAACTAATGGCAACAAGAGGCGAAGATATTGGAAATGTAACATTTGGAACGTCAGATTGGAAATACGATACGGAAAGTAAAAAAATCACAATTCATGTATCTAATGAAAAGTCAATTGAAAGTATGGGAGAAGATGAATACATCATTTTTTATCGATATAATGATTACACAGAAGAGGAAAATGTAAATTTACCAAACAATTTCAAAGTAACAGTAGAAGAATATAGCTCAAATGGAAATAAAATAACAACCAAAGAATTCAACCAATTGCAGACCATTAAAACACAAATTAATGATTTGATTACTTACAACATCGCTTCCACAGAAGAAAGACTGGACAAAGCCAAAATCAATGCTAATTACAATTTTGAAGAAGCGATATATGAATCGGAATTTACGACAACGGTCAATGTCAATATTTTGACAAGTGATTTATTAGAAGAACTAAAAATTAACAGTTCCAAGGAAATTTACGTAAGCAAAAACACTTCCCAATTGGATGCGACGCCAGATATTTATTACAACGAAGTAAAATTTAATTATCAGGAAATAAAAAATATGCTAACAAATGGTGCAAGCATAGAAATCCAAAATCTTTCAGGGGAAGTATTACATACGTTAAATCAGGAATCTGTGCAAAATCAGTCAGAATGTCAGATTCTTTTTGCGAATAAAGAAAAAGGAATTTTGGTTGTATTTAGAAATATAGCAGTAAATGGAAATATTTCGATAGAATTTACTAAAACGATTGGCAAAAGTAATTATGATAAGTTGACTTTTTATAATTTTAGCGAAATAAAAAGTTATGTTTCAGCAGAATTAAAATATCAAAACTATGAAGAAAGATATGCGATGGAAGAAATTGCCGCTACTAAAAAATTGCAAGATAGCAAAACTGTTGCAGAAATTTCTTTGACCAATAACAACTTAAACACCATAGCTAAAAACGATAATGTGGAAGTTAGAATTGCTCTTAATAATGATAAACAAGATACTGACTTTTACAAAAATCCAGTTTTTCAATTAGTATTTCCAAAACATATCACAAAAGTAGATATAGAAAAAATCAATTTAATATATGGCTGTGGACTAGAAATTGCAAATTATGAAACTTTTACACAAGATAATTTAGTAAAATTAAAAATCGAGTTAGTGGGAACACAAAATAAATTTAGTGAAAGTGCTATTACAAATGGTACGAATATTATTTTAAATTTAAATCTAACATTAGAAGAATACACACCAAAGAAGCAAGACCAAATCAAACTATATTATTACAATGAAGCAGTAACCAATTATAAAGCACAAACCAAATGGACTGTGAACAAATCAATGCCAAAAGATATCTTAAAAGATACCAATGGTTTTGATGTTGCAATCGTAAATTTACAAGCACCAAGTGGATTGATAACATCGAATGCTATTGTCAATTATGATGGTCAGAATAGCAAAATAGGTTCGATTAATCAAGGTGAAAAAACAGCAGAAATTAAAACATATGCTAATTCGCAGATTGTAAAAATGGAATTGGTAGCAAGTAATAATACTAATAATGTATGCTCTGATATTGTATTTTTAGGAAAAATACCTTTTGAAGGAAATACAAGCATCGTCAGTAAAAAAGATTTAGGCACTAATGTTACGACAAAATTACTAAAGGGAATTCAAGCAGATTCTCAAAATTCGAATTCGGCTACAATTTACTATTCTACAAACGAAAAAGTAACCAAAGATTTGAATGACAGTACCAATGGTTGGATGACGGAAGTGGAAGATTTTAGTCAAATAAAATCGTATATGATGGTTGTAGACGGAAATTTATCAGCAGGAAGTATTCTAAAATTTAGTTATGATTTTGAAATTCCAGAACAATTACCATACGACAAAATGTTCTATGGAAGTTTTGGGGGATTTTATAATAGCCTTTCAGAAAATTTAGTTTCGTATGAAAGCACAGAAGCAGATAAAGTAGGCTTAGCGACTGAAAAAACGCCAGATTATACGATTACAGTAAAACCCAAAAACGACAATAATAATATTTGCTATGGACAAATTGTAACATTAGAAGTTGAAGTTAAAAATAATTCCAAAGGAGACTTAAAAGATGACAAATTATATGTCACCATTCCAACAGGAACCGTATACACACAATCTTCGCTATATGTAGATGATTTAAGCAATAAAATTCAAGAATATATTGACGATGAATCTGTTAGATTTAAAGAATTTATCATTGAGGATTTAGCAATTGGCAAGAAAAAAACGTTTGAGTTTCAAGTAAAAGTCAAAGACAGTCAAGCGGATTTGACGACGCTTGATGGATATGCAGAATTGAAAGGAGCTAATCAAAAATATTATTTAGAAGCCAGAAAAGGTGATATTAGAGTAAAAGCTAATTTTGCCTTAGATATGTCTTTGCCGACGAAAGGAGACGAAATAAATTATGGTATTAGTATTGCTAATAACACAGATGAAACTATAAGAAATGTTATCATGGCTTGTGACTTGCCAAGTTATCTTGAGGTTTCTGGTGTCAGTACTTATGAGAGAGAACTAAACTATTCAAGTGAAAGTGGAAGACTTCTTATAGATATTGGAGATATTGATCAAGATGGAGAAACAATTTTTCTTCATTCTACAATTCAAGATTTACCATCTAATTACCTAATAGCAAGTTCAAAATTTAGTGTTTGGAGTAATGATAGTCGTGAGAAAGTCTACGATTCAAACGAACTTCATTTTGAAACAGGAAAAGCAGACCTTGATGTAAAGCAAACCATTAACCAAACAGAATTTAATCTTGGTGATACATTTGAAATGAAAATACTTATAACTAATAATAGCAGTGCAACTGAGCCAATTACAATTTACCAAAATGTACCTAAATATTTAAATATCAATGATACAAAATTAATTTGCAATGGAGAAAGTAAGCAATTGTATTCATTTAATGATGTTGAAATTTATAAAGAGATTAAAGGTGGAGAAACAGTGGAAGTTGTGCTAACTGGCGAAGTCAATATGACTTTTGAATTAGAAGAGGATTATCATTATGTAAGCATTTTTGATGTTAAAACCAAAAGTGGAAATGAAAAACAATCCAACCCGCTTAATCTTGTAATTCATGCATTGCAAAATAAACAAGAAGAGATATCTGATAATAAAGGATATTCAATTTCAGGAAATGTGTATGCAGATATCAGTGGTAATATCAAATCGCAAGTGAAAGTGCAACTTTTGAAGGATTCTAGCATGATACAAGCAACAACCACAGATTCATATGGAAATTATTCTTTCCAAGGCTTGAAAGAAGGGGAATATAGCGTCGTTTATAACTATGACGAAGATTCGTATGTGAGTGCTCCAGAAACATCAGAAACCGTTGAAATCGAAGAAGGAGTGGCAGTTACCGATACAATTAAAATCGAAAACAATTCTTTGAGTAATGTCAATGCAGGCTTAGTTGAAAAAGAAAAATTCGATTTAAAAATCAACCAATACTTAACGAATGCCTCGATTCAAATAGGAGATGAAAATGAAGTCCTTGATTTTGAGAATTTAAGTTTAGCTAAACTTGAAATTAATCCAAAAGATATTGATAAAGCAATTGTGAAATTGACCTACAAAATTGTAGTTACGAATGTTGGAAGTGTATCGGGAAGAGCAACAAGTATTGTAGATTATATTCCAAATGGAATGACTTTTTATCAATCTGAGAACGAGAATTGGTCAGCGGGTGTTATCAAAGGAAGTGTATACAATGACGAATTAAAAGGAATGGATATTGCTCCAGGAGAAAGTAAGGAAATTATGTTAATATTAACGAAAAATATGACAGAAGACAACACAGGAGTTGTAAGCAACAAAGTAAGAATTGCCTATAGCGAAAGTGACTCAAGATTAACTGAGGCTGTTTCCAACAATTTTGCAACACAAGAAACCATTCTCACATTGACGCAGGGAGTTAGTTATAAACTTGTTAGTGTTATAAGTGTCAGTGTGATTGCGATGATTGGAATGTTTGGATATATGATATCCACTGGAAGAATTGAGATTAGTTTTAATTTGAAAAAGGGAATTAAGAAAATTTATAAGTAGAGGAGGTGAATAATTTGGAAGGTAAGATAAAATACTTTTTTATGGGAATAATTATGTTATTAATTATTCTGATGTTTAAAGAAGACTTAGCGTATGAGGTGAGTAAATGGTATAATGGGTGTGATCACTGGTACGAAACAGTAACAGTAACAGATAAACCAGCATGGGATGAAGTAGTAAATAATACAACAATACATCATGATGCTCAAACACATACAGAAGAAGTGTTGCGTGGTGGAAATTTTACGTCAACAGACAATGCGGAACATTGGTGGTTTACATCATCTGATTTATTAGAATTCGGCGGAGAATATTATTGTATGTATGCTGGTAAATCGATGCATAGTTTTGAACATAATCCAGGATGGGTTACACACATAGATAGTCATGATAGTAGTAAGAAAATGAAATTTTGGCATACAAACTATTATTGGGAACCGGTTTTTGGACATACAGCTGATTTTACTCAAACGGCAGGATGTGTAATGTATAATTATAAAGAAGACTCTAATTCTGAAACCAAAAGAGGAAGATTAGGAGTTCAAGCTGCTATATGGGCAGAAGGAGGTAATGTTTCTAAAAAAATTGGTGGAGGTTTGGATGATAGCCATGCTGAAAATACGGGCTTTTCTAATGCACAAGAATATCAAAATGAGAGAAAGTTTTATGATATAGAAGCACATGAAAATATTAACATAAATAGTGTAATTGGTAAAACATTACCAGTTTCTCCTACAGAAGGACTACTACCTGATGAAGAATTTTATATGTATTTAGATTTTCCTATTATATTTGGTTCTGTACCAACAGGTACAAAAAATGGTACAACAACAACGTATGAAGGAGAATTTGGCAAAATTGAAATTACGAACGGTACTTTAGTAGCAGTACCATCCAATAAAAAAATAGAAGGAAGTGGAAATTATCAATATACAATTAAGATTAATACAGGTGACTTAAGTAGCAATGTAGTAGATGTAAATGTTACAAAATATTTTTATGATTATAGTGTAAAAATTTTATATTCATTATGTCAAAATAGTGAAGATGCACAACCTACGGGAAATGATGGAACTTATTCTAGAAGTAATAAACAAACGGGAAATACAGTAATGTCAAAAGATTCAAACTTTTCTTTTAGAATTAACAGTGATGTTGCTATTAAACATTATATCCACTCAATTGGTGGCGAAGACCATTATAAAAGTGGCAGTATGGTTGTTGGTTCTGGGATTGGAGGAAGGAAGAACTGGAATACTGCAACAAAACTATCACAACCAGCAGTTGGAGAATTGGGCGATGAAATTATTTATAAGATTATTGTAGAAAATTATACAAAAGCAAACATTTATATTAACATTGAGGGGATTTTACCAACAGAAGCAACTTTTATATCTGCTACGCATGATGGAAACGGAAATCCAGTTAATTGGAAACTAGTACCAATGCCAGAAGCAACATCATCTCAGGGAACACTACCAACAACACCAGTTACAAAAGAAATTACACTAATTGCAAGAATGAATATTGCAAATTATAATAAAGCAATCAGTACAGCAAAAATTGTAAAAGTTTTTGCCACTAAAGCTGAAACATATGATATGAAAAACGTTGCAAAATCACGCTTTAGTAGAATCGAAGAAGACCAAGATGCTTTCACTACTAAAAAATATGAAATTTCTATTGACCAATATATTGTGAAAGTAAATCATCAAGAAACTCGAGGGGGAACAGGGGTAACTTATTTATCAGAAACGAGAGAAAAAAGAGAAAATAATTGGAAATTAAATGATTCGGTATTTGTGGAATATGGAGATGTTATCACTTATAAATTTGTTTTATATAATACTAATTATGGTGTGGATAATGCTTCTGAACCATGGTTTAATCCAGATACAGTAACAGCTGATTTAATTTTTGAACTCCCTAAAAAATACCAACTACGAAGTATCAGTTCAACAGATACATATGAAAATTATAAAGAAAATAAAGATAGTAAAAAAGTTGAATTTTCTAAAGTAAGAATAGGAAGGAATTCAACAACGACAATTACTTTAACATTAGTCGCAGAAGAAGTAAAAAAGGATACATTAGAAACAACAACTTTATCACTTACAGAAGTGTATAATAGAAATAATAGAAACACACATGAAGCAAATCCAATTGAAAATACAAGTGGTAGAACTACTGTCAAAGAGAGATATTGTTTAAATAGTTATAATGCTCCATTAGAAGAATATATCGACACCTATAATGCTGAAATGACTTTTTATAATGATAAAAATGGGTTTACCCAATTGGAAAGTCAGAATTATTACAATGCAACTGAAGATGCAATAGATATAGAAGGCTTTGAAACACAAAAGAAAACTTATTCAAATAATTTACCTTTAGAACTTGAAAAATATGAAACATTACGCTATAAAACTATTATTCGAAACGAATCTGTTGGTGAAGCAGAAAACAAGAGAGAGTCTTATAAAAAATACAAAACTCGTGTCAGACCAACAGAAATAAAACAAACTATTGATTATGGACTAACACAATATGGTTATAAAATATATTGGTATCATGCCTCAAGTGAACAATACGAAGAAGTAAGTAATGACCAATACCAAAATCGAATCAAGCAAACGCTGACAGACACAGGATCACAATGGATTTATACGTATTACATAATTGATGAAAATATTATTTTATGCCCAGGAGACGCTTTATTCTATTTTTCGGATGTGGAAGCAACAGAAAGTAATTTATGTATACAGAATTTAAAATTTAAATCCGAGATTATAACATTAAGTAACATTAATAGAAAAGATGAAGACAATCGAATACTAAATCGTAATGACGACCGAATTGTAACAACAGAGAACCTTGCTCTTGAAGAAACAAACGATCAGAAGGATAACAATAAAACAGTTTATACAAACTATGTCCGCCTAAAAGACCTAATCATTTCTGGTACAGTTTGGATAGACGAAAACCGAAATGGTTATCAAGATAATGGAGAAGGCGGAAAAAATGGAGTAGTCGTAAGATTATATGGTAATACCAATCCAGATGAGCCAGAAGAATATATACTAATCAAGGAAACCAAAACCTACAGAAATGAACAACGTGAAGAAGACGGTTATTACAATTTTGGTAGAGTAAATAAATCGTGGAAAGACAGTGATGGAAATTATACAAACCCAAATACATTAATTAACTATTATGTAGAATTTGAATATTATGGTCAAATGTATAAAGCAACAGAAGTTTATGGTGGAATAAATGATGGAGAAACACGTGGTGCAGGAAACTTAAGCGTTGGCGATAATGCAACAAATGAGACAATTAGTTATTGGCGTCAAGGATATAATGGCTTACCAGAAAGTCAAAGTGAAGCAGTTATTCATCAGAAAGCTTTTGGAATGGCTGGAAGAACACAATACATGATGGACTCAAATGCTTATGAATTTGATAATACAAGAAGTCAATTTAATGAAGCAAATAAAACAATTGGGTTTAATCAGGCCTATGAAAGTGGAATCAAACTAGAGTATACAAAAGATAATCACAAAAGTACGTTAAATGAAGAAAATGCTCAACCCAATACAAGAATGACAGCCAGAAGTTTTATTAATCAAAGCTATCGAAATGATGTAAATGGAGATAACTGGCAACAAACACATAGAGCAGAAAACACGCATACATTGTCATTGTTTGAATATTCATATTCTAACTCTTACAACTATCCACGTTACGCGAATTTTAATGGAACAGAATCAGCCAATAAGTGGAAAACTGAAAAGACAAGAGTAGTTGAAACAGAATATCTAAAATACATTAACCTAGGATTGGTAAAAAGAGAAGAAGTTGACCTTTCGCTTGAAGCAGATGTTCACACGGTTAAAACAACTATAAACGGTGAAGAGATGACATATGATTATTCTGAAAATAATGCAGATTCAACAAAATCTACTTATAATCAAGAACCAAATGCATATCGTTTAGATGAAGCCTATGACTTAGACATATATACAACTGACTATTATTATAGAACTTCAGGAGATAATGAATATTATAAAAAGGGAAATAATACAGGAAATGCGGTACAAGAGTATAATGAAGATGGCCAGATACAAAAATACAAAACAACAGAAGAATCAAAAACACAAAATGAAGTAGATATCAATTCAAGCGAACTTAACACAGAAGTAACCTACCGAGTTAAAATAACAAATAATGTTATTACAGGTGATGAGTCCAATGTAGACAAAGAAGCCAAAAAAGATATTCCAGTAGAAACAGCAATTAATGAATTAACCATTTACTACGATAAAAACTTTATAAAAGCTGATAATACAAGCACAGTTACAGTAAAAGAGAAAAATGCAGAAACAGGATTATTAGAAGATAAGACACCTCGTGTATCAAGAATAAATTATAGTGTCAGAGATGCTAATAAAAATGAAATAAAAAAAGGGGAATTAACAATCAACGATGTTGCAATATATGAAAATTCTAAGGGTGCGCTTCATGATGAATATCAAGTAATGTACCTAACTGGAATGGAAAATTTATATTTAAAAGAAGGAGAATATGTTGAAGTTTATATTACTCTAACAGTAGATAAGGAAAAAAATACTAGAAATCTAAAAATTACAGAAGACGAGGATATGGGACTGGAAGTAATTGCTGAAATATCAGCATACACCGCAAAATATGCAGACGATTATTTCCATAAAGGTTTAGCAGGAAAATATGCAGCTCTAGTTGACAGAGACTCAAATCCAGGCAATTTATTAATTTATGATAAAGACAATAAAGAGTCAAATAAAGTGTATTATAATGATTATCGAGATTACGAAAATTATGAAGATGATACCTACAAAGTAGGAATCAAGGTTGGTTTGCTAGATGGACATTCTCCAGACAAAGATCATGAGAGCAAAACAAAACGTTCTGACGAAAGAACAATTACTGGTATGGTATTTGAAGACACGAGGTCTGAAATAGCAAAGGTAGATGATTTAAAAGGTGTTCAATATTTAGGAAATGGTATTTATAATAAATACATAGATTCTGAAAATGGAGATGGAAATCACGAAAATGCATTAACAAATCCAAATGTTGGAGAAGGGGACAAAGCAATTGAAGGTGTAAAAGTTTCTTTAGTTGAAGTAGTACAAATTGGAAGTTGTTATTATGAATACCCTGCAAGATATACATATGAAGTAAGAGATAAAAATGGCACAATAATTCATAAAAAAGGCAGTTTAATTGAAACTAGGACAGATAAAAACGGTGCATATCAATTAGATCACTTTATTCCAGGATATTATAAAGTAAGATTTGATTATGGAGATAATAGTGCAATCGACCAATGCATAATTTACAATGGTCAAGACTACAAATCAACAACTTACTATAATGAATATGATGGAAAATTATTGTATTACAATAAAGATAATTCATATGGAGATAATGACAATATAGGAAGTTCAGATAAGTTTAGTTATTTTGATAAAGTAAAAAATACTTTATCACAGAAAAATTATTCAGATGCTCAAGACGACGAAATCAGAAGATTAAACGTAAACTCCTATTCTGAAACCATGACAGCAATGCAAGCCAAAGTATTTAATGAACTTAATAGATTCAAAGAATCTTTAACAAAAAATACACATATGTATGCAGAAACAGCAATTTTCTATGTAAAACCAGAAGACTTAATGTCTAAAGAATCACACATCGTGCCATCCCAATATAGAAAAAATGGACAAAACTTTAATACGAATACTACGAGATTGTGGCAAATTCATAACTTAGATTTTGGACTAGAATATAGACCAGAAGCTTCAATTATGCTAGACAAAGAAATTTCAACATTAGAATTAGTAACTTCTGACAACAAAACACTAATTAAATTGTACTTTGAAGGGGAACTCGGTGAGAGAAAGATTAATGAGCAAAAATCAATTGGTTACGAAAATGTGCAATTTTTACAAAATAACGAGAAGAAAGAACAAGGTTTTGTTTACATCAATATGGATACAGATATTTTAGAAGGTTGTACCATCAAAGTGGAATACGAAATGACAGCAACCAATGAAAGTGAAGTAGATAGAATCAATGCAAATTTAGACGAAATAAAATATGAATCTCAGGCTGCAGGAAAACAATATACAGGTGTTTATACAACCCATAACGTTAATAAAGAAAATGACATTAAATACACTTATAATGCGAATGCTACAGCTGCACAATTCATGGCAAGCCAATATTATGCTAACTATAATTACGATACATCAACAGGAACTGAATTATTCACTTATTTAACAAAATTGAAGAAACCATATATAGCAAATGGGGAAATAACAGTAAAAGGTGATTCAAAGTTAAAAGGTCAAGGATATTATGGAATGTACTTAGGAGAAACTTACTATACAGGTAAGATTGGAGCAAACGATAAAGTTGCTATGCTAAAAGTGGATAACATTTTAGACTATGTAGACAATGATTTTACATTTAGTTCATCTGAAAACAACAAACCAAACCGACTATGGCAAGCTGTAACATCAGCAGAATTAATAGAAGGGAAAGTGCTAGATAAAGAAAATGTAAATTTGGATAAAACCAATAACTTAATTGACAACAAAGGCATTCGATACACAACAGATAAAAAGACGAACCTTGCTTTATCGGTAGACAGCAATAAAGCAGGAAACAATCAAGACGGAAAAGGTAATGAAAAATTATCAGACTTCAAATATCCTGTTAAATCAAAAGAGGGTCAAACAAATGGAATGATTAGCGTTGTTGCAACCAAAGTAATAGCAGCAGATGACGTTAGTTTAGGAAAAGGACTAAGCTATGAAAACATTGCAGAAGTTGTGCAATATACGACTGTAACAGGAAGAAGAACCACTTTACCAAAAGTAAATTCATCAAATGTAGAAGGTGGAGGCGTAATTGGAAATGCAAATGTTGCTAAAAATTGGACAGGAGTAAACAAATATGAAAATGATACAGACGCAGCAGAAATTATTACAATTTCACCACCAACAGGATTAATCAAATAAAAAATAAGACCGCCAATCGGCGGTTTTATCTTTTAGATGAATTGAATTTTTGTAGATAAAAATTGCCAATTTACTATCTCCCTAAGAAAATAAATCAAAACAAATGTTCTAAAAATTAATTTCCTAATTATAAATTTACATATTAACTTTCCTGAGATTCGACAAAAAATCTGTCAAATCGACAATAAATTTTATCAAACCATTGGAAAAAGCCACCCAAAAAGTTAAACTTTTTTGAAAAAATGTCAAAAAAAGGTTGAGAAATAATAAAAAATATGATATAATGAAAGTATGGACTTATGAAAAATAAAGAAAAAATCCAAAAGATGTTATGTAACAAAAATTTTATATTTGAAAAATAAGGTAATCAAAGACTTTATTTCCGTAAATAAAATTTTTTGATACTTAAAAGAATCTATTATTATCAGTCTTTAAGGCTATTGACTACACAAAAAAATGTAGTAAAATAGAATGTGATAATATAGTATAATTATAAGTAAAGTTTTGTTTTTGAGGAGGAAAAACTATGGTAAACAGAAAAAAACTATTAGCAATGTTTTTAGTTTTCACTTTGACATTTTCGCATTTTGCAGTGTTAACAGAAGCTTTTGCTACAACAGGTTTTGTGTCCTTATTTGGAGCAAATTCAGATACAGGAAACGAAAATGTTGAATTTGAAGCGTATTTAGCTAACGGAGAAGAAATGTCAGATGCATTGGCAAGTGATGTCAACAATCAAAATCTTACAATTGGCTTAAAACTTGACATTAAAGAAAGCGGATACCTAAAAAATGGAAAAGTAGAAATTAAGCCACAAGAAAACGAAGAATTGAATTTCAAAATCAAAGAAGAAAATGCTGTTGCGGAGCAAGAGTATATTCAAAACCTAGAAAATAATATTTTGGAATTCAACAAAATTGACTATTCTTCAGACGCGATTGAAATTTCGATTCCAATCGAATACAAAATGGAAGAATACATTAATGAGGTCAAACTAAACAGCACAACTAAAGTCATTCTTTCAGGAATTTACATAGATGATGACGGAGAAGAAAATGAAATTTCGAAAGAAGTAAGCTTAAGTTTGGCGTGGAAAGATAACCGAACCACCAAAGTAGAAGAAGAAGTTTCGAAATATATTCAATTTAGTGATAATGGAATGATTTTGCAAACAGTTGTGAAAGTAGATAGCTCAAACGAAAATCAGAATACTTTACCAATCAAAGAAACTCAAGTAAATATTGATGTGCCTCAAATGAAAGGTCAAATGCCAACTCAGGTAAATGTTGTTGCCAATTCTACAGTGGGCACAAATGGTAAAGGCGTTGGAGAAGTAGAGTTCACGGACGAAAATTGGACTTATAATAAAGAAGAAGGTACAATTAATATTAAGCTTGAGAACCAAAAGCAATTGGTGGAGGTTAATCAATTTGATGAATACCTTAAAGTAGAAGGTGAAGAAACCAAACAAGAAGAAAGATATTACAGCCAAGCAGGAATGGATGAATATGTAATCACTTATGTTTTCGAAAATATTTCCCTTGAGGAAGAAATGAAAACATCCTCTACCATTAAAGCAAAGTCAGTTACTTTTAGTGGAATTGAAGCAGAAAACAGAGAAACGACTACTGAAGCTCAAAGAACAGACGAAATTATTTTAACAGGACAAACTGGAAATATTGTTTCTTACCACATCGAAAATGAAACGCCAGAAGCTTCAAAATCTTATGGTTATTTGAATAAAGAGATTGAATACAATACAAAAACTTCTATGAATGTTTCTTACACAGATATGGTTGAAGGAATGCTAGTAGAAGATATAGAAAATAGTTATATAGACAAATCAGGTAACAAAATACAAACCAATGATATCTATTACAAACAAATTTTTATTAGCCAAGATAATTTCAATCAAATTTTAGGCGAAGATGGAAATGTTGAAATATTAAATAATTCTGGAGATGTATTAACAAATATCAATGAAGAAAGTCAAACAGATGAAAATAGAAATTATGTGATTAATTTTCAAGATAAAATTTCAAAAATTATAATCAAAACATCGGCACCAGTTAATACAGGAAACTTAATTATTGCTAGTAAAAAAGCGATTTCCAATGTAGAAATGAGCCAAAATGAATATGCGAATATGGAATATATCGAAACTGCAACAAGTCAAAAAGCAAAATTTACTTATGTTTCAGATATGACTGAATTAGGAAGTGTTTCTACCAAAACAAAACTAAATGACACCACAACAAACTTCAACTTAAAAATAGATCGAGATAGTTTATCAACCGTAACAACAAACACGAACGTAGAAATACGTTTAGAACTAAACAACGATAAAAAAACGTCTGACAAATATGGAAACTCTGTATTCGAAATCGAAATGCCAGAGCAGATTAACAATATGAACATAACAAATAGTAGCATGATTTATGGAGAAGGACTAGAAATTGCTAACGTTGAATCCTATATAAAAGACGGAAAAATCATCATCAAAATTACTGTCGTAGGAAATCAAACAGATTTCAATTCAGGAGTTTTAACCAATGGTACCAATATTGTCCTAAATGCAGATATTGATGTTGATCAATTTACACCTACAATTAATCAAGCAATTAAAGCATACTGCTACAACAGCGAAGCAACGAATTACGCCAATTCTGTGGAATATCATTTGGAAAATACGAATGCCGTTGCTTACCAAGAAGCAGAAATCAAATATTCTGCACCAAGTGGAGTTGTTGCAACCAACACATTATCTAATTATAACAACAAAGGAAGTATGTTAACTTCCATGAAACAAGGAAACCAAGTCGATTATATCGACATTTACTCAGAAGCTAAAAATGCCAAAATGGAAATTGCCATCATGAATAACAATGAAAATGCCATTACCAATGTTGCAATTTTAGGAAGAATTCCATTTGAAGGAATAAAAGATTTAACAACAGACGAAAATTTAGGAACCACACTTGACACCAAAATGGTTAGCCCAATTATTTCAAGTGAAAATAATAATGGAGAATTCACGATTTATTATTCAGAAAACAAAGAAGCAACTAGGGACCTAAATCGTGAAGCAAATGGCTGGACTACTAATCCAGAAAGTTTGGAAAACATCAAATCTTACTTAATCATTCCAAACAATGAAAATAGTACAATCGAAGCAAAACAAGTATTAAAATTTACTTACGAATATGAAATACCAGCCAACTTAAACCATAATGAAAACATCTATGGAACCTTTGTGGCAACCTACACAAACAACATCGATGGAAACCAAATAGAAGAACAAGCCAAACCAGATTTAATTGGATTAACAACAGGTGCAGGTCCAGAACTAGAAATTGACTTAAAAGCAGACGTAACAGAAGTCAAAGAAAATGACGAAATCAAACTAACAACTAAGATAAAAAATATTGGTCAAGATACCGCACAAGATGTTTTAGTGGAGATTCCACTACTAGCCAATACTTCTTTCGTATCAGCAGAAGCAGACAAAGACATTGCCAATATTGAATTTGCAGACGGAAAAGTAATTGCAAAAATCGAAGATTTGCCAAAAAATACATCACTTGAAATTAACGCAATCGTAAAAGTAGAAAAAATCTATTCAGAAGATACAGTCAATGTATCTGCTACAGTAGAGGCAAAAGATTTAGATGCGAAAGTTTCTTCTAATAAAATAGAAATAAAACTAGAGCCATCTGAATGGAACATTTACCAATTTATCGATTCAGAAGTGCCAAGTGATTTCTACTATAAAAAAGGCGACGAATTAAATATTACCATACGCGCTGAAAACTTGACAGAACAAATACAAAAAGATGTTACAGTAGTAACCAAACTTCCACAAGGCTTAACTTTCCAAAAAGCCTACATGGTAGGACGTGAGGACCAAGGAAATTATGACGCATCAACAGGCGAAGTAACTTGGAAAATTGGAGACCTAGAGGAAAGCAAAGGTCAAACCTTAAAATTAGTCGTAACAGTGGGAGACTTAAATGAGGGAACAACAGCAAATACCGTTTCTGTTGTAACTGAGATTTCAGCACAAACAACGAAAAACTATTTAGCAAAAGACATCAATATTAATATTGGAAAAAGTAGTATCCAATTTACGCAAAACACTTCAACTTCAACCTATGTTGCAGAAGGAGAAATCATCAATTATGAGTTTACGATTAAAAATGAAGGAATGAAGGAAGCAAGAAATGTTGTTTTGACAGATAACATTCCAGAAGGAATTGTAGTTACTAAGATGACCTATCGAGCAGGCGAAGTGGAATCAATAAGAAATGTGTCCGAAACAGAAAAAACAGAATTAACTTTATCCGTTCCAGCGGGTGACGAAGTAACCGTCAATATTCAAGCTGTAGCTTCTAATTTAAATGGAAGCAAAGAGAAAACAGTTACCAATGTGGCAACTTTAGCTAGTGCTGGAGCTGAAGAAATTACAAGTAACTCAGTAACACACATTATTCAAGCGACTGAAAGTGAAGAAAATCCAGAGGATTCAGCTGTTACAGATAACAATTCTACAACCAATCAAAATGGAACCAACTCAAATCAAAACACTAATACCGACATTACCAAATCTTACAAAATTTCAGGTGTTGCTTGGTTAGATGCCAATAAAAATGGTATGAGAGATGACGGCGAGCAAAGAATGAGTGGTGTTACAGCGATGTTAGTTGACAGCACATCTGGTGTGATTAAAGGAACTATGACAACCAATCAAAATGGAGAATACTCATTTGCAGGAATTGGAAATGGTTCTTACCTAGTATTGTTTAAATATGATACTATTTTATATACAACGACAACCTATCGAAAAGAAGGAATCGAATCCAACATTAATTCAGATGTTGTGACAACGAAGATTGAGCAAAATGGTAAAAGAGAAAACGGTGCAGTAACTGATGTAATTAGCGTAAATGGTGCCAATGTATCCAATATAGATATCGGACTTGTTGAAGCTGCACAATTTAGTTTAGGAATTGAAAAAGCAATCACTAAAGTAACGGTTCAAAATGCACAAGGAACTGTAACTGAAGAATTTGACAAAACCAAACTTTCACAATATGCAATTACAGCAAAATATCTAGCAGGAACTACAGTTTACGTAGAATATACCATGACAGTTACCAACAATGGAGATCTTGCAGGATTTGCTTCAGAAATTGTTGACTATTTGCCACAAGGCATGACGTTTAACTCTAACCTAAATCCAGACTGGTACACAGGAGCAGGTGGAAATTTATACACCAAAGCCTTAGCGAATAAAGAGTTAGCAAGTGGTCAAAGCCAAGAGATTACTTTAGTATTAACCAAACAAATGACAACAGAAAATACAGGTTTAGTAAGTAACACAGCAGAAATTGCAGATGATTTTAATATCTACGGTGTATCCGACAGAAACTCTGTACCAAGTAACAAAGCACAAGGTGAAGACGATATTTCAACAGCAGATATTATCTTAACAGTTAAAACGGGTGAAACATTAATTTATGTATCAGCAATGATTGTAAGTATTTTAATCGGTGGCGCAGTAGCGTTTATCGTATACGAAAGAGTAGTAAAGAATAAGAGAAAAGGAGGTGTTTAGTCGAATGATAAAAAATAACAAAGTGAAAATCGCAATTGTCTTTATCTTATTCATGATGTTAATGCCAATATTCTTATCTTGCAAAACGTACGCAAAGACGTTAGAAGAAGGCTATGTAGAAAATGATCCATATGGTCCACGTTCAATCAGTTATAACCAATTGGCTACACTATGGCAAATTTTATGTACTGACCATATTCAACACATTCCAAGTCAAAATGATGTTAAATATGCTAAAGACGGTGGAAATAAAATTGATACCACAACACTAGGAAGTAATGAAGCAACTTATAATACACTACTTGGTCATAATTATCAAAGTGAAGAACTTGCTTATTATGCAGTAATAGAAGACAAAATTTGTCCTCCTAAGGCAGCATATATTTTAAACCATATTAAAGAAAATCAAGGTGGCTATCCATGTCCTGTACAAGTAGCGTGGTGGACGACAAAAGAAAATGTAGGTAATGTGCATCCAAAAGATAATGAATTAGCAGCAATTGGAACAGCTTACCAAGATTTTGTTAAGAAAATTGTAAAAGATAAAAATGGCGATATTGAAGATACATCCAAATATAAACCAATGACGCATACGTTTGAAGATGGAAAAACGGTAGAAATCATGTTTCCTGAAACAGACGTACCATCTACTATTGAGTTTGACACATCAAAAGCAACTGTTAGTTTTGATGAAAAAAGACAAAAATGGATTGCTGGACCTTATAACATAAAGTATGTGGACGATTCTTTTAATGGTATCGATTTTGGCTTACTTGATAAATTCGATATCTATACAGACGCTAGCACAGAAGCCTTAAAAGATGACCAATGGAGATTTATCTTCCCAAAAGAAAAACAAGACAAAGACAAAAAATATCCTGCCTCAAAAGAAACTTTCTATATTGAAATGAATTATATGGAAAAAGCAACCAAAGTGACAGGAATTGATGTAGATTACAAATATTTAGTAGCAGGTGGTAAATATCAGAAACTAAGCGGAACGTATGACAAATTTTCATGGAGTTGTACGAGAACTTGTACAGCAGGTTCTTGCAGTCAATTAGGACACGTACATCAATGGAGTTATCAGTTAAAAGCAGATAAACAGAATCTTGACTTGAAATCACAAACATTAGCTGTAGAAAATATGGCTGCAAGATGGTATGAAGTTGAGAAAGTTTCGATTAAACTAAATCAATCGACTTTGAAAATTCAAAAGAAAGCGTTAGATGAAAATGGAAACGAACTATCAGCAGATGAAGTAAAAGATAGATTTGGAAAAAACCAATATTTTGATTTTAAAATAAAAATTACACATAGCGATGGAAGAGTTGAAAATAGTGTTGTAACTGTAAAAGCAGGTTCAACAGCAACGGTCGGAACTTATAAATGGACCAATAAGCAATCAGCACCAACCTATGAAATTCAAGAGGTTTCAACACCATCGGATAGTAGCTGGGAAGTAAAATCCATCAGTTCGTCTTCGGGAACACTGGCGGTCAATCAAACCATAACGGCAACAGCGGTCAATCAAATTAAATATAAACGAAATAAGATACAGATTTCAAAAACAGTAAGTAGTCCAGCAGAAAAAGATGAAACCTTTAAATTTAGAGTAGATGTAACGATGCCGAATGGCAGACATGATGTATCTGTTGCTACAATTGTTGTAAAACAAGGAAAGACAACAGGAAATGTATGGACATCAAAAGAATATAGGTGGAGTGGAAAATCAGCACCAACGTATGAGATTACAGAGATTGAAACCGAAGACAGTAAAAAATATACACCAAGTATCACGCCATCCAAAGGAACTTTAAATGGAAATGGCTCTACGATAAAAGTAAATGCGTTAAATGGTTCAGCAATGAGTTATTTAACCGTAGAAAAAGCGTTAAAAGATGGACAGACGACAGACGATACATTCGACTTTAGAATAACTGTCAGTGGCGTAAAAAATACAGACAGTGGAACGGTTGAATTTGAAGTATATGGCGTAAAAGCAGGTGAGAAAATCGGTCCATATGGATTCGAATGGAAAGATATAAATGTTGCTCCTACTTATACAGTAGAAGAAATTAATATGAATTCGGCGAGTGTAAGTACAATTGAAGAAACAGTAAATGGTAAATCGAGAGTCGAAAGAAATACCAATAAGATTACTGGTCAATTGGTAAAAGGAGAAACAACGAATTTGACAGCAGTCAAATTTACGAATGATGTAAACAAACATCAAGGAAATATAAAAGTTATCAAAAACTTCTTCTCAAGCGAGAAGATGACAGCAGAAGAACTAAAAGAATTGGCAAATCAATTGAACGTTAAATTTGATGTAGAAGTAACGATAGAAGGAACTTTCGTGTATGGCGGTGAAACCATTCAGAATTCCAGCAAAGTCATCAAGAAAACCTTATCTGCAGAAAATGGATGGGAATTTACGATTGATAATGTTGTTTGGTATGGTTCAGAAACACCAACTTACACAGTGAGAGAAGTAAGCCTTCCAGACAAATGGGTATGCAGGTCAATCGATTATAGTTACACAGAAAATGAATCAACGGATACGCCGGGGCACAATTTGCTAGATGGTGGAACAGTAGAAGTAACCATTGTCAACGAAATTCCATCGGATACAGAAATTGATTTAACCTTTGAAATGTCAGGAATTGTTTGGGTAGATGGCATTCTTGACCAAAAGAGTGATGATGAATATTACAATTCTCCAAACGGTGTATACGATGAAGGTGAGCCATTAAAAGAGAACGCAGAAGTAACCATTTATAAAGTGATTTATGATGGTTCAGGAAATGTGGTTGAAAGAAAAGTAGCAACTGCTTATCAAGACGACCAAGGCAATGAGCTTACGTTCCCAATTATCACAAAATCAGATGGTAAATGGGATGTGCCAAGAATTGGCGTTCCGGGAGTAGAGCAGGAAGGATATTCGGCAAGTTATGATGTAGAATTTGCTTATGACGGTCAAACGTATGAGACAACAACTTTCTTAGCTACAGCAAATGGAGATGGAGCTAGTTTTAAAAATGCAACAACAGCAGGCAAAAAAGACTATGAAAACAACTCGATGGCAATTGAAGTTTCCAACAATAGCAAAAACATCAAAGAAGTATCTGGAAAAACAGCAATCAACGCAAATGGAGATACAACAGGTTATGTAGGCTTGACAGACGGAACGCAGGCTGAAATCAGTTATTCTTCTGCCAATGCTGGAACAGCATATCCAACGATATCTCGCCTAAATACATCAAATCCTTATGATGGCAGAGTATTAGACTTATTCAAAGCAACAGCTACAACATCAGCAGGAGGATTAACCTTCCCATTTGATGTGGATGGCTATGACGGAAGTGCTTTGACAGAAGTTAATAAAACAATTGATGATTCAGGGTTCCATACAAAATACAAATTCTTAGCAGTTTATAATTACTGTTTACACATCAATCTAGGTTTGAAGGAAAGAGAAGTTGTTGATGTTGGTTTAACGAAAAACTTAGATAATGCAAAAGTAGTTTTAAATGAAAGAATGTATCAATACAACTATAGTGGTCTTTATGATTTAACAGAGCAAAAACTTGGCTCACTAAGTAAAGATATTTATGTTGGAAATAATACAGAAGACATCAAATATACCTTAGGACTTTATAAATCAGATTATTACTATAGAGCAGAGATGTATAAAAATAATCTAGACTTGTATGATAAATTAAAAGAGTTCTATGCAACTTTGGGCAAAACATTAAAAGATACAGAATTAGATATTTATTTGACATATAAGGTAAAATTGCAAAATAGTTCGTCAATCTATGATGTACAAATCAATAGCTTAGATGATTACTATGACAGCAGCTTTACGTTAGTAAGAGCAAATGAAACAAAATATCTAAAAACACAAATTGTAGGAAAAACAGAATCCGATGTAAATGCAGAAATCGTAGTGGCGAATGCTTCTGATTATGCAAATAAATGGGATACTCATGCAAAAGTAGGAATTCCAGGTTCAGACACAGACGGAGATGGAAACAATATTATCTACAACAAAATGACAGCAAATGATTTAGGAATTGTTTTAGCTCCGGGAGAATCAAAAGAATTAACCTTAACCTTTAAAGTAAACAAAGATAAAGATACGATAAGCGGTAAAGCAATTGAAGATTCGATTATCTTAGGACAAAAATGCAATGTGGCAGAAATTGCAAGTTACTCTGTATTCAATCAAGGAACAAAAAATTATGCAGGAAGAATCGACCGAGATTCTGCACCAAGCAATGTGAACTTACCAGTTTATAACACCAAAGCTTGGTATGAAGACGATACTTTCGCAGCACCTAGAATTAAGGTAAACTTAGTTGGAGAAAATGTAGATAGAAATATTAATGGTGTCGTTTGGGAAGATAACAGCAATGGAGATGCACGAGACAACCAAGAAAATCCAGGATATAATCAATGGGTTGGTGATGGTAAAAAAGATTCTGGTGAAAAAGAAATTGAAAGTTTGACAACAAACTTAGTGCAAAAAGTAGCAGTAAAAAATCCAGACGAAAGCTACACAGAATATGATTACATCTGGCCAACAGAAGAGCCATTAGAATGTTTAAATGGAGCAACTTTAGAAGAAATTACAGGATTTGATACAACCATTGAAACAGATAATCAGGGTGAATACAGATTCCAAAATGTAATCGCAGGTGATTATGTTGTAAGATTTATTTATGGAAACAAGAAAATTGATTCAGCAAAGTATTCGTTAGCAGAAAGCTATAATGGTCAAGATTACAAATCAGCTAAGTTCAATGGAAAACTAGAAAACGAGGAAACAACTTTGAAAGCAGATAGTTACTTAAATATTAATAACTATTTGAATGCAGATGAAAGTGGCGAAAGAGTAAATACAGCAATTGATAGCGAAATCGAAAGACTAAAAGTTGTGGAAAAATCAAGAGAAATAACGTATAAAAATTCCGCTGTAATGGCTGACTTTAACGAAAATAGCGATTTGTATAAAGATTATACAATGTTTGCTGATACACCAAAAATCGATATGAATATCGAGCTTCCAACCTATGGAAGTGAGAATTACACATATACGGTAAAAAATGTGGATTTCGGTTTGGAAGAAAGACCAATTACGGAACTTACGTTAGATCAACAAATCGAGGAAATTATTTTGACGACATCCGATGGAAATAACATTATGGACGCAAAATATACGATTGATTATGAAGTTGATGAAAACGGAAAAATCACAGCAAATGTTGAATTAGATTCAGCAAATTCCTATGGAATTGACAATTTGCAAGCACTAAATAGAGACCAAGCGACAACACATGGTTTCAGATACATCAGTATTGACACAAGCATTTTAGAAGGAACGACAATTACTGTAAAATATAGATTTACGGTATTAAATGCAGGAGAAGTTGATAGAACAGGCGAATTGGCAAATATGGTTTACGCAGAAGACAATACAAAATTCCCTGAAACAATTGGAAATTTGGCAACAGCTTTTGCAACATATCATAAAGATGGAAATGCTTTGAAAAATGACACAGCACTTGGAAAATATTTAGGAAATATTTACTACTATGGTGTAGGCGAAAGTGATGCAGTTGTTACATCAACCTTAAGACAAGTGGTTGACTATGTTGATAATAATGTTGTATTTAGTGGAAACCTAAACAATTTTGAAAATTCAAGTTGGAGTAATATTACAACAGAAGAATTGAAAGGACATATTGACGAAGATATTGTTCAAAACAATATGATTGTAGACAGCAAGGGAATTCAGTATGAAACACAAAATCGAAACAACTTGATTGTGAGTGTGGATAGTACAGAAAGCACATTAAATAACAAAGACTTTATTATTGAATTACAACCATATGCAGCAGCTATTGAGAATGATGCAAAATATAAAGCAGCAATGAATTTGACAGTTACGAAATATGTTGCAAGTGACTCAGATGATTTACAAATCAATAATATTGCAGAGATTATAAAATACAACAACAAAGTAGGTAGACATGATGAGCTTGCCATTGTAGGTAACCAAAATCCAGCAAATGCATTAGAAAAACAAATAAGCTTGATGACAGATACAAAAGTAAGTTCAGGAATGCGATATGAAAGAGATACAACAGCATCAGAAATGATTACCTTATCACCACCATTTGGTAGCGGACTTGCGACATGGAAATTACAAACAATCGCAACAATAACAGTAAGTTTAATTATTGTAGCAGGAGGAATTGTAGTCATTAAGAAGAAAATTTTGAAATAGAAATGATGAAAAAGGACGGACGTGAGAGCTCGTCCTTTTTTACGTCCAATTCCACAAAATCGTAATTTTGCCAATTATTACAAATTTCCATAAAATGCTTGAAATCATAATTATTTTATGGTATAATGAAAAAAAGGTCGAAAAATGGAGGTGGTAAAAATGTCAATATGTGATCCCAGTAAGTGTACAGGGTGTATGACTTGTTATAACGTCTGTACAAAAAAATGTATTAAAATGGAATATGAAAGTAATGGGATTTTATCACCTGTAATAAGTATAAATACGCAAATTAGTAATGTATTTTGGCTCTCGAATCAAAAGTGTGTCTAAATATAGAATATTAGAATGCAAGAAATTACTTATTAGGGTATAAGATGAATGTACTTTTAATGAGTAATTTTTTGTGGATTGGAGAGTTTATGGAGAAGAAAGATTTAAAGTTAGAAGAATATGGTTTTACCAAAGTTGATAAATCAGATAAAAAAGTGTTTATTGCTTTATCTGCAAATTATGGAAATATAGGAGATATAGCAATAACGATTGCACAAGAGAATATGATAAAGCGAATTTTTCCAGATAGAAAAATAGTTGAAATTCCAATGAATGATGCTTTTGATTATGAAGATGAAATCAAAAAGATTTTAAATGATAATGATATTTTAACAATAATTGGTGGGGGAAATTTAGGAAATGCATATTTATGGTTTGAACAAAGACGTAGATTTATTATAAAATTATTTAAAAATAATAAGTCAATTTCGTTTCCACAGAGTAGTAGTTTTGAAGAAGATGAAATTGGACAAAGAGAATTAAAAATATCGGTAGAAGATTATGCACAAAATCCCAATTTAAGAGTTTTTGCAAGAGAAAAAAAATCATATGACATTATGAAGACTAATTTTAAAAATAAGGTACATTTAGTTCCAGATATTGTATTATTTTTAAAAGATAAAATCTCAGAAGAATCTAATAACATAAGGAAAAAAATAACGTTATGTTTAAGAAATGATATGGAAAAAAACACTTCGGAGAATATTGTTGAAGATTTAACAAAGTTATTAAGTTTAAATTATTTTGAGGATATTTTTATAACAGATACTCATCTTGGTCATGATTTTGTAGAGATTTCAGAAAGAGAAAAATTTTTTGAGACATCTTTGCAAGAATTTAAAAATTCTAAAGTAGTAATAACAGATAGGTTACATGGAATGCTTTTTTGTATTATTACAAATACACCATGCATTGTATTAGATAATTCTAACCGTAAAATTTCGGCAACTTATGATACTTGGTTAAGGAATATTTCAATGGTTAAGTTTTTAGAGCATTATGATGAAGATAAAATCTTAGAATATGTAAAAGAACTTAGTTCAATAGAAGATCCAAAAATTGATTTTAATTTTGATGAACATTTTGAAGAATTGGTTAATGCTCTAAAAGAATAGATAAAAAACTTAGTTTAACCAAGTTTTTTTGAGAGTATAGAAAAAGTTGTGTAAAAAATCCTTCCGTGATAAAATAAAAAATATT